>JAOPXU010000246.1 GCA_025964985.1 Nocardioides sp.
GGGGTCGTCGATCTCGCCGGCGGCGGCGATTGCCTGGTCGCAGGCCTCGGTGAGCACGCTGTAGGGGCCACGGCCGTCGGTGCGTTTCGTCATGACCCGCCGCCGAGACTGTCGAGGTCGTCGTCGAGGCCTTGGACTATGAGGCCGCCGTCTTCGAGGCCCGCGCCCGGGTATGCCGAGGGCGACGACCTGCTGTCCGTGCAGACGCTCGAGGACTGACGTGGCAGGCGGCAGCAGCAAGCGCCCTGGGCGGCCGAACCTGGCCGAGCGCTCCGCCGCGATGTACGGCCACAGCACCGTCAACGTCGCCCCGACCCACCCACCCGGCCCGCCCAAGAACTACGGCGAGACCGCCACCTACCACCAGCCGAAGCCGGACACGCCCCGCCACGTCTGGGTCACCACCGACCTCGGCCGCAACCCCGGGCTCCTCGTCGAGCTCCGCAAGCCCGACCAGCTGCCCTGGGAAGCGCTCGTCGCGCACTTCCGCCAGATCGACGGCCAATGGGCCCTGGTCCGCGAGTGGCTGCCAGCCGGCGCCGTCGAGCCCGCCATCGACTGAGGCGGGCCGGAACGACTTCGATCGAGTCTGTCCGAAGCCCCACGCTGGTCCGCGAATGCTGTCCTACTTCTCCCATGAAGACTCCCTCCCGCAAGCCTGTCTTGCTGATCGCCTCCGTCACGACAGCTGCCCTTCTCATGGGCTCCGGTGGCGCCGTCGCCGGGTCGCTGATCACCAGCAAGCAGATCAAGGACGGCACCGTCACCTCAGCCGACATCAAGAACGGCACGATCAACCTGCGCGACATCAGGCTCTTCGCACGCCGAGCCCTCGCCGGCCAGGACGGTGCTGACGGAACGGACGGCGCCGCAGGCCCTGCGGGTCCCGCAGGTCCCGCGGGCACCGGTGGCGGCGAGCAGGGCCCCGCTGGACCTGCTGGACCTGCGGGCCCGCAGGGCAGCCCCGGCACTAACGGCACGAATGGCGCAGCTGGTAAGGATGGCGCCACCTGGACCAGCGGCGACACCCCGCCCACCGGCACCAGCGGGAAGCCCGGCGACCTGTTCCTCGAAACCGACACCGGCGACGTGTACCTGCGCGGCGCTGACGCATGGGGCACCACTCCCATCGCCAACTTGAAGGGCGCGGACGGCACCGGTGCGACTGGCGGCACGGTCGTGACGGACGACTGGAGTTTCTTCGAAGAGGTCGTACTACCCGCAAACTCGAAGATCGAAATCATCGATGCGTTCGTCGTGAACCTTCAAGAGGGCGAGCCTTGCGAACGGCCCTACGGCAACGCATTCGCACCCGGATTCAACCTGATCAACATCGACAGTTCTGGTCTGATCACACAGTCAACCTTCTCGTCCGTCAACACGGGGGATTATGCAACCGCCTCAGTCACCGCGAACTGTGACAGCGGCAACGAGAACGGAGCCATCAGGGTGACCTACGTTCAGACGTCGCTGGCCCCGCGCGGGCCGCAAGGCGCGCAGGGGCCCACAGGACCGACAGGGCCCACAGGCGACTGATCGTCTGAGCCGCCATCGCGAGCGGCCAAGCGCACGAGACGCAGAACCGCCCCAACCAACACCTACGGCTGGGGCGGTTCTATCTGTCGGTCCCACAGCGCCTTCAGCAGGCTGAGTTGATCTGTCGGCGGTCGCACCTAGCGTCACCACCATGCCCGTCGACCTCCGCAAGCAACGCCGACTGTCCGATCGCGACCTCGCGATCCTCGAGCTCGAGCGCAGCTGGTGGCGCTACCCAGGCGCGAAGGACACCGCGGTCCGCGAGAAATTCGACATGACCCCCACCCGCTACTACCAGGTCCTCAACGCCCTCATCGACCGGCCAGAGGCGCTCGAGGCCGACGCAATGCTCGTGCGCCGACTCCGACGGCTCCGGGACGAGCGCGCACGGCAGCGCACCGCGCGCCGGCGCCTGCTCGGCTAAACATCAGGTGTGACCGAGGGCAGTTCACTCAGACAGGCAGGCCAGTGCCTCGGCAGCGCCGTCCGACGCCTCGACCGTATCGCGGATCTCGTCGACGGGGCTTCCATCGGTTGCCACGTCTCCCCAGTTGAAGTAGGGCAGAGCGCCTTCGGTGGCGAGCGTTAGCGACTCGCCCTCCGTAACGGGTGCGGCCAATACGACGTCTGCGGTCTCGCCGCCCTTGCTGACCCGCACCGCGTAGGCGGCGTACTCGGCAACTGTGTCCGTCTCCACCTCGCCAACGAAGCCTGCGACGATTTTCACGCCCTTGCGTGCGCCGTCCGCCAGACCACGGAGTCGGCCGGGGTCCGCCTCGGTGCAGTCCAGTGCTGGTGCGGCACTCGAGGGCGGCTCGGCCGGCGCGCTCGGCCCCGAGGTCTCGCTTGGCTTGGCCTTCGGAGTGCTCGCGCTAGAGGCAGCCGTATCGGTCGCGTCGCCGTCCGGCTCCTCGCTGCCAACGATCAGGCCGAGGACCCCGAGTCCACCACAGCAAAACACCACGACCGCGGCGACGATGATCGCAATCAGGGCGGGCTTCGACAGGCCCTTCTTCGGTGCCTGGAACGACTGGTAAGGGTTCGGCGGCGGGGGCGGCGGATACGGCGAAGACATGCGGACGACCTTATGTGAGACCGACCCCCAGAATGCGATTGAGAGCGCGTGACTACTTTGCTGCTACACGGAAAGGCGCTGTGCCCCATATCTGAGCCTGGATCGACCCCGCGACCCACAAAGTATGAGCCCGCGGGGCCGATGCACGTCCTGAGGCGGGTGCTAGGCGGCGACGCCTGCGCGCTGGCCCGAGTGCTGGGCCTCGTTGAGCCGCTCGGTGCCGCGCTTGAGGCGCATCCGCGAGCCGAACAGCGGCCAGCCGTTGAAGAGGAAGCACATGACGGCCGACTCACGGTGCGTGGAACCGGCCGCGGCCAGCGCCTTGTTGAGGCGCTCGGCCAGGCCGTAGAGGGCGAAGGGCGACAGCAGCCAGGCGAAGAGGAAGCCCGCGCCACCCTGGTTGAGGGTGCGGTTGGTCTCCGCGATCCAGCTCGCCCGCGCGATGCCGAAGGTGAACAGGGTCTTCATGAGGCCCGGGGGCGAGGGGATCGTCGTCATGATCGGAGGCTGACAGCCGCGACCGGGCCGTGTCCGACGTTCGGGACGAAATGGGCAAGCCTGTCTAGCCTCACCGTCAGCGCTTGCGAACCGCCCTGGCGACGTACGCCGCGATCTCGTCGTGCAGGCGCTGCTGGACGTCGTGCGGCGCGAACGACGCGGCGACGCCGGCGTAGGCCAGGTCGGCCACCCCGTGCGCGTCGAGGCCGAGCAGGTCGGCGGCGATCTCGTACTCGCGGTTGAGCGTCGTGCCGAACATCGGCGGGTCGTCGGAGTTGATGGTCACCACGACGCCGGCCTCGACGAAGCGGCGCAGCGGGTGCTCCTCGAGCGAGGCGACCGCGCGGGTGGCGATGTTGGACGACGGGCAGACCTCGAGCGGGATCGCCCGCTGCGCGAGGTGGGCCAGCAGAGCGGGGTCGGCGGCGGCCGAGGTGCCGTGGCCGATGCGCTCGGCGCCCAGCAGGCGCAGAGCGTCCCACACGGTCTCGGGTCCGGTGGTCTCGCCGGCGTGCGGGACCGAGTGCAGGCCCGCGGCCCGCGCGGCGTCGAAGTGGGGCTGGAACTGCGCGCGCGGCACGCCGATCTCGGGCCCGCCGAGGCCGAAGCCGACGAGGGCGTCGGTGCGGTGCTCGAGCGCGTAGGACAGCGTGGCGTCAGCAGCCGGGACGCCGGACTCGCCGGGGATGTCGTAGATCCAGCGCAGCACGATGCCGAAGTCGCGCTCGGCCGCGACCCGCGCGTCCTCGATCGCCTCGGTGTAGCCCTGGATGGCGACCCCCGCCTGCACCGACGTGTACGGCGTGCACGTGAGCTCGGCGTAGCGCACGGCCTGGGTGGTCGCCAGCTCGCGGCCGATCTCGTAGGTCAGGTAGCGGACGTCGTCGGGGGTGCGGACGAGGTCGACGACGGCCAGGTAGACCTCGATGAAGTGGGCGAAGTCGCGGAACTCGTAGAACGCCCGCAGCGCCTCGGGCTCCGACGGCACGGTGCCGGGGTGCCGTGCGGCCAGCTCGGCGACGATGCGCATCGACGCGGAGCCGACGTGGTGGACGTGCAGCTCGGCCTTGGGCAGGCCCGCGATGAAGTCGGACAGCGGGTGGGGCGCGCGGAGCTCGGTCACGCCTCGGATGCTGCCAGCGCGGCCGAGGGAGGTGCTAGTCCTCGACGGCGTCGAGCAGGGCGGCCGGGTCGTTGCTGGTGAAGTTCTCGCCGTCGACGATGACCGTCGGCGTGCCCCTGATGCCGGCGTCGGCCGCGGCCTGCGTGGCGCCGCGCGAGAAGTCGTTCTCGCCGGCCCGGATGCCGTCGGCGACGGCGTCCTCGTCGGCGCCGGCCTCGACGGCCTTCTCGACCAGCCAGTCGGCGTCGGGCATCGAGCCGGCGGACTCCGACGGCTGCTCGGCGAACAGCAGGTCGTGGAACTCCTTGGCCACCTCGGGCCCGGACTCCTCGAGCACGACGCCGAACGCCGCGGTCGCGCGCCCGGAGTAGTCGCCGAGCAGGTTGAACGGCCGGTAGTCGACCTGGACCTGGCCGTCCGCGGCGAGCTCGGCGAGCCGGTCACCGGTGCCGGCCTCCAGCTGACCGCAGGCCGGGCAGAGGAAGTCCTCGTAGATGACGACCTGGTGCGGGGCGTCGTCGGGACCGATCGTGACGCCGTAGTCGCTGTCGGCGGAGGCGACCTCGGTGTCGACGTTGTTGGCCTGGCTGACGACGTAGAAGACGGCACCGAGCAGGACGAGCACGGCGGCCACGACACCGCCGACCATCAGGTTGCGCCGGCGCTCCTGGGCCTTGGCCTGCCGCTGCAGCTCGGCCAGCCGCTCCGCGCGCCTGGTCGCCTTGTCGTCCTTCTTGGTGGTGCTGGCCATCAGCCGGTCCTCTCCCTGATGTCGTCGGGCGCGGTCTCGCGCTCCGGGTCGGGTGAGGTGCTGCGGCGGAAGAGCACCGTGTCGAGGGCCAGCCGGCCCGGACCGGCCCACACGACGTAGGCCGAGGCGAGCAGCAGCGCGGCGTCGCGGGCCAGGTCGACGGGGTACTGCGAGGCGGCGTCGGGGTCGTAGCCGCCGCCCCCGAAGCAGCCGCAGTCGATCTCGAGACCCCGGGCCCAGGCCGAGGCGATGCCGATCACGAACGCGACGAAGAGCAGCACCGAGATCACCGCTGCCCCGCGCGTCATCACGCCGACGACCAGCGCCAGGCCGACCACGACCTCGACGGCCGGCAGCGCGTAGCCGACCGGCTCGGTCAGGGCGGTCGGCAGCAGGTCGTAGGCCTGGACCGCACGGACGCTGCCGAGCGGTTCGGCGAGCTTGACCAGCCCGGCCCACAGCCAGACGACGCCGACCACCAGGCGCGCGAGGAGCGCGACCCACTCCCCCGCCGTCGTCCTCACCCGGACGAGGCTAGGGGGGCCGGCTGAGCCCGTCCTGAGCCAGCACTGAGCCGGCACTGAGCCGGCACTGAGGCTGCACTGACCCAGGGCTGGGAGCCGCGGTCCGGCCGGACCCGTAGGGTGATCGACCGTGAGTGCCGCCAACGAACGCCTGGTCTGGATCGACTGCGAGATGACCGGTCTCGACCTCGGGGCCGACGCCCTGGTCGAGGTCGCCGCCCTGGTCACCGACTTCGACCTCAACGTGCTCGGTGAGGGCATCGACATCATCGTCAAGCCGCCGGCCGAGGCGCTGGAGCAGATGGTGCCGTTCGTGCGCACCATGCACGAGACCTCCGGCCTGCTCGAGGAGCTCGAGGGCGGCGTCACGCTCGCCGAGGCCGAGGCCGAGGTGATGGCCTACCTGCGCGAGCACTGCGCCCCCGACAGCCGACCGCCGCTGGCCGGCAACACCGTGGCCACCGACCGCGCGTTCCTGGCGCGCGACATGCACGACCTCGACGCCTTCCTGCACTACCGCATCGTCGACGTCTCCTCGATCAAGGAGCTGTCGCGTCGCTGGTACCCGCGGGCCTACTTCGCGGCACCGACCAAACGCGGCAACCACCGCGCCCTGGCCGACATCCAGGAGAGCATCGAGGAGCTGCGCTACTACCGCGACACCGTCTTCGTCGCGCCCCCCGGCCCCGACACCGCGACCGCCCGCGCGGTCGCCGCGCGGCACGGCGGAGCCCTGACCGGACTGGGTCCGACGCCTCCCGCCAGCCCCGCCGGAGAGGCGTCCGCACCCGTCGCCGGAACCGATTCTGAGACTGGGGCCTGAACCCTCTACACTTCTTCCGGTCCCGATCACTCGGGCCGTGGTGGGTATAGCTCAGCTGGTAGAGCGCCGCCTTGTGGTGGCGGATGTCGCGGGTTCAAGTCCCGTTACTCACCCTGACGATCGAGCCCCTGACCTGCGAGACAGGTCAGGGGCTCGTTCGGTCCAGGCGGTGCTCCACCCGTCCGGGCTCTCAGCCGACGGAGACCTCGCCCATCTCGTCCCAGCCGTCGCCGTCGACGCTGCGGCTGATGATGGCTGGGGTCGAGACGAGCGCCTGTGGCATCTCGGCGATCGCCTTCTTGAAGTGCTCGCTCGCGACGTGCGGGCCGGCGCCGTCGTCGGCGAACGCCTCGACGAGCACGAACTGTGCGGGGTCCTCGACGCTGCGCGACCACTCGAACCAGAGATTCCCGGGTTCGGCGCGGGTGGCCTCGGTGAAGTCGGCGACCAGGTCGAGCCAGCGGTCGGTCCACTCGGGCTTGGTCTGGAACTTGACCACGATGAAGTGCACGGGCTCCTCCTACAGGGGTGGGGATGACGTGGCTCCATCGTCCCCTGCGCGCCGTTCGCCCGTCCGCGGCCCCGGGAACGCCGTCCGCGCGACCGGCAGCGTCACGTCTGACCGATCGGTCGGACCCGCCTGGTCAATCCGGTGGAGGCCGGCAGACCGAAGAGGTCGTCCTCGTCCGACCGGGTCCGCAGGACCGGAGGCTGGGCAAACATCGTCACATGCGCGCGACTCCCCCCACGCCCGTGCCCGTCCGACCACGCCCTGCCGCCCGCGCCGGACGTGGTCGTGCCCACCGACGCGCCGTCGCCGCCGGGCTGAGCGTCCTGCTCCTGGCTGCCGGCACGACCGTGGCCGACGCCGGACCGGCGCCGGCCACCGACACCGTCAACCGCACGACCGCGGCCGCCACCACCTCAGCCCCGTCCGCCCGCAGTGCCGCCACCCGGGTCCCGGTCGGGTTCAGCCCCGGGTTCTCGATCATGGAGGAGGACCTCGCCGACCTGCGTCGCGACCTCGACCAGATGCGCGCCATGGGCATCACCCGCATCCGGCTCGACCTGTCGTGGGCCCGCGTCGAGGGGAACCGGGGCCGCTACGACTGGTCCCAGCCCGACCGCGTCTTCGGCGAGGCCCGCAAGCGCGGCATCAGGGTCCTGGCCGTCATCGGCTACCAGCCCGACTGGGCCCAGCGCCACGACGCCGCCGGCCGTCCCCTGCCCGTCGACCGGGCCGGGTTCGCCCGCTTCGCCGGCGCCGCCGCCGCGCGCTACCGGACCCACGTCGGTGCCTGGGAGATCTGGAACGAGCCCAACCTGCAGCGCTTCTGGGTCGCACCGCCCAACGCCGCCCAGTACGCCGCCCTGGTCAACGCCGTCGCACCGCGCCTGCGCGCCGGTGACCCCGGCGCCCCCGTCCTGGTCGGGTCGATGTCGCCGGCCAACGACGTCCCGGACCGGACGACGGTCTCGCCGATGACGTTCCTCCGCGGCGTCTACGCGCGGGTCCCGCTGCGGAACTTCGACGCCGTCTCGGTGCACCCCTACAGCTACCCGGCGATGCCCACCGGCACCGAGGAGTGGAACACCTTCTTCCGGATGCACCTGCTGCGCCAGATCATGGTGGCCCACGGCGACAGCGCCTCGCGCATGTGGCTCACCGAGTACGGCGCCCCCACCGGTACCGGCGAGGAGGCGGTCAGCGCGCGGACCCAGGCCTCCATGCTCGTCTCCGGCGTCCGCGAGGCCCGCCGACGTGCCTGGACCGGCCCGATCTACCTCTACTCCCTGCGCGACGCCGGGACGGACGCCGCCGACCGGGAGGACAACTTCGGCGTCCTCACCCACGACCGGCGCGCCAAGCCGGCCTACGCCGCCCTGCGCGACGAGGTCGCCCGCACCCGCCCGTAGGACGGCGCACGGCTCGGCAGTGGTCTGGACCTGGGGCCCTCGGACCCCAAGGAGCCCGTGGTCATTCGTGACCGGTCCATACCCGTGTCGGGGCCGTTTCGACGGGGGAACGGCAAAATCAGCAGGCTTCGGCGCATACACCGACGTGGGCCGCGCGAGTGTGCGACCACGCGCTCGGACGCGTCCCCCCACGTCCAGGTGACCCCAGGGTCACGCCTGCTGTTCCGGAGCAACGGAGAACCCCCACCATGTACAAGCACGCCCTCAGCGCGCTCGCAGGAGCCACCGTGCTCCTCGTGGGCGCGAGCACGGCACTGGCGTCGGCGGCACCGCCGACGCCGTTCGTCAGCAAGAACCCGGTGCTGACCGTCATCACCAACACCGGCACCCCGGCGGGGACACCGGGTGGGCTGGAGTGCACGACCGGCAAGTGGGCCAAGGCCGGCAACCGCACCTACACGATCAGGGTGGTGCGCGACTCGAGCACCGTGGTCGCCACCTTCACCGGCGTCGCCAAGGGCGGCAAGGTGGCCTACGACATCAAGGAGGGCGACGCCGCCCTCGCCGCGGCCGGCCTCGACGACGGCTCGGACCGCGGCCGCACCCTCAAGTGCATCGTCAGCCCGACCGGCCACCCGAACCAGCGCGGCTTCACCAAGACCGTCGTCGTGCAGCCCGGCGGCAACGCCGGCACCGGCGGCGGTACGACGACCCCGCCCGAGCTCGGCGCCCCGGTCAAGACCACGGGCACCGCTGTCACCGTGACCGGCCTTGCCGGCGAGACCACCGGCGCCCAGACCAGCTGGGAGCTGCGCTGCAACGAGGGCACCTGGGACCCGGCCGCGCCCTCCGGTGACGCCGCCAAGAACTCCTGGTCCTACCGCTGGACCCGCAACGGGTCGCCCGTCCTCGACGGCGCCGGCACACAGGTCACCACCAGGCAGCTGCAGCTCTCGGCGGCCGACGCCGGCGCCGACATCGGCTGCCTCGTCGTGCAGACCCGCAACGGCTACGCCAGCGGCGCCGTCCAGAGCTCGAACACGATGAAGGTCGCCGGCAGCCAGCCGCCGGCCGGCGGTGGAGGCGGTTCCAGCACCGTCGGCGCCCCGTCACTCACGGGCGCCAACCCCTCGATCACCGAGAACGGCGCCACGGCCACCGTGGTCGGCGCCGGCGACGACCTCGTCTGCCTGACCGGCGGCTGGAGCGCACCCGACGGCTACACGCTGATGCCCGTCAACTTCAGCTTCCGGTGGGTCCTCAACTCCACGGAGGTGCTCCACAACCCGCTGTCGGAGGAGTCGTTCGACGTACCGGCCGACCTCGATGCCGGGGACAAGATCACCTGCCTGGTGACCGCCCGGTCGCAGAGCAGCAACGGCACGATCGTCGAGTCGAGCCCGGTCACGACCAACCCGGTCGAGTTCCAGTGACCGCGTGACCACCTGACGTGCCGGCGCCGCTCCCCCGTGGGTGCGGTGCCGGTGCGGACGCACCACCGGACGGCCTCCTGCCACGCAGGGGGCCGTTCGGCGTCGTCAGGACGGTGGGACTACGGCGCGAGGAGGGCGCAGATGCGGCGTCGCAGCTCGGCGAGCACGACCGGCTTGGTCAGGTAGTCGTCGGCGCCGGCCTCGAGCCCGCGGCGCACGTCGTCGTCGGAGGAGTAGGCGCTGACCAGGATGATCGGCAGCGTGCGCGCTGGGTCGTCGGCGCGCACCTTGGCCACGACCTCGATGCCGGTCGCGCAGGGCATCCCGACGTCGAGGATGGCCAGGTCGTAGACGGACTCGGCGAGCGCGTCGATGGCCGCCCCGCCGTCCCCGACCGCGCGCCAGGTGTGCCCGAGGGACCCGACCGTCATCTCGAAGAGCTCGCGGATGTCAGGGTCGTCGTCGGCGATGAGTACGTGTGCCATGGGGGGGGTTCCTGCCAGACGTCGAGGGGGGCGTCCCGCGTCCGAGTGCCGAGGATCGTTCGCAGTCCCCGCACCGTAGCGCCGTTCGCGGCCCGGGGCTGGCAGCAACGGTCACAGGTCGGCAACGGATGCTGGACGCCGTGTCGGCGGCGGTCAGGGCGGTGGTGGGATCCAGAGGAACTGCGGCGGTGGCGTCGTGGCCTGCCCTCACCCTGAGCCGCGCTGCTGCCCTGGACGCCGCACGGCGCGGCGCTCGACCTGGATGGGGAGCTCGTGTTCTCCGAGACCTCGTCGGCCCGGCCCTGGGCGGTGCTGGTGGCGTGGGGGCTGGTCGCCGTCCTCACCCTGCTGGCCGCCCGCCGCTACCGGCCGCGGTGACCCTGCCGCCCTTCAACCGCAGGCGGCCAGGGGCGGTCGGGTCGGGGCCTCGTCGGGCGTGGCCGGTCCGGCGAGCCCGAGCAGCTCGGCGATGGTCGCGGTGAGGTAGCGCAGCGAGAACGGGATCTCGATGAACCGGTCGACGCCGGCCTCGACGAGGTCGGCGATCTCGACGTCGTTGGAGCGCACGCCGACCAGGAGGATCGGCATCGTCGCGAGCGGCGCGTGCTGCCGGCAGCGCTCCACGAGCTCGACGTGTCGGGTCGAGGCGGGCGCCTTGTGCAGCACCAGCAGGTCGGCCGGCGAGGGAGCGAGGGCGCCCCAGGTCGCGTCGACGTCGGCGGAGCGGACGTCGTGTCCGCGGAGCTCGAGGTGCAGCGCGACCAGCTCGTGCAGGTCGGGGTCACCGACGGCGAGCTGGATCGTGGCCATCTGGGGCTCCTGGCTGGGGGGACGGGGTGCGGACCGAGGCGTTGGTAACACTTCCTGCGGCGCACCCCGTGAGTTACCCCGTTCGGTATCGGAGATGCACCGGTCCAGACCGGCACCGATTGCCTGACTAGAGTCAGGTGGATGTCGACCGTCGAGGCCGTGCGCCGGTTCAACCGGACCTGGACCCAGCGCACCGGAGCGCTCGAGGAGTCCTTCCTGGGCCTGGGCCTGCCGCTCGGCGCGGCCCGGCTCGTGTTCGAGGTCGGGGTCGACGGTGCCGCGGTGGGCGAGCTGCGCGAGCGCCTGGCGCTCGACTCGGGCTACCTGAGCCGACTGCTGCGCGATCTCGAGTCGCGCGGTCTGGCGACCACGGTGCCCGACCCGGCCGACCGGCGCCGGCGCGCGGTGCGACTGACCCCGGGCGGCGAGGCGCTGCTGCGCCGCCTCGACGCCCGCTCCGACGACCTCGCCGCCCGGCTCGTCTCACCGCTGACCGACCGCCAGCGGGCCCGGCTCGAGGAGGCGCTGTCGACCGCCGAGCTGCTGGTGCGCGCCGCGACCGTCGACCTCCGCGAGGTCGACCCCGGTGGCGCACTGGCGACGACCGCGGTCGGGCACTACCTGGCCGAGCTCGCCCAGCGCTTCCCCGGCGGCTTCGACCCCGGCACCCCTCCCCCGCTCGACACCCTCACCGTCGCCACCAGCGACGGCGTGCCGGTCGCGTGCGGCGGCGTCCAGTCGATCGGGCCGGACGTCGACGAGGTCAAGCGGATGTGGGTCGACCCCACGTGGCGCGGCGCCGGGCTGGGCTCACGGCTCCTTCGCCACCTCGAGGACGTCGTCCGCGGGCGCGGGCGGGGCGTCGTACGGCTCGACACCAACGGGACGCTCGAGGAGGCCATCGCGATGTACGAGCGCGCGGGCTACCGGCGCATCGAGCGCTACAACGACAACCCCTACGCCGAGCTGTTCTTCGAGAAGACGCTCTCGTAGGCCTCGCGGGTCCAGAAGGCCAGGCGCGCCGGCTTCGTCGACAGCGTCACAACGGGCCCGAGCTCGAAGCCGAGCCGCTCGACGAGCGCCACGGCCTTGGCGTTGCGGGCGTCGGGCTCGACGACGATGCGGCGTACGGCGGGGTCGGCGAAGACCCACGAGACCAGGAAGCCGACGACGCTCGCGGTGAACCCGCGCTCGGCGGTGGTGGCCGGCGCGAGCATGAAGTGGACCCCGAGGTCGCCGTCGAGGACGTCGAAGTGCTCGCCGACCTCCTCGGCGCGCGGGTCGTAGGTCTGGAACAGCGCGACGGGCTCGTCGCCACGGCGCACGAGGTGGGCGGCGTGGGTGGGTTGATCCTGGATCCACCGGTAGACCTCGCGGACCTCCTCGAGCGAGTGGTCCTGCATCATCCAGAACGACGCCCGGTCCTCGACGGCCCAGGCGTGGACGACCTCCACGTCGCCGGCGGCGGGGGCCGGGTCGAGCGGAGTGAGGCGCAGGCTCACGCGGGCTCCTCGGTGAGCAGGTCCCAGTCGGTGACGATCGGGGCGAGCCGGGCCTCGGCCCACAGCGGCAGCTGGTCGAGGTGGTGCGGGTCGCCGGGCACGGCCGAGGCGCCCATGGGCACGACCCAGCCGCCGGCGGTGCGGTCGGCGAGGTCCCAGACGTAGCGGGCGACCGAGCCGCGGTAGGCGGCGTCGCCGACGCCGGGCAGCGAGCCGCAGCAGCGCACGCAGTCCTGGTCGCCGCTCAGCGGCACCGCGGGCACCTCCGGCGCCTCGAGGTCGAGCGCGGCGTCGAAGGCGTGGATCGGGGTGAACACGTGGGTCTCGCCCCAGGTGGCGACGTCGGCCGCCGCGACGTCGCCGGCGGCGAGGCGGGCGCACTCGGCCAGGTCGATGCCGAACGGCGTCCCGGCCGCGGCCAGGCTCGACAGGGCCAGGCCGACGTGGACGGTGACGTCGAACCACGGCGCGACCACCGGGTCGGGCGCCGGCTCGCGCAGGGGGTCGAAGACGGGATGGGCAGCGATGCGGGTGACGAACGCCGAGCGCCAGGCGGCGTAGGCCGCGGCCTCGGCGGAGTCGGCGCGCATGTGGCCGTCCCAGTCGGCGAAGCGGGCGGGCGCGAGGTGGCGCAGCTCCTCGCGGCCGCCGAGCAGGGCGTCGTCGTGGATGGCGGTGAAGTCGTCGGCGGTCAGGCCGGTGCGCTCGCCGAGCAGCTCCCGGATCCGGTCGGCGCGGTGGGGCGGCGCGAACGCGTCGCCGATCTCGGCGCTCTCGGGACCGCGGCGGTCGTTGGCGGTGACGAGCTGGCCGTCGGCGCCGACGTCGACGCGGTGGCGGTCGGCGCGCCAGCCGGTCCAGCGCCGCTCGGCGTCGCGGGTGGGCACGCGCCCGGCCCACCGGTAGCGGACCGTGCCGTGCACGTCGGCGATCACGACGTTGTTGACCGGCTCGACCCAGTGCTCGAAGGCGGCGTCGACGTCGTCGGCGGTGCGGGCGCGCAGCAGCGGCAGAAGGGCCTCGAACCCGACGTCGCCCAGCTCGGTCGACGGGCCGCGGAAGCCGATCCCCGGCGTGACCGTCGGGCCGTCGTGGTCGGCGCCGACGTCGTCGAGGTCCTGGTAGTCGGCCATCGCGTTGGTGATCGCCCAGGCCACGTCGCCGGCGTGGGCGAAGTGCTGGACACCGGGCACGCCGGTGAACGAGAAGCCGACGACGTCGAAGCGGTCGTCGGGGTCGTCGTTGGCCAGCCGGACCTGGTGGTAGACCCCGGGCGACTCGAAGGTGCGGTGGGGGTCGCCGCCGATGAGCGGCAGTCCGGACGCCGTCCGCGCGCCGCCGACGGCCCAGGCGTTGCTGCCGGCCGGCAGCGGTCCCTCGTGCGCCAGCAGCGCCGCGTCGCCGCCGAGCACCTCGCGCGCCCGCCGCTCCCACAGCGTGGAGCCGACGTCGGCGAACAGCACCTGCTGGGCGTGGAACGTCGCGAGCGGCATCCACACCGGCCACTCCTGCGCGGTCAGCCCGACCTGAGCCAGCTCCGGCGGGGTCGCAGCCCCCGGCTCGGCGAGCGCGGCGTTGACACCCTCGACGTACGCCGCCACGAAGGCCTGGGACTCCTCGCTGAGGGCGGCGTGGGCACGCTGGGCGGTGCCGACGATGCGCACCCGCTCGGAGAAGCGGTCCCACGCGGTGCCCGGCCCGCCGACGACCTCGGCGGTCGTGCCCGTCGCGCGGCGGCGCAGCCACTCGAGCTGCCAGGCCCGGTCGCGACCGACGGCGAGCCCCTGGCCGCGGGCGAGGTCGAGCACGCCGCGGGCGCGGACGTGCGGGACGCCGTACGCGTCGCGGAAGATCCGGGCCATGTGAGGTGACCCTAAGTCATGCTGCGCAGGGGCGTCAGCCCACGGGGTGGCCGAAGTCGCCGCGCTGGAAGGACTGGTAGGCCTCGAGCACCTCGGCCTTGGTGTTCATGACGAACGGCCCGGCCCAGGCCAGTGGCTCGCGGATCGGGCGGCCGCCGACGACGACCACCTCGAGCTTGGGCGAGCGGGCCTCCTGGCTGCCGTCGGCGGTGACGGTGAGGAAGTCGCCGGCGCCGAGGACGGCGGTCTGGCCGGTGCGGAGCGGCCGGCCGTCGATGCCGACGGTCCCCTGGCCGCTGAGCACGTAGACGAGGGCGTTGAAGTCGACGTCCCACGGCAGGTCGAGGCGGGCGCCGGGCTCGATCGTGGCGTGCACGAGCGCCATCGGCGTGTGGGTGGCCCCGGGGCCGCCGTGTCCGTCGACCGACCCGGCGATGACGCGCACGAGCGCGCCGGCGTCGGGAGAGGTGAGCAGGGCGACCTCGCCGGAGCGGATGTCCTGGTACGTGGGGGTCGTCATCTTGGCGTCGCGGGGCAGGTTGACCCAGAGCTGGATGCCGTGGAACAGGCCGCCGGCCTGGACCAGCCACTCCGGCGGGGCCTCGATGTGGAGCAGGCCGGAGCCGGCCGTCATCCACTGGGTGTCGCCGTTGGTGTTGGTGCCGCCGCCGCCGTGGGAGTCCTGGTGGTCGAAGACGCCGTCGATGATGTAGGTGACCGTCTCGAAGCCGCGGTGGGGGTGCCAGGGGGTGCCCTTGGGCTCGCCCGGCGCGTACTCCACCTCGCCCATCTGGTCCATCATGATGAACGGGTCGAGCTGGGCCAGGTCGATGCCCGCGAAGGCCCGGCGCACCGGGAACCCCTCGCCCTCGTGGCCCTGCGGGGCGGTGGTCACCGACCGCACGGGGCGCGGCTGGTCGCCGAGCCCGGGAGCGCCGACCCGCTCCAGGACGGTCAGATCGTCGACGGTCTGTGCGGGCATGGCCGGTCTCCTCGAGGTCGTGGAGCTCGTGCGCTAGAGAGGTGCGCGCTCCACCTGGTCCAACGATAGTTGAATGTTGGACATTCCCCCCGCGATCGGCAGCCGTACGTCGACCGTCGTGCCGACGTCCTGGCGCGAGTGCACCGCGATGACGCCGCCGTGGTGCTCCACGATGGCGCGCGAGATCGACAGCCCGAGGCCGCTGCCCTGGATGGCCCGGCGCTCGGCCAGCGAGGAGCGGAAGAACCGGTTGAACAGCTGGTCCTGCTCGTCCTCGGGGATGCCGATGCCGGTGTCGGCGACGCGGAGCACGGAGTACTGCAGCCCGGGGTCGACGATGAGCGAGACGGTGACCGAGCCGCCGTCGTCGGTGAACTTCACGGCGTTGCTGAGCAGGTTGACGACCAGCCGCTCGATCATCTCGGAGTTGCCGTGGGTCTCGATCGGCTCCTCGGGCAGCGTCAGCGTCACGTCGAGCCAGCGCGGCGGCTCCCACGACGGCGAGACCACCTCGTAGGCGGTGCTCACCGAGCGGCGCAGGTCGAAGGTCTCCTTGTCGCGCAGACCGTCCTCGGCCACCCGCGACAGCGTCAGCAGGTCGTCGATCAGCGACAGCAGCCGGTGGCTGTTGGACTGCACCCGGCGCAGGGCGTCGCGCTGGGGCTTGTCCATCTCGCCGAGCGTGCCGTCGGCGAGCATCTCGAGGTAGCCCAGGATGCTGGTGATCGGCGTGCGCAGCTCGTGGCTGACGGTCGAGACGAACTGGTCCTTGACCGAGTCGACCTCGCGCAGCCGCTCGACCGCGTGCCGCTCCACCTCGAGCGCGTCGCGTAGCACCTGCTCGGTGTCGAGCTGGTCGGTGATGTCCTCGGAGGTGCTGACGAACCCGCTCGTCGTGCCGGCGACGGTGAGCCGGGTCAGGGTCATCGCGTGGACGCGCTCGGAGCCGTCCTTGCGGCGGAACCGGATCGGCGTACCGACCAGGCGGCGGTCGACGATCGCCCCGCTGACGGTGACGAGGTCGGCCTCGACGCCGAGCTCGGCAGCCTTCTCCTCGACCGCCTCGGTCGTGTGCAGCAGGTGGGTGCGGCGGCCCAGGACCTCCTCGGCCCGGTAGCCGAGCAGCCGCTCGGCGCCGGGGTTGAACAGCGTCATCCGGCCGGTGGCGTCGGTGCCGATGATCGCGATGCCGGTCGCGCCGTCGACGATGCCGCGCACGAGGTCGCGCTCACGGGCCGAGTCGCGGGCAGCGCCGACGTACTCCCCCACGCGCAGGACCAGCGGCACGACGATGACCGCGCAGCTCATCGCGAACGCCGACAGCAGGACGCCGCGGTAGTCGGCCGGGAGCCCGTAGCGCTCAGGGTCGTCGGCGAACGGTCCGACGTCGTAGGAGGTGAGCGTGATGGTCAGGAAGACGACGCCGACCAGCTGCAGCAGCGACTCGATCGGGGTGATGCGCAGGGCGCCCCACGCCAGCACCGGGATGATCAGGAACTTCAGCGACTGCGACGCCTCGGGCGTGAGCAGCAGCGGGATGCCGACGAGCAGGACCAGCCACTGCAGCACCCGTTCGCCCCTGCGGGCGATGGCGCCCTGCTCGGGCAGCCGCAGGAAGAACGGGACCAGGTAGAGGTGCGAGGCGCCGTGGGCCGTGCCGACATCGAGAGCCACCTTCGCGGGATCGCCGACGTCGGCCGAGACGAAGGCCAGGGCCAGCGAACCGGCGCCCACCAGCGCAGCCAACCCCGCCGCGGCGAAGTAGCGCCGGAGGTCCTCGTCGGTGCGCAGCTCCGGGCGCCGCCCGTCGTCGCGGCGCAGCACCCGGGCGGCCACGTACACCTCGAGGGCCACGGCGATGCCGGCGCCGATCACGATGTCGTCGGAGGCGTCGCGGAGCAGCAGCGCGAGCGCGGCGCAACCGCCGACGAGCACCGCGGTCACCGCACGCAGGCGCGGGTGGCTGAGCACCACGGCCCCGGTGCCGAGGCCGACCGGCCACATCCCGGTCACGAAGTCGCGCGGCGGAGCGTGCGCGGAGCTGACCCAGGCCAGCACCAGCAGGGTCAGCAGCGTGCCGGCGACGACCGCCGTACGACGCCACGGCCAGGGCTGCGACGGACCCCGACCGACCCCCACCGACCCTCGCCCGACGCCGCTGCCGGCACGGGTGGGGATGGTCGACACCCGACCATGATCGCTGGTCCCCGACGGATGTGAGGCCGAACCCTCCAGGTCGCTACGGTGACCGCGTGACTGCTGCGCCACCGACCAGCCGCCGCTACGACGTCGTGGTCGTCGGCGGGGGCCACAACGGACTGGTCTCGGCGGCCTACCTCGCCCGGGCCGGCCTCTCCGTGCTGGTGCTCGAGCGCCTCGACCACACCGGCGGCGCCGCCGTGTCGGCCGCCGCGTTCCCGGGCCTGCCGACCCGGCTCTCGCGCTACTCCTACCTCGTGTCCGTCATGCCCGAGCAGCTGATGGCCGACCTGCAGCTCGACGTCACGCTGTCGTCGCGGCGCACGGCGTCCTACACGCCGACCCTGCGCGGCGGCGTACCCGGCGGGCTGATGGTGGAGCGCAACGAGCGCGACGCCACCCGGCAGTCGTTCCGCGACCTGACCGGCTCCGACACCGAGTACGACGCCTGGCGCGAGTTCTACGCCGACGTCGCCGAGATGGCCCGCGTGGTCGCCCCGACGCTCCTGCAGCCGCTGCCCAACGAGCGCGAGCTGCGCGACCTGGTCGACCCGGGCACCTGGCGCGACGTCGTCACCCGCCCGCTCGGCGAGGCCGTCGAGCGGCGCTTCGCCGACGACACCGTGCGCGGCGTCGTCGCGACCGACGCCCTGATCGGCACCTTCGCCTCGCTCGACGACCCGTCGCTGGTGCAGAACCGCTGCTTCCTCTACCACCTGATCGGCAACGGCACCGGCGAGTGGCGCGTGCCCGTCGGCGGCATGGGTGCGGTCACCGGCGCCCTGCACCGTGCCGCGGTCGACGCCGGCGCGACCATCGTCACCGGGGCCGGGGTGAGCGCCGTGCGGGCTGATGCCGGCAGCGACGGCGGCGAGGTCACCTGGACCTCCGCCGACGGCGCCAGCCACACCGTCGCCGGCCGGTTCGTGCTCGCCAACGTCGCGCCCTGGGTGCTGCGGATCCTGCTCGGCGAGCCCGAGGACCCCGCCACCAAGCCCGAGGGCTCTCAGCTCAAGATCAACTTCCTGCTCGACCGGCTCCCCCGCCTGCGCTCGGGCGTCGACCCCGCCACCGCGTTCTCCGGCACGCTGCACCTCGGCGAGGACTACACCCAGCTCGAGGCGGCGTACGCCGACGCTGCCGCCGGCCGGGTGCCGACGGTGATGCCGGGCGAGGTCTACTGCCACTCGCTGACCGACCCGAGCATCCTCGGCGACGTCCCGCCCGGCACCCACACGCTCACCTACTTCGGCCTGCACACCCCGGCCTCGCTCTTCGACGCCGACCCCGAGGGCGCCAAGCGGGTCGCCGTCGAGCGCGCGATCGCCTCGCTCGACCAGCACCTCGAGGAGCCGCTGATGTCGTGCGTGGCCCGCGACGGCAACGGCGACCTGTGCCTGGAGGCCAAGATCCCGCAGGACGTCGAGCGCGACCTCGCGATGCCCGGCGGTCACATCTTCCACGGCGACCTCGACTGGCCCTGGTCGCCGGCCCGGGCCCGCCTCGACACCCCCGCCCAGCAGTGGGGCGTGCACACCGACCACGACGCCGTGCTGCTCTGCGGGTCCGGCTCGCGGCGCGGCGGTGCGGTCTCCGGCCTCGGCGGCCACCACGCCGCCCACGCCGTTCTCGCCTCGATCTGAGCCTGTCCGATCTCGATTTCACCGCTCCGCCGGGCGCTGGTAACGTTCCATCTCGCGTTACCTCTCGCGGCATTAGCTCAATTGGCAGAGCAGCTGACTCTTAATCAGCGGGTTCGGGGTTCGAGTCCCTGATGCCGTACCGACACAGCCCCTGACCTGCACAAACAGGTCAGGGGCTGTTCTGCGCCTCGGGCGATTACCCTTTTACTCCCCTAATTGGGCAGCAGGCCGTTCAGTACCACCGATGCCCCGACAGCGGGCTGGCGGCGATCGCTGTAACGGTCGTAGGTCATCGACGGCCGGGCGTGGCCCAGCACGTTGGCGGCCTCGATGCCGTTGAGGTTCTTGGTCACCAGGTCGCCGACGGTCCTTCGGAAGGTGTTGGCCGTCGCCCACGGCATCCCGGCATCGTCGAGGATGCGACGCAGGTGGCGGCTCACGTTGCGACGGTCACGAACGGTGTCCCGGCCGGCTGTGTCCCATCGGCCCGGCGTGTGGAACATCAATCCTTCGGTTCCGTGACGCTTCGCGCGCTCGCGCAGGCAGGTGGTGAGCCATTGCGGCATCGGCACCCGCCGGTCGGCCCCGGCCGTCTTGGTGCCGCGCAGGTGCACCTCGCCGGTTTCGAGCGCTTCCCCGGCTGCGTCGAACAGCCGGACGTCGTCCCAGGCGACGGCCAGTGCCTCGGAGTGCCGGGCGCCAGTGCCGGCGAGGAAGTGCACCAGGTCAGAGAGGTCGAAGTCTCTCGCCAGGGGATGTTCCCTCGTCACCGCCAGCACGTGGGCCAGCTCGACGACTGTGAACGCGCGATCAGCGTCGCGAGCCGCAGGTCTGCTCTGCACCGTCGGGTTCTCAACGTCGCGCATCCGGTTGCCGTCGAGGACGTCGTGGCGCACACCGAGGGTCAGGATGCTGGAGACGATGGACCGCGCGGTCTTGGCCGAGCCCCGCCCGTGCCTGTCGGCGATGTCTTGCAGGTACCGCTCGAGCACCGGTACCCGGTTGACCTCGCGCAGGGTCAGCCCGGCGACGTTGCTGCCCCGGACCAGTCGTTCGAAGGACCCGCGGTATTGCAGCAGCGTGTTGTCGCTCAGCTTGCCGCCGGGACGCTCGATCCGTTGCAGCCACCACTCCCCTGCGGCCTCGAGCGTCATATCTGCGCGCAGTCCGTCCGCGGCGACCGGTGCCTGCCGATCAATCAACGCGACTTTCAACGCCGTCTCGGCCTTCGCACGGGTGGCCCCGAACTTGGTGACGTCGCGGACCACCCCGTCCGAGTCCCGAAACTTCGTCCGCGCCTTCCACCTTTGCGCCTTCTCGCCGGGAGGAGCCGTCACCCACCGTCCTAGCTCAGCCTGCACTTGCGGAGTCACCCTGAAATGCCCAGCTGTTCCGACTGCGAGCCGTGGACGTGCCATGCCCCGAGGCTACCCGGCAAAAGGGGAGTTGATAACGGGGTTGGACGCAACTGTAAGGGCCACGGGCGGATTGCTGCCGTTCAACATGACGGCGTCTCCAGGCGGCGGGCTCCGCAGTGTGGGCACCGGATAGTCGATCCGAGAGTCGGGGGCACCTTCGCGGGCCAAGTCGGCTAGTCGCGCCGCCACAGCACTGCAACCCAGAGACCACAACGCCGGCAGATGAAGGCTTTGTCACCGAGTCGGTGCACCTTTGCGCGTTCCAACGACCGGCCGCAGCAGGAGCACTCAACCGTGGTGTGATCCGCACCATCCACGGGTTCACTGCCAGACGGCGTCATGGTTCAGAACCTAGTGACCTGAGGGCCCAAGTCCGTTCACGCTTGCCCGACCGTCGGCACGAGTGCGCACTAGACGCGGCGTGGTCGGGCGGAGCCCGCTGGCCGGCATTGTCAGGCGGAACCGCTGGGTGGTGGCAAGGTCGGGTGGTACTTGCTCGAGAGAAGCACCGCATCACGTGCTAGGTCAGGCGGAGAACAGCAGGAACAGCCCGCCGCTGGTGAAGCCGACCATGGCCAGCAGCAGGGGCAGCTGGCCGGTGAGCTGGTGGCGCGCCGGCAGCAGGCGCAGGGCCCGGTCGTGGGCGACGATCGCGGCGACGACGTGGCCGACCACGACCGCGCCGACCTTGACGTTGGCCAGCAGGGTCGGGTGGTAGGCCAGCCAGGTGACGTCGCTCCAGTCGCCGGTGCCGAGGAAGTCCGACCCGTTGCTGAACGGGTCGCTGGCCAGCACGAGCGTGCGTGAGCCGACCTCGACGAGGTAGCTGAGGTAGTGGGCGACGACGTAGCCGATCACGATCGGCACAATCGAGTGGGCGAAGGCGTTGGGGAGGTCGCGGCGCGACTGGCCGGGGCCGACGCCGGTCAGCACGCAACCGAGGGCGAAGACGCCCATCGCGCCGACGCAGAACAGCAGCAGCGTGAGGTTGTTGAGCAGGTAGCCGCTGACCTCGGTGCCCTGCAGGAACTTGATGTACGCCGGCGACTCACCGAACGAGTCGAACCCGGTGCTGCCGAACAGGACGCCGACGACGCCCAGCAGACCGGGCACGGGCTGGATCGACGCAAGGTTGGCGAGCGGGCTGCGCACGAGCAGCCGGCCGTCGCGGACGGCCCAGACGGACGCCTTGCCGACCAGGGTGGAGTAGACCTCGAACGGGTCGGCGCGCTCGTAGAAGACGTTG
>JAOPXU010000262.1 GCA_025964985.1 Nocardioides sp.
TGGCGCGCCGGCTGATCGGTCGTCGCCACCACGCTGACGACCACCGCAGGCGCAGCACGACCGGTCCACACGCTGGTCGAGGAGCTCCCTCTGGGAAGCGTCACGAGACCACCCGACCGCAGGTGCAACTCCAGTCGGGCACGGACCCTCCTGTGAGGTGGTCTCGTGACGGTCGCAGAGCGACCTCCTCGACCGACGTGTCGGGAACCTGTCCTCCACGCTGGTCGAGGAGCTCCCTCTGGGGAGCGTCACGAGACCAGACGACCCGCAGGTGCAGGTCGAGTCTCGTGACGGTCGCGGAGCGACCTCCTCGACCGACGCGTGGGCTGTGGGCGCTGCGCTGACCTGCGCGCAAACCTGTCGAGGACCTGCAGGTTCGTGCAACGCGGGAAGGTGAGCCAGGCACCTGCTGGTCGGGAGTCGGGGGGAGGGCCAGAGTCCGGTCAACCGGTATGACGACCGTCGCGACCGGCAGCCGAAAGGACCCCCTCCGTGCGCACACCCCGCCACGCCGCGCTCCGCCTCCTGGCCCTGACCGCCGCCACCGCGACCGCCTTCGCCCTCGTGCCCGCCCCGACGTCCTCCGCCGCCGTCCCGCTCGAGCGGAAGGGTCACGTCGAGCAGGAGTGCTACGAGCCGCACGCCGACGTCGCCACTTCCGCGCGCGGAGGCCAGGTCCACGACCACCGCGAGATCTCCGCGGCCGAGCAGCGCGCCGTCGAGCTGCGCACCGAGCGCATCCTGTCCCGCACCTCGGCCCGCCAGCAGCGCGCAGCGGTGGCCGCCCCGATCCCCGTCTACGTGCACGTGATGGCGGCCAAGAACGGCGCCGGCAACGTCACCGACGCCCAGGTCGCCCAGCAGGTCGCGGTCCTCAACGAGGGCTTCGGCGGGCAGGAGAACGCCGCGGCGGCCAACACGGGGTTCACCTTCACCCTCGCTGGCACCGACCGGTTCTTCAACGACACGTGGCACCGCGACGGCTCCAGCGCCAAGTACCGCAAGGCCACGCGCCTGGGCGGCGCCAACGCCCTCAACATCTGGCTCGTCGACTTCAACTACCTCGGCATCGCGACCTTCCCGTGGGACTACGCCCGCAACCCCGGCGTCGACGGCATCCGCGTGCAGTTCTCCTCACTGCCCGGCGGCAGCACCGCCAACTACGACCAGGGCAAGACGGCCACCCACGAGGCCGGCCACTGGCTCGGGCTCTACCACACGTTCCAGGGGGGCTGCACGGCCACGAACGACGAGGTGGGCGACACCCCGGCCCAGTCCAGCCCCACCAGCGGCTGCCCCGCCGGGCGCGACTCGTGCACGCTGCCGGGCCTCGACCCGATCCACAACTACATGGACTACAGCTTCGACGCCTGCTACGACCAGTTCACGCCCGGCCAGAGCACCCGCGCGAACCAGATGTTCACTGCCTACCGCGGCTGAACGCCCCTCGCACCTCCGACGTCCCCGGGACCCGCAGCGGTCCCGGGGACGTCGTGCGCCTGGAACCGGCCCCGTCCCTAAGAGGGAATACGAAAGGGGGTTGCTTTGCAGGTTTGTGCAATGCACAGTTGTGATGGATCGGGTGCATGTCGCCCGCGGGTGCATCTGTTGCAGACTTCTGCACGAAGGGTGTCCCCCCGGTCAGCCGGTCCCTTCGTCCGGCCTCTGTCCCAGGCCGTCCAGCGGTTCGCGTACTCGTCCCTCCGGGGAGCATCTCGGGAGTTCCCCGGAGGATGAGTTCGCGAACCGCTTCTTTTTTCGCACGCTTGCGCCGCGCTCAGCGACCGGGGAAGGCCCGCGGCGCGCCGCCCAGAGTGAGCTCGCGCAGGGCCGAGTCGAGCACCGCGTCGACGGCCCACCCGCGCTGCTCGCCGGTGGCGCTCGCCACCAGGAAGCCGTACGTCGCCCCGCACGCCTGCTCCACGGCGACGGCGGCCGCGGCGAGCGAGGCCGGGTCGTCGAGCCGCACCCGCGGCAGGTCGTAGGACGCCGCCGCCGGCACCGGTCGGGCGCCGGCCTCGCGGACCAGCCCGACGAGCTGGTCGCGCCGCTCGCGGTGGGTCGCGTAGGAGTCGCGCAGGGCGGCGTACAGCTCGGGGCTGGCGGACTCCGACGTCTGGGCGCCGAGGTAGCCGACGACGTAGAGCGCCGCGTGCTCGGCGGCGAGGCTCGCCTGCAGGGCGTCGAGGGTGCTCACCAGCCGCTCACCAGCCGCTCACAGGGTGGTCCGCAGCTGGGCGACGCCGGCGGCCATCGACGCAAAGGTCTGGGCCAGTGCGCCGCTGCCGGCGGAGCGGGCGGCCCCGACGAGCGTGCGCTGGAGCACCGTCTCGCTGCGGTCGACCCGGGCCAGCACCTGCGTGCGGGACTCGCGCCGGTCGGCGACCCGGCCGGTGCTCGCGGGCAGGTCGCCGAGCTCGTCGGCGTGCGTGGTGTGCAGGGTCTCGAACGGGCGCAGCACCGGGGCGAGGCCGGGGTGCTGCCGGGCGTTGGCGCGCGCCGTGCGGTGTGCCAGGGCGATCGCGGCCAGGACCTCGCCGACCAGACCCTCGTCGTCGTCGGCCGCGGGCTCGGCGGCCGGCGCGGTCGGGTCGTCCGTGGACCCGGGGCCGCTGGTCGGCGTGATCGTGGGGTCGTCCGGCGACGGGTCGAGGGAGTCGAGGGAGCACGCCGTGGAGGCGGTGGCCGTCGTCGCGACCACGCCGCCCAGGAGCGCCCTGCGGCTCACCCGGCTCACGACGGGCGGACGGGACGGCACCGGGCGACGATAACCGGTCGGGGTACCGAGATGCCCTAGGGTGGTCGGTCTGCCACCGGTGCTCCCGGTGTGCGCACCCGCCACACGTACGACACACGTGCGACACACGTACGACAACTGCACAGGAGGTCCCATGTCCGCCCCGGAGGCGTTGACCACGAGCATCGAGAACGCGCTCACCGACCCCCTCGCCGAGCTGGGTCTGGACCTCGAGGCCGTCGAGGTGTCGACCGCCGGCTCGCGCCGCGTCGTGCGCGTCGCGGTCGACAAGGACGGCGGCGTGACCATGGACGACGTGGCCGAGGCCACCCGCCTGGTCGGCGACGTCCTCGACACCGAGCTCACCACCGCGCTCGGCCACCAGCCCTACACGCTCGAGGTCACCTCGCGCGGCGTCGACCGGCCGCTCACGCTGCCGCGCCACTGGCGCCGCAACGTCGACCGCCTGGTCAAGGTCAAGCTGGCCGACGGCTCGTCGCTGACCGGCCGCGTGACCTCCCACGACGAGGACCCCGAGGGCGGGGTCGCGCTCGACGTGTCGGGCCGCGAGCGCCGCCTGGCCTACGCCGAGGTGCAGCGGGCCCTGGTCCAGATCGAGTTCAACCGGAAGACCCCGGACGTCCCCGACGTACCGGACGAGCACGACGACGAGCACCCAGACGAGCACGACGAGCACCTAGACGGAGACGACGACTGATGGACATCGACCTCAACATCCTGCGCCAGCTGGAGCGCGAGAAGGAGATCAAGTTCGACGTGCTCGTCGAGGCGATCGAGCAGGCCCTGCTGACGGCCTACCAGAAGTCGCCGGGCGCGATCGACGACGCCCGCGTGGTCCTCGACCGCAAGAACGGCCACGTCGTCGTGATGGCGGCCGAGGTCGACGAGGAGGGCAACAAGGTCGGCGAGTTCGACGACACGCCCCTCGGCTTCGGGCGCATCGCCGCCACCACGGCCAAGCAGATCATGATGCAGCGGCTGCGCGACGCCGAGGACGAGATCAAGTACGGCGAGTTCTCCGGCAAGGAGGGCGACCTCATCTCCGGCGTCATCCAGCAGGGCCGCAACCCTGACGACGTGCTGGTCGACCTCGGCAAGGTCGAGGCGCTGCTGCCCGTCAGCGAGCGCGTCCCGGGCGAGTCCTACACCCACGGCACCCGCATCCGCTGCCTGGTGCTGTCGGTGCGCAAGGGCATGCGCGGCCCGCAGATCACGCTGACCCGCTCGCACCCCAACCTGGTCAAGAAGCTCTTCGAGCTCGAGGTCCCCGAGATCGCCTCCGGCGAGGTCGAGATCGCCGCCATCGCCCGCGAGGCCGGCCACCGCACCAAGATCGCCGTCAAGGCGGCCGTGCCCGGGGTCAACCCCAAGGGCGCCTGCATCGGCCCGATGGGCCAGCGGGTCCGTGCGGTCATGCACGCGCTCAACGAGGAGAAGATCGACATCGTCGACTGGTCCGAGGACCCCGCGTCCTTCGTGGCCCACGCGCTGTCGCCGGCGCAGGTCAAGAGCGTCGAGGTCGTCGACCTGGCCGCCCGCTCGGCCCGCGTCGTCGTCCCGTCGTTCCAGCTGTCCCTGGCCATCGGCAAGGAGGGCCAGAACGCCCGGCTCGCCGCCCGCCTGACCGGTTGGCGCATCGACATCCACGGTGACGAGGAGGAGCCCCCGCGCTCCTGAGCCGCGTCCGGTCCAGACCGGCGCGAGCCGGATGGAACGCACGGGGCGCCCGCGCCGTCGTACGCCCGTGCGACGTGCCCGGGTCCTCGCGCCCCCTGTCCTGACCGGTCTGCTGCTGGTGCTCACCGCCTGCGGTGACGCCACCTCCGGGCCGCCGGACGACTCCGCGACGGCGGTGGCGGGGTGGACGCGCCAGGCCGTCTCGGGCACCGCGGGCTCCGACCACCCGGCGGTCCTCGTCAGCGACGACGCGGCCGGGGTGCTCGTCGCGCTCGTCTCCGACGACGGCGTGCTGCAGAGCCACGCCTCGCCGGACGGCCGGGCCCTGGTCGAGGGCGAGCCGCTGCGCACCGGGCTCGAGGCCTTCGGCCTGTCCGGCGCCACGGCCCACGACGGCAGCTGGTTCGCGATGGGCAGCGGCGGGATCGGCCAGGTCGACGGCGACGAGGGCTACCTCGGCGAGCCGCACGCCTTCCGCAGCCCCGACGGGCTCTCGTGGACGCCGGTCGAGTTGTCCGGCATCGACGCCCCCGTCGACGTCAACGGTCTCGTCGCGCTCGACGGCACCCTCGTCGCCTCCGGCGGGCACCGGCCGGCCGGGTCCGGCTCCGAGGGCTTCCGCGCCGCGGTGTGGACCAGCCCCGACGGCGCGACCTGGACCGAGGCGGAGCTGCCCGGTGCCGCGACCGGCGAGTCCTCCGCCGCCGACGTCGTCGTGACCGGCGACCGGCTCCTGGTCGCCGGCAGCGTCGACCGCTCGGCGGTGCTGTGGGCCTCCGAGGACGCCGGGGCGACCTGGTCGACGCTCGGCGTGCCCGCGTTGCGGCCGGGCACGACGATCGGCGGCCTGGCGGCGACCGAGGCTGCGGTGGTGCTGAGCGTCCAGGGCGCCGGGGCCGCGGTGCTGCGCTCCACCGACCAGGGCCGGACCTGGGCCGAGGCGGCGCGCCCGCTGCCGGCCGCGTCGCAGGAGGCGGACTTCCCGGCCGACGTGCAGGCCGGCGGCGGACGGTTCTTCGCCTCGACGTCGGTCTACCGCGACGCGTTCTCGACCCCGGGGCTCTGCTACGCCTCGATCGAGGTGTGCCGCCAGGACAGCGTCGTCACCCTGTGGACCAGCGAGGACGGCGACCGGTGGAGCCGGGTCGACACCTCGGGCGTCGGCGGCGGCGAGGACGGTGAGGTCGACCGGGCGGTCGGGACGCCGGACGGCGGGGTCCTCGCGCTCCAGGCCGCCACCGCGGACGGGGCGGTCGTCTCGGCGTGGCCCGCAGGACCCCCGCTGCCGATGGGGGAGGAGCCGCTCACCGAGACCGTCGACCTCGTCACGGTGCCGCGCGCCGGACCCGAGCCGGGCGTGCGCTACCACGCCCCGCTCTACGTGCACTGCGGGATGGACCACCTCTTCCTCGGCGACTCGGTGTGGCGGCGTACCGACGACGGGGCCGGGGTGGAGACCGGCGGGGGCGACGAGCCGCCGGCCGACTGGCCCGTCGCCCAGCAGACGGTCTTCGGCTACGCGACGCTCGTCGAGCCGGACGTGGTCGAGTACTCCCTCGAGGACGGCGAGGTCGTCGCGACCTACGCGCCGGTGGCCCGCGCACCGGGCTGCGACTGAGCCGGTCCTCGGCGGCAGTGGCGCATTCGGTGATGCCCGCCCGGCCCGCTAGACTCTCACTGGTGGTCCTCCCACCGTCTCCCCCTGTGCTCGCGGGTCCTGTCCGCACGTGCATCGGGTGTCGCGGGCGGGCCGCCAAGCGCGAGTTGTTGCGGGTGACCGCCGGCTCGGACGCAGACGGCCGCCCGGCCGTCGTGCCCGATCCGACAGCCACCGCACCCGGTCGGGGAGCGCACCTGCACCCCACGACCGAGTGCTACGACCTCGCGGTGCGCCGGAGGGCGTTCGGACGGGCCCTGAGGTCCGGACCGGGGCTCCCCAGCACACCAGTGGGCGACTACCTGTCGGCCCGCGCGACATCCGGATGACGACCCAGGAACTGGAGCAGCAGCTCATGAGCACTCGATGAGTACTTCCCGATGAGTTTGCAACACCACTAGGTCCGATCGCCGCGGAGACGCGGGTCGGGCCACGAAGGAGAATTGTGGCTAAGACCCGCGTACACGAGCTCGCCAAGGAGTTCGGCGTCGAGAGCAAGTTCGTTCTCGAGAAGTTCAAGGAGATGGGCGAGTTCGTCAAGTCGGCGAGCTCCACCGTCGAGCTCCCTGCGGAGATGCGTTTCCGCAAGGAGGTGGGGGAGTCGCTCAAGGCGGCAGCCCCTGCCGAGAAGCCTGCTGACAAGCCCGCCGCCAACCCGGCCGACCAGGCCGCCCCGGCGGCGTCCGCCCCGGCCGAGACCAACGGCACCAACGGCACCGGTGGCACTGCTGACACCGCCGCGAAGGCGCCGGCCCGGACCTCGGCCCGTCCCGGTCCCAAGCCGGGCCCGAAGGCCGCACCGGCCCCCGAGCCCACGCCCGAGCCGGTCGCCCCCGTCGTGGAGACCCCGGTCGAGCCCGCAGCCCCGGCTGCGGCCGCGGCTGCCGAGCCCGCTGCTCCGGAGGCCCCCGCTGCGTCTGCCGGGTCCGCCGGCACCGCGACGCCCAAGGCGCCGTCCCCGGCCCCGCGTCCGGTCGGTCGCCCCGGCGCCCCGCGCCCGGGCAACAACCCCTTCAGCTCCAGCCAGGGCATGGGACGTCGTCCCGCCGCCCCCCGGCCCGAGCCCAGCGTCGAGGGCGGCGACAACCGCCCGCCGCGCCCCCCGGCTCCTCGCGAGGGTGGCGCTGCGCCGCGTCCCGGCATGCCGCGCCCCAACCCGGCGATGATGCCCAAGAACCCCGCAGCCTTCGGCCGCGGTCCCGGTGGTCCCGGCGCGGGCGGCCCCGGTCGCCCCGGCGGTCCCGGTCGTCCGGGTGGCGCTCCGGGTCGTCCCGGTGCTCCCGGTCGCGGTGCCCCCGGCGCCGGTGCCGGTGCCCCCGGTCGTCCCGGTGGCGGCGGCTACGGCCCCAGCGGTGGCGGTCGTCCCGGTGGCGGCAACCGTCCCGGCCAGCGCGGCCAGACCCAGGGTGCCTTCGGGCGCGCCGGTGGTCCGTCGCGTCGCGGTCGCAAGTCGAAGCGCGCTCGTCGCCAAGAGTTCGAGGCCATGGACGCCCCGACGCTGGGCGGCATGCGGGTCCGCAAGGGCAATGGCGAGACGATCCGTCTCGCCCGGGGCGCCTCGCTGACCGACTTCGCCGACAAGGCCGGCATCGAGGCCGCCCAGCTGGTGCAGATGCTGTTCCACCTGGGTGAGATGGTCACCGCGACCGAGTCGGTCAACGACGCGACCCTCGAGCTCATCGGCGAGGAGCTCAACTACGTCATCGAGATCATCTCGCCCGAGGACGAGGACCGCGAGCTGCTCGAGTCCTTCGACATCGAGTTCGGTTCCGACGAGGGCGACGAGTCCGACCTGGTCATCCGCCCGCCGGTCGTCACGGTCATGGGTCACGTCGACCACGGAAAGACCAAGCTCCTCGACGCGCTGCGCAACGCCAACGTCGTCGACAAGGAGGCCGGTGGCATCACGCAGCACATCGGTGCCTACCAGGTGGCCACCGACGTCGACGGCACCGAGCGTCGGATCACCCTCATCGACACCCCGGGTCACGAGGCGTTCACCGCCATGCGTGCTCGTGGTGCCCAGGCCACCGACATCGCGATCCTCGTGGTCGCCGCCGACGACGGCGTCATGCCGCAGACGGTCGAGGCGCTCAACCACGCCCGCGCCGCCGGCGTCCCGAACGTGGTCGCGGTCAACAAGATCGACAAGCCCGACGCCGACCCGACCAAGGTCCGCGGACAGCTGACCGAGTACGGCCTGGTGCCCGAGGAGTACGGCGGCGACTCGATGTTCGTCGACGTCTCGGCC
>JAOPXU010000292.1 GCA_025964985.1 Nocardioides sp.
GAACAAGACCTCGCAGCGCTCGCAGCACGTGCTGCAGATCGCCGAGTCGATCCGGGCCCGCACGCCGCGGCCGCTGCTGACCGCCCTCACCGGCACCCCGCTCATCAACGATATCGACGACTTCCGCGCGATCTGGCAGTTCCTCGGCTGGATCGACGAGAAGAAGCCGCTGGCCGACCTGATGGACCGGCTCGAGGACACCGGCCTGACGCCGATCGACCCGCCGTTCTACCCGGCCGCGCGCGCCGCCGTCATCGACCTCGGCATCGTGCGTCGCCGCAAGGTCGACGTCGCCTCCGACATCCCCGCCCGCCGCGTCGCCGACCTGCCGGTCGAGCTCGAGGGCGAGGTCGGCCGCTCCATCCGCGAGGCCGAGCGCGAGCTCGCGCGTCGGATGGTCGAGCGCTACGACATGGCGCTGGCCACCCGTCGTACGGGCGTCACGGTCGAGGGCATCGACCACGAGCTCGTGCGCCGCGTCGCGACGTGGGAGCGCGAGGACACCACCACGAGCGGCAAGAGCGACGGCGACAACGTCTTCACGATGATGCGCAAGATCGGCCAGGCCAAGGGCGGCCTCGCCGCTGACTACGCCGCCCAGCTGGCGCGCAACGTCGGCAAGGTCGTGTTCTTCGCCAAGCACGTCGACGTGATGGACCAGGCCGAGGCGCTGTTCGCCAAGCGCGGCATCAAGTCGGCGTCGGTCCGTGGCGACCAGACGCCCAAGACGCGCCAGGCCAACATCGACGCGTTCGTCAACGACCCCGAGGTCGCGATCGCGGTGTGCTCGCTGACCGCCGCCGGCGTCGGGCTCAACCTGCAGGTCTCCTCCAACGTCGTCCTGGCCGAGCTGTCCTGGACCGACGCCGAGCAGACCCAGGCCATCGACCGGGTCCACCGGATCGGCCAGGACCAGCCGGTCACCGCGTGGCGCGTCATCGCCGCGCAGACCGTCGACACCAAGGTCGCCGAGCTCATCGACAGCAAGGCCGGCCTCGCCGCCCGCGCGCTCGACGGGTCCGACGAGGAGGTCGGCTCCTCCGCCGACGTCCAGACCGAGGCGCTGGTCGGCCTGTTGACCGACGCCCTGGTCGCCCGGGAGGGCCTCGCCTGACCCCGGCCGGCCCGCTGCGCTGGCGATGTCGGCCTTGTCGGTGGTCCCGCCTAGAATCTGCGGCGTCCGAGATCCAGGCACCCGACCCCTCGACTGGAGGCCGCCATGCGCACCGCGCTGCTCACGCGTGCATCCCTGATCGTGCGGGTCCTCGTGGTCGCTGTGCTGGCCACGCTCCTGGTCGGCGCCACGTCCGGCGCGAGCGGCGAAAAGGCCGGCGGCGTCATCCGCGGCGAGCTCGAGGGCCAGCAGGTCCGGGTCTCGCTGCCCACCGGCGACGCCGAGCCGCGCGGCCTGGCCATCTACTTCCACGGCCAGGGCAACGGCGTCGACGACCGCGCCGACGGCGCCTGGCTCGGCGCGCTGCTGCGCTCCGGCTGGGCCGTGGCCGCGTCGGCGTTCCACGACGAGTCCTGGGGCAACGAGGCCTCCACCCGCGACGTCGAGCTCCTGACCGAGTGGGCCGAGGACCAGACCGGCGTCGAGACGTCGCTGTGGGTCTCCGGCTCGATGGGCGGCGCGGTCTCGCTCAACGCGATGGTCCACGGCGCCGAGCCACCCCAGTGCTGGTACGGCGTCAAGCCGGCCATCGCGCTGACCGAGATGGACCGCGTGGTCGGTGCCCGGCGCTTCATCGCCGAGGCCTACGGCGGTCCGGTCCCCGACGACCGCAACCCCGTGCGCAACATGGACCAGCTGCCCGAGGACGTCCGCTACCGCGTGGTGGCCTCGCCCGAGGACGAGCTCGTCGGCCTGCGCGACAACGCCGGCGCCCTGATCTCCCAGCTCACCGGCCGCGGGTTCGACATCACCTACCACCTGGTGGTCGGCCCCCACGAGGACCCGTCCCACTTCGACCCGATCGACCTCGAGCAGTTCGGCGACTACTGCCTCGACGACGGCGACTCACCGCCGTCCGACACCCCGCCGAGCCAGACCGCCGACTGAGCCAGCGCGCCACGCGCGAGCGGAGCGAGCGCAGTCTAAGGAGCTTCGAAGAGGCCCGTGGAGCCGACGAACCTCGACACCGTGATCCGGATTGCGACCCGCTCGGGGTTGGGCCGCGGCACCCGGTAGCGCGCGGCGTACCGCTCGCACGCCCGGGCGACCGACGCCGGGTCGTGCACGACGACCCCGGTGCCCTCGAGCGTCGACCAGCGGCCGCCGTCGACGGCGCACGCGGCGACCTGCCCGCCGGCGTCGCCGGCCGCGAGCAGGTTGCGGACCTTGCGCGAGCCGCCGCCGGTGATGATCCAGCCGCACTCCTGCTCGTGGTCGAGCGCGACGCCGACCGGGACGACGTGCAGGCGTCCGTCGGGACGCAGCGTCGTGAGGCTGCACAGGTGGCGCTCGGTCCAGAACTCCAGCAGTGGCTCGGGGAACTCGCCCCAGCCGGGCGTCCAGGACGTCATGCGGCCACCGTAGTCACTGCTCGACCTCGACCGGCACAGCGGCGTCCCGTCAGATCCACCGGGAGAACCACATCCGGTCGATCCAGTCGCCCTTCGTGATCACCTCGTAGGACAGGATCGGGTAGAAGTAGGCGAAGTTGAGCACCACCAGCACGAAGAACGACCCGGCCACGACCACCCCCGTCGTACGCCGTGGCGAGGGCAGGCGTGAGCTGCCGATGAGCCGGCCCAGGCACAGCGTGATGGCCAGGCACAGGAACGGCAGGCTGGCGATCGCGTAGAAGAAGAAGATCGGCCGGTCGTCGTACTGCAGCCAGGGGAGCCAGGTCGACAGGGTGCCGACGACGGCGACGCCGAAGCGCCAGTCGCGCGCACCGAGCCACAGCAGGCCGGCGGCGGCGAGCGCGACCACGCCGCCCCACCAGAGCACGGGGGTGCCGATGAGCAGGACCTGCCGGTAGCACTCGGAGCCGGCGGCGGCCTCGCAGCCCTGCTGGCCTGGCTGGATGTCGAGCTGGGTGGCGGCGCCCACGGGCCGGTTGATGAACAGCCAGCCGGAGGGCTGGGACTGGTAGGTGTGGGTGCTGCAGTTCAGGTAGTGGGTGTGGAACGTGTAGACGTCCTGGTGGTAGTACCAGAGCGAGCGCAGCGACTGCACGACCTCGGCCGGGCCCGACGCGTCGGGCTCCGTCGCCGTGGGCCACACGGCTGCGTCGTCGGAGTCGTTGTCGGTGGTCTGCTCGCCGTCCTCGCCCTCGACGCAGTCGTTCTCCTGCGTGAAGCCGGTGTACTGCGTGGAGGAGAGGTACTCCTCGTACTGGCCGGCGTTGACCAGCCAGCCGGTCCACGAGGCGACGTAGACGACGGCGGCGACCAGCACGAGCTGCACGAAGGCGGGTACGCCGTCGGTCAGCACCGCACGCAGGGTCGCCCAGGAGACGCCGAAGGACCGCCGGGCGCCCGCGCTCCACAGCCAGACGAGCACGCCGAAGGCGGCCAGCGGGTAGAGCGCGGTCCACTTGGTGCCGATGGCCAGGCCGAAGGACAGGCCGCCGGCGAGCAGCCACGGGCGGACGAGCAGGCCGCGGACGGGCCCCCACGACGACGGCTCGAGCGGAGTGTCGCCGACGAGGCGGGCGAGCTTGGCGCGGTGCCAGTCGCGGTCGCTGACGACGCAGGCGACGCCGCAGAGCATGAAGAAGGCCAGGAAGATGTCGAGCAGGGCCAGGCGCGAGAGCACGAAGTGGAGGCCGTCAAACGCCATCAGCAGCCCCGCCAGGCAGCCCAGGACGGTCGAGCCGGTCAGTCGGCGGGCCAGGCGGCAGAGCACGAGCACCATCAGCGAGCCGACGACGGCCGCGGAGATCCGCCAGCCGAACGGGTCCATCCCGAAGGCCTGCTCACCGAGGGCGATCACCCACTTGCCGACCTCGGGGTGCACCTCCATCGACGGGCCGTCGTCCCAGATGCCCTGGACGTTGCCGGCGAGGATCGCGTCGTTGATCTCCTCGCCGTCGACCTGGTCCTGGTAGTCGCGCACGAAGCCCTGGTTGAGCAGGCCCCAGGCGTCCTTGGCGTAGTAGGTCTCGTCGAAGGCGAAGCGGCGCGGCGAGCCGAGGTGCCACAGCCGCATGCCGAAGGCGAGGAGCGCGACGCCGATCGCGGCGCCCCACGACGCCAGCGGGCCCTCCAGCCGTCCGCCGACCCGGTCGAGGCGTCCGCGCGCCCGCTGCCAGGCGGTCGGCACCGGCCGGCCGTCGGCCATCACGGACAGGCCTGCTGCAGGGCCCGACGCCGGGCCCGCGGGGTCACCGGACGGGCCGGTGGTCGGCGGATCGTGCAGCGTCGTCACGGAGCGGAAGCCTACGTGCGACATCATCGAGGGATGTCCTCCCTGCCCGAGCCCGGCGTGCTCGTCCTGGCCGCGACCCCCATCGGCCAGGTCAGCGACGCCCCGCCCCGGCTGGCGGCCGAGCTCGCCGGCGCCGCCGTCGTGGCCGCCGAGGACACCCGGCGCCTCAAGCGCCTGACCAGCGACCTCGGCGTCACGCTCTCCGGTCGCGTCGTCTCCTACTTCGAGGGCAACGAGCAGCAGCGCACGCCGGTCCTGCTCGAGGCGCTGCTGGCCGGCGAGCGCGTGCTGCTGGTCACCGACGCCGGGATGCCCAGCGTCTCCGACCCGGGCTACCGGCTCGTCACGGCGGCGGTCGAGGCCGGCGTACGCGTCACGGCCGTGCCGGGGCCCTCGGCCGTCCTCACCGCGCTCGCCGTGTCGGGGCTGCCGGTCGACCGGTTCTGCTTCGAGGGGTTCCTGCCGCGCAAGGCGGGGGAGCGGGCCCGCCGGCTGGTCGGGCTGGCCGAGGAGCAGCGCACGATGGTGTTCTTCGAGGCTCCCCACCGCACCGCCGCCACGCTGGCCGCCATGGCCGAGGCCTGGGGCGACGACCGGGCGGCGGCCGTGTGCCGCGAGCTGACCAAGACCCACGAGGAGGTACGCCGGGGTGGACTGGCCGAGCTCGCCGCCTGGGCCGACGAGGGGGTCAGGGGCGAGGTCACCCTGGTCGTCGGGGGCGCGGAGCCGGCCCCGGCCATCTCGACCGATGAGGCTGCCCTGCGCGCCGCGGTCGCGGAACGGCAGGATCGGGGCATGAACCGCAAGGACGCGATCGTCGAGGTGGCCAAGCTGGCCGGGGTGCCCAAGCGCGAGGTCTACAACCTCGTCCACGGGGGTCCGGCATGAGCGGCCCCTCGAGCACGGCCCGCCGGATCACCGAGTTCACCCGCGACGGCCTGACGTTCGACGTACTCGACGAGGGTCCCCTCGACGGCGACGTGGTCGTGCTGCTGCACGGCTTCCCCGAGCGCGCGTCGTGCTGGCGCGAGGTCGCGCCGCTGCTGCACGCCCGCGGCTTCCGCACGCTCGCCCCCGACCAGCGCGGCTACTCCCCGCGCGCCCGTCCGCCGCGGCGTCGCGACTACCGCACGGCCGAGCTGGCCGACGACGTCGCGGCCCTGGTCGCCGAGGTCGGCGGGGGACCGGTGCACCTGGTCGGCCACGACTGGGGCGCGATCGTCGGGTGGGCCGTGCTCGGCCGCCACGCCGACCTGGTGCGCACCTACACGTCGCTGTCGATCCCGCACCCGCGGTCGTTCCTGCGCTCGCTCGTGCGCTCCAAGCAGGGCCTGAAGTCCTGGTACATGCTGGCCTTCCAGCTGCCGTTCGTCCCCGAGCAGCTGGCGACCCGGCCGGGCGGCATCTTCGACAAGAGCCTGCGCGGCAGCGGGATGTCGCGCGAGGAGGTCGCCCGCTTCCGCGAGGAGATCGTCGACCACGGCGCCCTGCGCGGCGGCATCGCCTACTACCGCGCCCTGCCGTTCTCCGACCTGCGCGGGTCCGCTCCGGTCACCACGCCGGTCACGCTGGTGTGGAGCGACGGCGACGACTTCGTCGACCGCGCCGGCGTCGACATGACCGCCGACCTGGTCGAGGGCGACTACCGGCTCGTCGTCCTCGAGGGCGTCGACCACTGGATCCCCACGCACGCCCCGCACGAGGCGGTGGCGGCGATCCTCGAGCGGATCGACGCGGGATGAGCGAGCCCACCCGCGAGCGGGCCGGCACCGAGGAGAAGAGCGGCTCGCGCCGCGACCGCGAGCGCCCGCCCGCGCCCGAGCCGCTGCCGCACCCCGTGGTCGACAACCACTGCCACCTCGACATCGCCGACGGCGACTGGCTCGCCACCGAGGAGGCCCTGGCCGCGGCCGCCGCGGTCGGGGTGACCCGCATCGTCCAGATCGGCTGCGACCTGCCCGGCGCCCGCTGGGCCGTCGAGGCGGCCGCGACCCACGACGCGCTCGTCGCCGGGGTCGCGCTGCACCCCAACGAGGCGCCCCGCCTGGCCGCCGAGGGTCGGCTCGACGAGGCCCTCGCCGAGATCGAGGCCCTCGCCCAGGCCCACCCCAAGGTCCGCGCCGTTGGCGAGACGGGGCTCGACCACTTCCGCACCGGCGACGACGGCCGCGCCGCCCAGGTCGAGTCGTTCCGCCGCCACATCGACCTGGCCAAGCGCCTCGACAAGACGCTGGTCATCCACGACCGCGACGCCCACGACGAGGTGCTCGCCGTCATCGACGAGGAGGGCGCCCCCGAGCGCTGGGTGATGCACTGCTTCTCCGGCGACGCCGACGTCGCCCGCCGCTGCCTCGACCGCGGGGCCCACCTCTCCTTCGCCGGCACCGTGACCTTCAAGAACGCCCAGCCGCAGCGCGACGCCCTCGCGCTCACGCCCCTGGACCGCGTTCTCGTCGAGACCGACGCGCCGTACCTGACCCCGACGCCGTACCGCGGTCGCCCCAACGCCTCCTACCTGGTGCCCCTCACCGTGCGCGCCATGGCCGAGGTCCGCGGCGACGACCTCGAGGCCCTCTGCCGCGCCATCGACGCCAACACCGACGCCGCCTTCGGGGGCCACTGGTAGCCGACCCGGCGCACATACGCGCCGGGTCGACATGACCGAGGACGCCGACCCGGCGCACAAACGCGCCGGGTCGGCGACGGCTGGGGCTGCTGTGACTTGTGGGGCGAGCGGCGCGTGATCCCGGCCACGTCGGGCGCCGAAATGGGGCGCGGGGGTTTGCGTTCTCGAGTCGGGGGCTGTTGTTCTAGACCAGTTGGCCGGGATCGGGACAGACCCGTCCGGCGCAGGTCGTTCCCCGGGACAGGGAGCACGACACCCGCACACGGGCCCCGAGCAGGGGCTGCGACGCGGGGCGCGGACGCCCGAGGCCCGGAGAGCGCGACGTTCGGAACCTGATGATCCCCGATGAGCACCCGACCCTGATCCAGCCCTCCCGCGGACCCGTGAGCCGCGCACTGCACAGCAAGAAGCTCCTGGTCGCCCTCGTCGCCTCGGTGACGCTGGCCGTGACCGGTACGACGCTCGGCTACGCAGCACTCACCAAGGACGTGACCGTCAGCCTGGACGGCGAGACCCGCGAGGTCAGCGCCATCGGCCAGACGGTCGGTGACATCCTCGAGACCGAGGGCATCGAGGTCGGCGAGCACGACCTGGTCTCCCCCTCGCTCGACGAGCAGGTCGAGGACGGCAGCCAGATCAGCGTGCGCTACGGCCGCGAGATCAACCTGACCGTCGACGGCGAGACGACCACCCACTGGGTGACCGCGACCGACGTCGCCTCGGCGCTCGGCCAGATCGGCTCGACGTACGACAAGGCGCGGCTCGACCTCGACCGCAGCCTGAGCATCCCGCGCGACGGCGTCGACCTCGAGATCGTGACCTCCAAGCGCCTGACGTTCCGCCTGGCCGGCCGCAAGCCGATCACCCGGTCGGTCCCCGCGCTCACCGTCGAGGACGCCCTGCGCGAGGTCGGCGTGACCCTGGACGGCCGCGACCGCGCCCGCCCGGCGCCCGCCACCGAGATCGAGAACGGCGACACGGTCGTCTTCACCGACGTCAAGCTCGCCCGCAAGGTCGTTGACGGGGAAGCCATCGGCTTCTCGACCGTCGAGCAGGACGACGACTCGATGCTCGTCGGCGAGACCAGCACCGTCCGCGACGGCCGGGTCGGCCTGCGCGACGTGACCTACCGGCTCGTCGTCGTCAACGGCAAGATCGTCTCGCGCAAGGTCATCGAGCAGGACCTCGTGCGCAAGCCGGTCTCGCGCGTCATCGCCGTCGGCACGGCCGAGCCCGAGCCGGAGCCCGAGGCCCCCGCGGCCGCCGACTTCTCCAGCGGCGGCACGGTCTGGGACTCCCTCGCGCAGTGCGAGTCCGGCGGCAACTGGGCGATCAACACCGGCAACGGCTACTACGGCGGCCTGCAGTTCAGCCTGAGCACCTGGCAGGCCTACGGCGGCTCCGGCCTGCCGAGCAGCAACTCGCGCGAGGCGCAGATCGCCGTCGCCGAGCGGCTGCGCGCGGCCACCGGTGGCTACGGCTCCTGGCCGGGCTGCGCCGCCAAGCTGGGCCTGCCCCGCTGATCGCGGGAGCCCGTCGATAACCTCGCTGCATGACGTCTGACGGTCCGGGGAGTCCACGACTCCTCGGACCGTCCGACGTGATGCGCCTGGCGGAGCGGCTCGACCTGCGCCCGACCAAGCAGCGCGGACAGAACTTCGTCATCGACGCCAACACCGTCCGGCGCCTCGTCGCCGCCTCCGGCGTCGGCCCCGACGACGTCGTCCTTGAGGTCGGTCCCGGCCTCGGCTCGCTCACCCTCGGCCTGCTCGACGTCGTCAAGGCGGTCGTGGCCGTGGAGATCGACGACAAGCTGGCCGGCCTGCTGCCCGAGACCGTCGCCGAGCGCGCGCCCGGCCAGGTCGACGCGTTCGAGCTGGTGCACGCCGACGCGCTGCGCATCACCGAGCTGCCCGGCACACCGCCCACCGCCCTGGTGGCCAACCTGCCCTACAACGTCTCGGTCCCCGTGCTGCTGCACCTGATGGCGCTCCTGCCCAGCCTCGAGCGCGGCATGGTGATGGTGCAGGCCGAGGTCGCCGACCGGCTCGCCGCCGGCCCCGGCAGCAAGATCTACGGCGTCCCGTCGGTCAAGGCCGCCTGGTACGCCGACGTACGACGGGCCGGTGCCGTCGGCCGCAACGTCTTCTGGCCCGCGCCCAACGTCGACTCCGGCCTGGTCGCCTGGACCCGACGTGACCCGCCGGTCACGACGGCCAGCCGCGAGCAGGTCTTCGCCGTCGTCGACGCCGCGTTCGCCCACCGCCGCAAGGCGCTGCGCGGCGCCCTGCGCTCGCTCGCCGACGGTGAGGTCGTCGACCGGGCCCTCGCCGGCGCGGGCGTCGACCCGCTGGCGCGTGGCGAGTCGCTGGGCGTCGAGCAGTTCGCCGCGATCGCGGAGGGTCTCCAGTGATGTCGTCGCAGCACCCCGTCACCGTGCGGGCCGCCGCCAAGATCAACCTCCACCTGGGCGTCGGCGCGCCCCGCGAGGACGGCTTCCACCCGCTGACCACCGTCTACCAGGCCGTCGGCCTGTGCGACGACGTCACCGCCCACCCCGCCGACGAGTTGAGCCTCGAGGTCGACGGCTCGGACTGGATCGACGTCGACGTCGTGCCCACCGACGGCGCCAACCTGGCCCACCGCGCCGCCGTCCTGCTGGGCTCCCACCACGGCCGTGACCTGACCGGGCGCCTCGTCGTCGAGAAGGCCATCCCGGTGGCCGGGGGACTGGCCGGCGGCTCGGCCGACGCCGCCGCCGCACTCGTCGCCCTCGACCGCCTCCACGACCTCGGCACCAGCGACGACGACCTGCTGCGCATCGCGGCCGAGCTGGGCAGCGACGTCCCCTTCGCCCTCATCGGCGGTACGGCGCTCGGCACCGGCCGCGGCGAGCTCGTCGAGTCGGTCGGCGACGTCGGCACCTGGTGGTGGGTGATCGTGCCCAGCCGCGAGGGCCTGTCGACGCCCGCGGTCTACCGCCACTTCGACAAGCTCTTCCCCAAAGCCGACCCGACCCCGCCCGACGCCGAGGGCCTGCTCAGCGCCCTGCGCACCGGCCAGCCGATCAGCCTCGCGCGCACCCTGCACAACGACCTGCAGGAGCCGGCGGTCGACCTGCGCCCCGAGCTCGGCACCCTCATCGAGCACGGCGAGTCAGAGGGCGCCCTGCGCGGCATCGTCTCGGGCTCCGGGCCGACCGTCGTGTTCCTGTGCGAGTCCGCCGACCACGCCCGCGACCTCGCCGGCGCCCTCATGCGCACCGGACACCCGGTCGTCCTGGTCGCCAACGGCGCCGTCGCCGGCTCCCACGTCGTCCCCAGCCACGTCTAGCCCCACCCCAGTCGCAGAGAGCAGTCACGTGCCCAACCTCCTCAACCTCGAGGGCGTCTCCAAGTCCTACGGCGTCCGCCCGTTGCTCGCCGACGTCTCCCTCGGCATCGGCGCCGGCGACCGCATCGGCATCGTCGGCCGCAACGGCGACGGCAAGACCACGCTCCTCGAGGTGATGACCGGCATCGAGGAGGCCGACTCCGGTCGCGTCTCGCGCAGCCGCGGCCTGCTCGTCGGCTACCTGCACCAGGGCGACGAGCTCGACGACACCCACAGCGTGCGCGAGGCCGTGCTCGGCGGCCGCTCCGACCACGAGTGGGCGGCCGACTCCACGATGCGCGGCATCGTCACCGAGCTGCTCGTCGGCGTCGAGCTCGACCGCGCGGTCCTCGGCCTGTCCGGTGGCGAGCGGCGCCGCTGCGCGCTGGCCGCGCTGCTGCTCGGCGAGCACGAGCTGATCGTCCTCGACGAGCCCACCAACCACCTCGACGTCGAGGCCGTGGCCTGGCTCGCCGAGCACCTGCGGCGGCGTACGTCGGCGCTCGTCGTGGTCACCCACGACCGGTGGTTCCTCGACGAGGTCTGCCAGTGGACCTGGGAGGTCCACGACGGCGCGGTCGACGTCTACGAGGGCGGCTACGCCGCGTTCGTGCTGGCCAAGGCCGAGCGCTCGCGCCAGGCCGACGCGAGCGAGACGCGGCGCCAGAACCTCGCGCGCAAGGAGCTCGCCTGGCTGCGCCGCGGTGCCCCCGCCCGCACGGCGAAGCCGAAGTTCCGCATCGACGCCGCCAACCGGCTCATCGAGGACGTGCCCGACCCGCGCGACCGGCTCGAGCTGCAGAAGTTCGCGACCCAGCGGCTCGGCAAGGACGTCATCGACGTCGAGGACGTCGACCTCCAGCGCGGCGAGCGCCGGCTGCTCACCGACGCCACCTGGCGCCTCGGCCCGGGCGACCGGGTCGGCATCGTCGGCGTCAACGGCGCCGGCAAGACCTCCGTCCTCACGCTGCTGTCCGGCGCGCTCTCGCCCGACGCCGGCCGGGTCAAGCTCGGCAAGACCGTCGCGCTGCAGCACCTGACCCAGGCCCTCGACGACGTCGACCCGATGGGCCGCGTGCTGCCGACCGTCGAGGCGATCCGCCGCGTCACGGTGACCAAGGACGGCGAGATCACCGCGACCTCGATGCTCGAGCGGTTCGGCTTCACCGGCGACAAGCTCACCGCCCGGCTCGGCGACCTGTCCGGTGGCGAGCGACGCCGCTTCCAGCTGCTCAAGCTGCTGCTGACCGAGCCCAACGTGCTGCTGCTCGACGAGCCCACCAACGACCTCGACATCGAGACGCTGACGGTGCTCGAGGACTTCCTCGACGGCTGGCCCGGCACCCTCGTCGTGGTCTCCCACGACCGCTACTTCCTCGAGCGCGTCACCGACTCGGTCTGGGCGCTGCTCGGCGACGGCAAGCTGTCGATGCTGCCGCGCGGGGTCGACGAGTACCTCGAGCGCCGCGCCGCCCGGCCGACCGCCGCGGTCGTGACGACGACGTCCGGCACCGCCTCGTCCCCGTCGTCGTCGTCGAAGGCGCGCAGCGGCTCGGCCGAGGAGCGCACGGCCCGCAAGACCGTGGCCCGCCTCGACAAGGCCATCGCCCGGCTCGCCGCCCGCGAGGCCGAGCTCAACGCCCAGATGGCCGCGCACCTCGAGGACTACGAGAAGCTCGCGACCCTCGGGGCCGAGCTGTCCGACGTACGCGACGAGAAGGACCGGATCGAGCTCGAGTGGCTCGAGGCCGCCGCACTCCTGGAGTGAGCCTGACCGGCTAGGCCGGCTGCTCCGAGAACGGCGCCAGCAGGCTGCGCAGCAGCGTGGCCAGGCGGGCCTGGTCGCGGGCGGGCAGCCCGGCCAGCAGGGCCCGCTCGGCGTCGAGCAGCGCCTCGAACGCACCGTCCACGCGCGCGGCCCCGTCGGCGGTCAGCCGGACGATGACGCCGCGGCGGTCCTCGGGGTCGGGGTAGCGCTCGACGAGCCCGCGCGCGGCGAGCCGGTCGACGCGGTTGGTCATCGTGCCGCTGGTCACCAGCGTCTCGCGCAGCAGCCGTCCCGGCGACAGCTCGTACGGCGCCCCCGCGCGTCGCAGGGCCGCCAGCACGTCGAACTCCCACGACTCGATGTCGTGGGCGCTGAACGCCTGGCGGCGGGCGAGGTCGAGGTGGCGGGCCAGGCGCGAGATGCGCGAGAAGACGGCCACGGGGTCGAGGTCGAGGTCGGTCCGCTCGCGGGCCCAGGCGTCGACGAGGTCGTCCACCTCGTCCCTCGTCCGGTCGGCCACGACCACAGCCTAGCCAAACGCCAAGAATCTTGATATCAAGATACTCGTGTTCGAGAAACCACACTCCTGGGACCCCCAGCGCTACCTGACGTACGCCGACGAGCGCGGCCGCCCGTTCGTCGACCTGCTCGCTCGGGTCGGGGCCTCCGCGCCGAGCACCGTGGTCGACCTGGGCTGCGGGCCCGGCAACCTCACCGCACTGCTCGCCGAGCGCTGGCCCGACGCCGAGGTCACCGGCCTCGACAGCAGCCCCGAGATGGTCGCCGCCGCCCGCGAGCGGGCCGACGCGGTGACCTACGAGGTCGCCGACCTCCGGTCCTGGCGGGGGAGCGCCGACGTCGTCGTCTCCAACGCCACGCTGCAGTGGCTGCCCGGCCACCTCGACCTGCTGCCTGCCCTGGTCGCCTCGGTCACCCCCGGCGGCTGGCTGGCCTTCCAGGTGCCCGGCAACTTCCGCGAGCCCAGCCACATGCTGCGCACCGAGCTCGCCGCCGAGGCACCGTACGCCGCCCACACGGCCGGCGTCGCCGTGCCGTCGAGCCACGACCCGGTCACCTACCTCGACGTCCTGACCGCGCTCGGCTGCGAGGTCGACGCGTGGGAGACGACCTACCTGCACGTGCTGAGCGGCGAGGACCCGGTGTTCACCTGGGTCAGCGCCACCGGTGCCCGACCGACGCTGCAGGCGCTGCCCGACGACCTGCGCCCGGAGTTCGAGGCAGAGTTCCGCCGGCGCCTGGCCGCGGCGTACCCGGTGCGCGCGGACGGCACGGTCGTGCTGCCCTTCCGCCGCGTCTTCGTCGTCGCCCGGGTGGGCGGAGGTCGCTCGTGAGGCTCCACCACGTGCAGGTCTCCTGCCCTCCCGGCGGCGAGGACGCCGCCCGCGCGTTCTGGGTGGGCGCCCTCGGGCTCACCGAGGTCGACAAGCCCGTGGCGCTGCGGGCGCGCGGCGGCGCGTGGTTCCGCGCGCACGACGACCACGGCGCCGTGACCGCCGAGCTGCACGTCGGCGTCGAGGACCCGTTCACGCCGGCGGGCAAGGCCCACCCGGCGTTCGTCCTGGCCGATGAGGCGGCGCTCGACGCCGCGGGCGAGCGGGTCCGCGCGCTCGGCTGCGGCGTCGACGACACCGAGCGCCACACCTTTGACGGCCACCTGCGGCTGCACGTCCGCGACCCCCACGGCAACCGGGTCGAGCTGCTCGCGGTCGACGCCCGGCCCGAGTGACGAGGCCGGCCCCACCCCCTCGGGGCGTAACCCCGGGGGGTCTCGGCGCGTTGTCCCGGTGACTCGCCGTCCACTGGGGACGGCCGGCCGGCTCCGGTGATCCCGGACGGAGAAGGACACATGACAACCATGGCTGGCAACGACCGCACCGCAGTCGTCAACAGGGTCAAGCGCGCGCAGGGTCAGCTGGCCGGCGTGCTCCGGATGATCGAGGAGGAGCGCGACCTCACCGCGGTCCTCAACCAGATCAAGGCCGTCTCGAGCGCGCTGGAGCGAGCCGGGTTCGCCATGGTCGCGGCCGAGTGGCGCACCAGCGTCGACGACGGCGGCGAGGTCACCTCCGAGCAGCTCGACAACCTCGAGAAGCTGTTCCTCTCCCTCACCTGACGGGTCAGGTTACCGAGCGGTAACCCCTTGGCCTAGGGTGGCGGCATGAGCCAGGTCCTGTCCCTGTGGCGCACCGCCAGCGGCCTCCCCGTCGTCGGCAGCAGCGTCGGCAAGCGTGTCTTCTCGGTCCTCTTCAGCCAGAAGGCGCCCTACTTCGCGACCGTGCGGCCGCGCTTCGTCGAGATCCGTCCCGACTACGCCGAGCTCGTCGTCCCCAAGCGGCGCGGCGTGCAGAACCACCTCGGCACCGTCCACGCGATCGCGCTGTGCAACGGCCTCGAGGCCGCCATGGGTGCGCTGGCCGAGGCGACGATCCCCGCCGACAAGCGGTGGATCCCGCAGGGCATGGACATCGCCTACACCGCCAAGGCGACCAGCGACATCACGTGCACCGCCGAGACCGACCCCGAGCAGTGGACCGGCGACGACCCCCACGTGCCCGTGCGCGTCCGCGGCGTGCGCGACGACGGCACCGTCGTGATCGAGGGCGTCATCAAGCTCTGGGTCACGCCCAGGAAGAAGTAGCGCTCAGCCGAGGAAGACCGGGTTGGTCATGGCGACCATCGCCAGCCCGACCACGCCCTCGAGCGGGTTGACCACCGGTGCGCCGTCGAGGCGGCGTACCTCCGCGCGCACGAACGGCGCCGCCGCGGCCAGCACCCGGGCGGTCACGACGGTGCGCCCCGAGGCCCCGACGATCGTGCCGGCCACCGGACCGGTCGGGCCGAGCAGCTGCACCACGCAGCCCGGCACGCCCGACAGCTGCAGCCGTACGTCGACCAGGTCGGTCGGCGCCGCTGGCAGCCGCTCGCCGCACGAGACCGTGCGCCCGCCGGCGGAGGCGGTGAGCGCCAGCTGCACCGACGACGACTCGGCCAGCCACGCGTGCCCCCGTCGTACGGCGCGCACGACGGCGGCCGACGACAGGCTCGGCAGCCGCAGCACGGTCTGCGCGCGCCCGACGGTCTGGCCCTCGTGGTGGGAGTCGGAGGTGCCGACGGCCGGGACGAACCGGCCGCGGACGAGCAGGGCGTGCCAGGTCGCGAGCGCCACCTCGTCGTCGGTGGTCCAGGGTCCGTTCCACAGCTCGACGGCGTCCATGTCGGCGTAGTCGTTGCCGAAGCCCCACGTCGTGCCGGGCACGGGGACGAACGGGTGGCAGGCGATGGCGATGCCGCCGAGCGAGCGGACCCGGTCGGTGAGGCGGGGCAGCCGGTCGTCGGCCGGCCGGTAGCGCCAGTCGATCCAGGTGCCGGGCGGCAGACCCATCGCCAGCCAGTGCCCGGCTCGGGTGGTCACCTCCTCGCCGCAGACCACGAGCAGGTCGGCGGGGGCGTGGCGGCCCCAGGTGCGCGTCGCCGACGACGTGTTGTGCTCGGAGGACCCGAGGAAGTCGAGGCCCGCGCGCTGGGCGAGGGCGGCCAGCGACGGCTGCGTGTGGCGCCCGTCGGAGTGGACGGTGTGGGTGTGCAGGTCGCCGCGGTACCAGCCCGCGCCGGTACCCGGTACGGCGCGCGGCGGCGGGTCCCCGCGGAACGGGGGCCGCGACGCACGGCCGAAGACCAGCGTCACGCGGACGTCGTAGGAGACGCCGGGCGGGACGACGAGGAACGGGCCGAGCGCGACCCGCCAGACCCCGGGCGTCATCGGGCCGGCGAGGTAGCCGGGGGTGGCGCGGTCGGCGGCCACGCGGAACGCCGTGCGCGCGCCTCCCGACCAGCCGCGGAACCCGTCGGGGTCGAAGAGCCCGATGTCGATGACGTTGGTGCTGAAGCCGGCGCCGGTGTCGGTCCTGGCGTAGGAGTAGGACACCTCGATCGCGCGCACGCCGCGCGGCACCCGCACCGGCAGGTAGTGCCAGTCGGGGGTGGCCACACCGGTGAACCGGCCGGAGAACCGGACGACGCGCCGGGTCCCGGCCGCGGCCGGTTCGACGACCGCGAGCGAGGCGGTCGTCGCGATGCCGACGCCGAGCAGCGCGCGCCGGTCGAGGCCCTGGCGGTGGGTCACCCCGACAGTGTGGCGCGGGGGAGCGCTAGAAGACGGAGGTGCCCGGCTGCGGCGGCATCGGCGGGGTGAAGCCCGAGCGGCCGAAGTGGGTCTCGAAGTCGGCCTGCCAGGTGCCGTCGTCGATGGCCCGGGCGAGCAGGTCGTTGACGACGGCGACGTCGGGCGAGCCCGCCGGCAGGCCCACGCCGTAGTAGTCGGTGGTGAACGGCGAGCCGACGACCTTGATGTCGTCGGGGTGGGACTCGGCGAAACCGGCGAGGACCACGTCGTCGGCGGTCACCGCGTCGACCTGGTCGGCCAGGAGTCGCTCGACGCAGGTGCCGATGTCGGCGGCCTCCTGCAGGGAGGCGCCGGGGGAGTAGTCGGCCTCCTTGATGCGGTTGAGGGCGGGCGAGCCCTCCTCGCCGCACACGCGCTCGCCGTCGAGGCTGCGCGGGCCGGTGATGCGGGAGTCGTGGGCGACCAGGAGGTCCTGTCCGGCGATGAAGTAGGGGCCGGCGAAGTCGACGGCCTTGTCGCGCTCGGCGGTCATCGGGTAGGCCGAGACGATCATGTCGATCTCGCCGTTGGCCAGCGCGGCCTCGCGGCCCTCGGGCGGCACCATCTCGAAGGTGACGTCGCGGTCGTTCCAGCCGAGGCCCTTGGCGAGGTAGGCGGCCAGGTCGACGTCGAAGCCGGAGAAGCTGCCGTCGAGGTTGACCATCGCCAGGCCCGGGTCGGTGCCGGAGACGCCGATGACGAGGTCGTCGGGCGTGTTGGTGACCGCGGTGTCCTCGCCGCACGCCGTCAGCGACAGCACGAGGGCGGCGAGGCCGCTCACGAGGGCGGTACGGCGGACGGACATGGGCGCTCCAGGGTCATCGAGCCGGGGAGCGCGCGCACGTGGTGCGCGAAGGCCACCCCCGGAATCCTTCTCCCTCATCGTGGCAGCCGCGGTTACACGGCCGGTCCACGCTGCGGTAACGACTCGGGCACGCCTGCGCAAGGCGCGGCAACGGGGCTGCTATCTCCCGCCGGGCTCGGTGACCGCGCCGCCCGGCACCATGCCGGCGACGGCGCTCATGCCGGGGTCGACGTGGACGGCGCCGGTCGACTTGCGGCTGCGACCGAGCCGGCCCTCGAGCCAGGTGGCCAGGCCGGAGAGCGAGAAGTTCATCAGGATGTAGATGAGCGCGATCACGACGATGACCTGCAGCGTGTTGCCGCGCGAGATCTTGTTGACCTGGTTGACCAGCTCGTTGTAAGCGAGGATGTAGCCGAGGGCGGTGTCCTTGAGGAGCACGACGAGCTGGGCGATGATCGCCGGCAGCATCGCCCGGACCGCCTGCGGCAGCTGGATGCTGAGCATCACCTGCGTGCGCCGCAGCCCGACCGCCAGACCGGCCTCGGCCTGGCCCGCGGGCAGCGAGGCCACGCCGGCGCGGAGCACCTCGGCCAGGACCGAGCCGTTGTAGAGCATCAGGCCGAGGACGACGGCCATGTAGATGTTGGGCGTCTGCTCGAGCGTGATGCTCCACAGGTAGTAGATGGCGAACATCAGGATCAGCAGCGGGACCGAGCGGAAGAACTCGACGACGACGCCGCCGACCCACCGCACCGGGGCGATGGTCGACATGCGGGCCATCCCGAAGACCAGGCCGAAGAGCATGGCCAGGACGGCGGCGAGGGCGAAGGCGCGCAGCGTGCCGGCGATGCCGGGGAGGATGAAGTTCTCCCACACGTCGGCCTGGACGAGCGGCTCCCACTTCTCGGCAGCCCACTGGTCCTTCTCGTCGAGCTTGGCGTAGACCCAGTAGGCGACGCCGAGCACCAGCAGCAGGGCCACGCCGGAGGCGAGGCGGTTGACCAGGCGTCCGCGGGGTCCCGGCTGGTCGTAGAGGACCGCGGTCGGGCCGCTCATCGGCGTACCTGCAACCGGGTGGCGGCCCAGGAGGTGAGCAGACCCATCGGCAGCGTGATCGCCACGAAGCCGAGGGCGAAGACCAGGAAGAGCAGCGGGACGATGTCGCCGTTGGCGTTGATCAGGGAGCGCATGAGCCCGGCCGGCTCGTTGACCAGGTCGGCGGTCGTCACGCCGATCACCACCGCCACGGTGGTGTTCTTGGTGAGCGCGATGAGCACGCTGCCCATCGGGGCGATGACCGCGCGGAAGGCCTGCGGCAGGATCACGTGGCGCAGGTTCTGGGTGAAGGTCAGCCCGATCGCGCGGGCGGCCTCGGCCTGGCCGACGTGGACGGTGTTGATGCCCGAGCGCAGCACCTCGCAGACGAACGTCGAGGTGTAGAGCGTCAGGGCCAGCACGGCGAGCCAGAAGTTGTTGAGGTGCAGCTGCTCCTCGTCGATGACCAGGCCGAGCTGGAAGGCGAGCCCGAAGAGGACGAAGAGCATCACCAGGGTGAGCGGGGTGTTGCGCACTACGTTGACGTACGCCGCCCCGACGAACCGCAGCACCGGTACCGGGCTGACCCGGAGGACGGCGAGGAGCGTGCCGAGCGCCAGCGAGAGGACCGCGCTGAAGAAGGCCAGGCGCAGGCACAGCAGGAACGAGTCACGGATCGCGGGGAACTGGTCGGCGATCACGTCCACGGCGACTCCTCGGGGCGCAGGGGCGGGGGAACCACGACGCGGCCCGGGTCCCGGGCCGCGTCGCAGCGGTCAGCTCAGTAGCGGTCGACGGCGGGCGGCTCGGGCAGCTCGTAGCCCGAGTCGCCGAGGTTGTCGTTGAACGCCTTCTCCCACGAGCCGTCCTCGAAGGCCGTCTCGATCAGGTCGTTTATCTTGTCGCGGTCGGCGGAGTCCTTGGGCAGGCCGACGCCGTAGTTCTCCTCGGAGAACGGGGCGCCGACGACCTTGAGCTCGCCGGGGTTGGCGTTGCTGAGGCCGGCCAGGATGATGTCGTCGGTCGTGACGGCGTCGATCTGGCCGCCCAGCAGGGCCTCGGTGCACTTGCCGTAGGAGTCGAACTCCTGCAGCTGCACGCCCTCGGCGTACTCGTCCTTGACCTTCTGGGCCGAGGTCGAGCCGGTCACCGAGCACAGGCGCTTGCCGTCGAGGGTGTCGGGGCCGGTGATCTCGGTGTTGTCGGCGGCGACCAGGAGGTCCTGCCCGGCGACGTAGTAGGGGCCGGCGAAGTCGACGACCTCCTTGCGCTCGTCGGTGATCGAGTAGGTCGCCAGGATCATGTCGACGGTGCCGTTCTGCAGGAACGTCTCGCGGTTGGCCGAGACGGCCTCGACGAACTCGATCTCGTCCTCGCTGTAGCCCAGGCCCTCGGCGATCACGCGGGCCATGTCGACGTCGAACCCGCTGAAGCTGCCGTCGGACTCACGGAAGCCGAGACCGGGCTGGTCGTACTTGATGCCGATCTTGAAGGTGTCGCCGCCGCCGCTCCCACCCTCCTCGTCGCCGCCGCAGGCGGCCAGGGACAGGGAAAGGCCGAGAGTCGCCAGGGCGGCGACGGTCCGGTGGAACCTCATGTGGTGCTCCTCAGTGTTTTCAGTGTTTGAGGATCTTGCCGAGGAAGTCCTTGGCCCGATCGCTCTGGGGGTTGGTGAAGAACGACTCGGGGGTGTTCTCCTCGGCGATGGCTCCGTCGGCCATGAAGATCACGCGGTCGGCCGCGGTGCGGGCGAAGCCCATCTCGTGGGTGACGACGATCATCGTCATGCCGCGCTCGGCGAGGTCGACCATGACGTCGAGCACCTCCTTGATCATCTCGGGGTCGAGAGCGGAGGTCGGCTCGTCGAAGAGCATCACCTTGGGCTCCATGGCCAGGGCGCGGGCGATGGCCACGCGCTGCTGCTGGCCGCCGGAGAGCTGGGCGGGGTACTTGTCGGCCTGGTGGCCGACGCCGACGCGGTCGAGGAGCTCGCGCGCCTTGGTTTCGGCCTCGGACTTCGACTGCTTGCGCACCTTGATCGGGCCGAGCGTGACGTTCTCGAGGATCGTCTTGTGGGCGAAGAGGTTGAACGACTGGAAGACCATGCCGACCTCGGCGCGCAGCCCGGCGAGCGCCTTGCCCTCCTCGGGCAGCGGGCGGCCGTCGAGGGTGATGGTGCCCTTGTCGATGGTCTCGAGCCGGTTGATGGTGCGGCACAGCGTCGACTTGCCGGAGCCCGACGGGCCGATGACCACGACCACCTCGCGGCGCTTGACCGACAGGTCGATGTCCTTGAGCACGTGGAGCTCGCCGAACCACTTGTTGACGCCCTCGAGCACGACCAGCGGGTCGCCTGCCGCACCCGCGGCACCGGCAGCACCCTTCTCCAGCACCGTCATGCGTCCGGACCCTAGTCCCCCCTGACCCGATCGGGCCATCAGGACGCGCAGGTGGGGCTGGTCCGTGACCGGCCCGTGACGTCCCCGTGCCGTGGCGGAGCACGTCCTCCCTAGGGTGGGGCCGTGAGCGAGCCCGAGGACGAGTCGTTGCTGCGTCGGGTGCCCCCGCTGACGTGGTTCGGCCTGCTGTTCGTGGTGGCCTCGTTCCTGGTCGACGACGTGCGTGCCCTCTACGTCGGCGGCGCGCTGCTGATCGTCGCCTCGCTGCAGTGGGGCCGTCCGCGCACCTGAGCACCCCTGGCGCTCGACCGGTGATTCCGGCCGACCCGCGCGGCCGCCGTACCCTTGACGACTGTCATGACTCAGCAGCGCACCTACGAGGTCCGCACCTACGGGTGCCAGATGAACGTCCACGACTCCGAGCGCCTCAGCGGCCTGCTCGAGACCGCGGGCTACGCCGCCGCGCCGGCGGGCGCGCAGGCCGACGTGGTCGTGTTCAACACCTGCGCGGTGCGCGAGAACGCCGACAACAAGCTCTACGGCAACCTGTCGCACCTCGCGCCGGTCAAGGCCGCCAACCCCGACCTGCAGATCGCGGTCGGCGGGTGCCTGGCGCAGAAGGACCGCGCCACGATCACGCAGAAGGCGCCCTACGTCGACGTCGTCTTCGGCACCCACAACATCGGCTCGCTGCCCGCCCTCCTCGACCGCGCCCGCTCGCAGCGCGAGGCGCAGGTCGAGATCCTCGAGTCGCTCGAGGTGTTCCCCTCGACGCTGCCGACCAAGCGCGACAGCGCCTACGCCGCCTGGGTCTCGGTGTCGGTGGGCTGCAACAACACCTGCACGTTCTGCATCGTCCCGGCCCTGCGCGGCAAGGAGAAGGACCGCCGCCCCGGCGACGTGCTCGCCGAGATCGAGGCGCTGGTCGCCGACGGCGTCAGCGAGGTCACGCTGCTCGGCCAGAACGTCAACGCCTACGGCGTCGAGTTCGGTGACCGCCAGGCGTTCTCCAAGCTGCTGCGCGCGTGCGGCACGGTCGAGGGGCTCGAGCGGGTCCGCTTCACCAGCCCCCACCCGGCCGAGTTCACCGACGACGTCATCGAGGCGATGGCCGAGACGCCCAACGTGATGCCGCAGCTGCACATGCCGCTGCAGTCGGGCTCCGACCGGCTGCTGCGGCTGATGCGCCGTTCCTACCGCCGCGACAAGTACCTCGGCATCATCGAGCGCGTCCGCGCCGCGATGCCCGACGCGGCCATCACGACCGACATCATCGTGGGCTTCCCCGGCGAGACCGAGGAGGACCACCTCGCGACGATGGACGTCGTGCGCGAGGCGCGGTTCGCCGGTGCGTTCACCTTCCAGTACTCCAAGCGCCCCGGCACCCCCGCCGCCACCATGGACGAGCAGGTGCCGGCCGACGTGCTGCGCGACCGCTACGACCGACTGGTCACCCTGGTCAACGACGTGGCCTGGACCGAGAGCAAGGCGCTCGTCGGCCGCAGCGTCGAGCTGATGGTCTCCGAGGGCGAGGGACGCAAGGACACCGCGACCAAGCGGCTCTCGGGCCGCGGGCCCGACAACCGCCTCGTGCACTTCGTCGCGCCCGACGAGTCGATGACCCCGGTGCGACCCGGCGACGTCGCGACGGTCGAGATCACCTACGCCGCCCCGCACCACCTCGTGGCCGACCGCGTCCTCAGCACCCGGCGTACCCGCTCGGGCGACGCGTGGCAGGTCCGCACCTCCGCCCCGGTCGCCGTCGGCGTCGGGCTCGGCATGCCGGCCGTCGGGGTGCCGGCCCCGCTTCCCGAGGTCCAGGCCTGCACGTAGGGTCGCCCGGTGCCCGCTGACGTCCCCACGATCCTGGCCACCTCCGGTGGCATCGACCACGGCACCCGGACCAAGTGGTCCGCCGGGCCACTGACCCACCACGCCGTGGAGCTGTCGGGCGTCACCGGCCGCGCGCCCAAGGTCTGCTACCTCGGGACGGCGGCCGGCGACTCGGCCGACGGCATCCGCAACTTCTACGACATCACCGTCGAGGAGGGGTGGCACGGCTCCCACGTCCAGCTCTTCCTGATGCCCAACGTCGCCGACGTCACCGAGCACCTGCTCGCCCAGGACGTCGTCTG
>JAOPXU010000328.1 GCA_025964985.1 Nocardioides sp.
CCGGCGAGTTCGCCTGGGCCCGCATCGCCCCGGGTCCCCGCGACCGGGCCGAGGTGCGCCGCATGGTGCTGACCAGCCTGGCCATCCCGCCGGCCGCCACGTGGCACCGCCTGCGCGGCAGGGTGCAGCACCGCGGGGCCGCCCCGTGGCGCGGCCTGCCCGGTCTGGTGCTCCTCGACCGCGACGGCACCCTCGTCGAGGACGTGCCCTACAACGGCGACCCGGCGCTCGTGCGCCTCGTGCCCGGCGCCCGCGAGGCCGTCGACCAATTGCGCGAGCAGGGCGTCCCGGTCGGCCTGGTGACCAACCAGTCCGGTGTCGCCCGGGGCCTGATCAGCATCGCCGACGTCGACCAGGTCAACGCCCGCGTGGCCGAGCTCGTCGGCCGTTTCGACACCGTGCAGGTCTGCCCGCACGGTCCCGACGACGGCTGTGCGTGCCGCAAGCCGGCGCCCGGCATGGTGCTGGCCGCGTGCGAGGCCGTGGGCGTCGAGCCGTCGAGCACCGTGCTGATCGGCGACATCGGCCCCGACGTCGAGGCGGCCGCGGCCGCCGGCGCGGTGGGGATCCTCGTGCCGACCCCGGTCACCCGGGCCGAGGAGGTCGCCGAGGCCTCGCTCACGGCGCCGACCCTGACCGACGCCGTCGAGCTCGTCACCCGGGGCGAGTGGTGACCCGGTGGTGACCCGGTGATGACCCCGTGGTGAGTTGGTGATGAGCCCGTGACCCGCACGCTGGCGGTCCGCCTCGACAGCCTCGGTGACGTCCTGGTCACCGGGCCGGCCGTGCGCGCGCTGGCCCACACCTCCGACCACGTCACCCTCCTCTGCGGCCCGCGCGGTCGCGCCGCCGCCGAGCTGCTGCCCGGGGTCGACGACCTGATCACCTGGACCTGCCCCTGGATCGACCCCGACCCCGCCCCGGTCGACAACGACGACATCGACGCGCTCGTCGCCGACATCGCCCGCCGAGGGCTTGACCGCGCGGTCGTGTTCACCTCGTTCCACCAGTCGCCGCTGCCCCTGGCGCTGCTGCTGCGCCGCGCCGGCATCCCCTTCGTCGGCGCGATCAGCGAGGACTACCCGGGGTCCCTGCTCGACGTACGGCACCGGGTCGACGGCGACCCGCCCGAGCCCGAGCGCGCCCTGTCGCTCGCCCTCGCCTGCGGGGCCGCCCTGCCGGCCGGCGACGACGGACGGCTCGCCCTGCGCGACGACGTCGCGCGCTCCCCGCGACCCCCGGTGCCCTACGTCGTCATCCACCCCGGCGCCTCCGTCGCGGCCCGCGCCGCCCCGCCCGACCTGTTCCGCCGGGCCTGCCGCGAGCTCGCCCTCGCCGGGATGGTCGTCGTGGTCACCGGCGCCCCCGACGAGCGTGCGCTGACCGCCCACGTCGCGGGTGGCTGCGGCGTCGACCGTGGCGGGCGCACCGACCTGGCCGAGCTGGCCGACGTGCTGGCCGGTGCCGAGGCCGTCGTCGTCGCCAACACGGGTCCGGCCCACCTGGCTGCCGCCGTCGGCACCCCCGTGGTGTCCCTGTTCGCACCGACCGTCCCGCGGACCCGCTGGGCGCCGTACGGCGTGCCGACGGTCGTGCTCGGCGATCAGCACGCCCCGTGCGCCGGCAGCCGCGCGACCACGTGCCCGGTGCCAGGACACCCCTGCCTGTCGTCCGTCACCCCGGCCGACGTCGTCGACGCCGTGGCGTCGCTGTCCGTGCGGGTCGCCGTGCCCGCCCCGCCGCTCCGACCGGAGCCGTCCGTGAGGAGCACCCGATGAGGATCAGTCTCGTCTCCGAGCACGCCGATCCCCTGGCGGCGCTGGGCGGAGCCGACGCGGGCGGGCAGAACGTGCACGTCGCCGAGCTCGCCTCCGGGCTGACCGCTCTCGGCCACGACGTCGTCGTCCACACCCGCCTCGCGTCCGCCTCCGCCCCGCGCCGCGTGCTGGCCCCCGACGGCTACGTCGTCGAGCGGCTGCCGGCCGGACCCGCTGCCGAGGTGCCCAAGGACGACCTGCTGCCACACGTGCCGGCTCTCGGTGACGCCCTGCGCGAGCGGCTGCGCGCCGACCCGCCCGACCTCGTGCACGCGCACTTCTGGATGAGCGGGCTCGCCGCGCTGCGCGCGACCGACGGCCTCGGCATCCCGGTGGTGCAGACCTTCCACGCCCTCGGCTCCGTCAAGCAGCGCGAGCAGGGCCGCGCCGACACCAGCCCCGCCGAGCGGATCCCGCTCGAGCGCCGCCTGTGCCGCGACGCCGACCACGTCGTCGCCACCTGCCGCGACGAGGTCGTCGAGCTCGAGCGCCTGGGCCAGGACACCGACCGGGTCACCGTGGTGCCGTGCGGGGTCGACGTCGACCACTTCGCGCCCTCCCCCGCGCCCCGCCGCCGGCGGCCGGTGCTGCTGGCCCTGGGCCGGATGGTGCCGCGCAAGGGCCTCGACGACGTCGTCCGCGCCCTGGCCCGGCTCCCGCTCGCCGAGCTGCTGGTCGCCGGCGGACCGCCCGCCGACGCCCTCGACGACGACCCCGAGGTGCGCCGGCTGCGCGCCCTGGTCCACCACTGCGGCGTCGGCGACCGGGTCCGCTTCCTCGGCGCCGTCGACCACCAGCAGGTGCCGGCACTGATCGCGCACAGCGACGTCGTCGTCACCGCCCCCTGGTACGAGCCGTTCGGCATCGTGCCGCTGGAGGCGATGGCCTGCGCCCGCCCCGTCGTCGGCACCGCCGTCGGCGGCCTGCTCGACAGCGTCGTGCCGGGCCGTACCGGCGAGCTCGTCGCGCCGCGGCGTCCCGACCTGCTCGCCCAGGCCATCGCCCCGCTGCTGAGCGACCGCCGCCGCCGCGCGACCTACGGCGCCGCCGGACGCCGGCGGGTCCTCGAGCTCTACACGTGGGACCGGGTCGTCGACCAGCACGCGGCGACGTACCGCCGGCTGCTGCGCGGCCCGGCCCCCTTCGACACCGTCCCCACCTCGCTCCCCCCGGTCGCCCAGGAGGTCACCCGATGAACCCCACCCCGCTGCACACGCCATGCGCCCACGAGCACCTCGGCGAGCTCCACCGCGCACTCGAGGACTTCGGCCCGTGCGTCGACCAGGTCGACCGCTGGGGCGTCGAGCTGGCGTCGGTCCTGCAGGGCGGCGGCCGGCTCCTGGCCGCCGGCAACGGCGGCAGCGCCGCGCAGGCCCAGCACCTCACCGCCGAGCTGGTCGGCCGCTACCGCGCCGACCGTCCGCCGTTCTCGGCCGTCTGCCTGAGCGCCGAGACCTCGAGCCTGACCGCGATCGCCAACGACTACCCGGCCGACGAGCTGTTCGCGCGCCAAGTCGAGGCGCACGGGCGCCCCGGCGACGTGCTCGTGCTGATGTCGACGAGCGGCCGCAGCCCCAACCTGGTGACCGCCGCCAGGCGCGGACGCCGGGCGGGCATGCAGGTGTGGGCGCTGACCGGCCCACGGCCCAACCCGCTCGCCGACGAGGCCGACGAGGCCTGCTGCGTCGACGCCCGCTTCACCGCCACGGTCCAGGAGCTGCACCTGGTCGCGCTCCACATGATCTGCGCCGCGGTCGACCGCGTGCTCGGCGTCGGTGTCGCGGAGACCCGGCGCTCGGCCGAGGACCTCGAGCAGATCTCCGGGGCCGGCGCGTGAACCCCCTGGTGGTGCTGGGCGACGCGCTGCTCGACGTCGACGTCGACGGCACCGCGTCGCGGCTCGTGCCCGACGCCCCGGTGCCCGTGGTCGACGGCGCCGTCGAGCACCCCCGGCCGGGCGGCGCCGCCCTCGCTGCCTGCCTGGCCGCCGCCGACAGCCGCCGCGAGGTCGTGCTCATCACCGCGCTCCCCGACGACGAGGACGCCGACCGGCTGGCCTCGCTCGTCGCCGAGGCCGGCGTCCGGCTGGTGCGCCTCACGCGCTCCGGCTCGATGACCGTCAAGCGGCGCATCCGCGCCGACGGGCAGGCCGTCGTACGTCTCGACAGCGGGACCGACGGGGCGCTCGAGTCGCCGGACGACGGCGCGCTCGACGTGCTGGCCACAGCGGCCGCGGTCCTGGTCTCCGACTACGGCCGCGGCCTGTGCGACGAGCCCACCGTGCGCACCGCCCTGACCACGGCGGCCCAGCGCTGCCCCGTCGTCTGGGACCCGCACCCGCGCGGCGGCGAGCCCGTGCCCGGCGTCCGGCTGGTCACACCCAACCGCAGCGAGGCCGGGGGTGGCGAGGGGCTGGCCGGGATCACGCGTGCCGCC
>JAOPXU010000046.1 GCA_025964985.1 Nocardioides sp.
GCGCCCTCGTGGGTCACGAAGTTGTAGATCTCGACGATCAGCGGGTGCTCGACCTGGGCGAGGAACTGCTGCTCGGCGATGGCGGCGGCGAGCGCGTCGGGGTCGCCGGAGTTGAGCAGGCCCTTGAGCACGACCCAGCGGTTGGAGACGTTGCGGTCGCGGGCGAGGTAGATCCAGCCGAGGCCGCCGTGGGCGAGGGCGCCGACGACCTCGTACTGCCCGCCGACCAGGTCGCCGGGCTGCAGCTTGGGCGTGAACGAGAACTCCTGGCCGCACTGCGGGCAGAACCCCTCGGTGCGCCCGGGCTTGCCGTCGCGGCCGCGACCGATGGCGGTGCCGCACTTGGAGCACGTGCGCTTGTCCTCGGGCACCTGCGGGTCCGGCCGGATCGCCTTGCTGGGGTCGATCGGCGGGGCCGGCGGGACGCTGGTCAGCCCGGCGCCGATGCGGGCGGCGCGCAGCCGCTGCGACCCGCTGCGCTGGCGGCTGGTGCTGACCGAGTCGCCGCCGACGCGGGCCGAGCCGAAGCGCGCCGAGCCCACGCGTGCTGCCGAGGTCGCGGTCGAGACCGCCGTCGACATGGCGGTCGACATCGGGTCGGCCTGGCTGCTGACCGGTACGCCGGCCCCGGCGGCAGGAGCGGCGGCCGCGGCCATGCCGCACGTGTCGCAGTAGCCGTCGGCGATGGTGCCGGTGCAGCCGGGCTGGGTGCAGGCGGCGCCGTCGGCGGCCGGGGTGGCCGGGATGGCGACGGGGGTGGCGGTGACCCCGGGCGTGGCGGCCATGCCGCACACGTCGCAGTAGCCGTCGCTGATGGTGCCGGAGCACCCGGGCTGCGCGCAGGTCGCGGTGCTCATGCGGGGGCTCCTGTCGGTCCGGGCTGGGCGTCGACCCAGGTCTGGTAGGTGGTGACGAGCTGGCGGGCCAGGGCGATCGGCGCCGGACGGCGGGCCAGGACCTCGCGGGCCTGGCGCTCGGCGGCGGCCACGTCGGGCTGGGCACCGGCGCCGGTGGCGCGGGCCTCGGCGACGTAGGCGTCGAGCAGGGCGAGCAGGTCGGTGTGCTCGGCCAGGGCGGCGGCGTAGGCGGTCTGCACGACGTCGAAGGCCTGGGCGACGCGGTCGAGCCGCTCGAGGTGGGCGGTGACGGCCTCGACCGTCTCGGGCGGCGGGCCGAGCGCGGCGACGTCGGGGACGGCGTAGCGCGGCGCGGGCTGCACGGTCGCGACGCAGGTCGCGACCAGGGTGGTGAGCTCGACCTCGCGGGCCTCGAGCTCGGCGCGCCGGCGGCGGGCCTGGGTGAGCAGCGCGCGGGCGTCGCGGCGCTTGTGGTTGCCGACGATGAGGTCGCGCTCGAAGATCGCGGCGTCCTGCTCGAGCGGCGGCAGCAGCCCGCCGACGTCGGCCCCGCGTCGGGCGCGGTCGGCGGTCTCCTCCAGCCGGGCCATCAGCGACGCCAGCCGGTCGACGGTCGCCTCGCGGCCCAGGGCCGGCTCGAGGCCGACCTGGTCGCGGATCCGCTCGAGCTGGGCACGCAGGTCCTTGATGCGCCCGGCCGCGGCGTCGGCGCCGGGCGTCAGCGCCAGGCGGGTGCGCAGCTGGGCGGAGAGCGCGTCGGAGAGCCGGCACGCCTCGGGCACCGAGACGCCGACGCCCTCGAGGCGCGACCACACGAGCGCCGTCACCTGCTGGCGCTGGGCGTCGAGCACCCGGCCGCCGTCCCAGGTGGCCCACATCTCGGCGTACCGGTCGGAGACGGCCTTCCACAGCGACAGCGCGAGCGCCATGTCGGAAGCGACCTCGGCTCCGCGCCCGGCCCCGAGCGCGGCGGCGTCGAGGTCGTCGAGCTCCGTACGCCGTCCGCGCACCCAGGCCTCGAGCCCGGCGAGGTAGGCCTGCAGCGCGGCCGGGTCGGGCGCGCTGCCGAGCGGGCCCGGTGGCGGCGGTGCGGTGGCGGTGGCGGGTGGCGCGTCGGTCACGGGCGTCATCGGCCGTAGGTGGGGGCGGGCTGGGTGCCCTTGCCGAGGTAGGGACGCAGGGTGGCGTCGTAGAACTGCTGCCAGCGGCCGTCGCGGCGCAGGTCCTCGAGGACGCCGTTGACCAGGCGCACCAGGGCGTCGTTGTCCTTCTTGACCCCGATGCCGTAGGGCTCGCGGCTCAGCGGTTCGGCGTCGAGGACGACGGCGTAGGGGTCCTGGGCGGCCAGCCCGGCGAGCACGGTGTCGTCGGTGCTGACGCCGTCGGCCTCGCCGTTCTGGAACAGGATCATGCAGCCGGCGTTGTCGCGGGCGCTGACGGGGACGGCGAACTCCTCGATGCGCTCGAGGCCCGTCGTGCCGGTCGGTGCGCAGATGCGCTTGTCGGCCAGGTCGTCGATCGACGCGATGCCCGACCCCTTGCCGACCAGGATCTTCTGGCCGGCGTCGTAGTAGACCTGCGAGAAGGCGATCTGCTGCCAGCGGGTGCAGGTGATCGTCATGTTGCGCGCGACGATGTCGATGGTGCCGTCCTGCAGGAACGGGATGCGCTCGGCCGCGGTGATGACCTTGAACTCGACGACGCCGGGCTCCGGCGCGAAGACCTCGTCGGCGATGGCCTCGGCCAGCTCGATGTCGAAGCCCTCGAGCCGGCCGGTGTCGGGGTTGCGCGCGCCGAGCAGCAGCGTGTCGGCCGCGACACCGACGACGAGGCGACCGCGGTCGCGGATGTCCTGGATCGCGGAGCTGTCCTGCGGTCCGCCGGCCGGGTCGTAGGAGCGCACCTCGGTGCCGTCGTTGTCGCACTCCTCGGTCGTGACGGGTGCCGCCGGGGCCGCCGAGGACTCGGCGGGCGGCGGGACGACGGTCTCGTCGTAGCCGCCGCAGCCGGCGAGCAGGCCGAGGGCGGTGACGGTGGCAAGGGTGGCGAGGGCGCGCTTCACGAGTACTCCTGGCGGCGCTGGGCGATGCCGCGGGCGGCGGCGGCTGCGGCGAAGGCGGCGCCGAGCAGGGTGAGCAGGGCCAGGGCGACCGAGAGGGCGCCGCCCTCGCGGAAGCCGTCAGCGGCCTCGGCTCCGGACTGCTCGACGACCGACGCCGCACTGTCGTCGACCGCGTCGAGGGCGGCGGTGACGGTGCCCTCGTCGGGGTCGGTCGCCTTCGCGACCGCGTCGTCCCAGCGCCCTTCCTCGTCGTCGGCGCGGACGTCGGCGTGGAGGTCGAGGTAGTCCCGCCACAGCCCGGCGGTGCGCGGCGAGGCGGTGTCGAGGACGATCTCGGACTGCTGCTCGAACTGCGGCTCCCACACCGACGAGCCGGAGCCGCGGTTGACGAGGCCCAGGCTCTCGAACGCCTTGGCGTTGTTGGCCGAGGTGCGGGCGGTGGCCTCGTCGACGGCGGTGCGGTAGGCGCCATCACGGGTGGCCTCGTCGTCGTTGTTCTTGATGACGGCGTGGGCGACGGCCATGAGGGTGATGGCGCCGATGACCACGGCCGAGGTGAGCAGACCGACGTTGAAGCGGCGCCTGAACCGGCGCGCGACCTGGCTGTTGACCCACAGCAGCACGGCGACGGCCACGACGCCGAGCGCGAGCAGCCAGAACGGGTGCTGGCCCTGCATCTCGTCCTCGGCGCGCTCGGAGTTGGCGGCGACCAGGGCCTCGACGATCGGCAGGGCCTCGGCGCGCAGCGAGGTGCCGGCGTCGTTCAGGTAGGCGATGCCGATCGGCAGCTGCTGGCGGTTGTAGTCGCGGGCCTGCGCCACCGTCGTCGTGTACGCCGACACCGCGGCGTTGAGGTCGGCCAGCACCGCGCGGTCGGCCGGCTGGGCGTCGGCGGCGTCGGTGATCGCGCGCAGGGCGCCGTCGATCGCGGCGTCGTACTCGGCCCGGGCGTCGCCGGGCTCGAGGCCGTCGTAGAGGTAGGAGTTGGTGGCGATGGCGTCGGCGCGCAGGAGGAGCGACTGGATCTGCTGGACGCGCACCACCTGCTCGGTGTTGTCGGCGGCGCGGCCGGCGGCCTGCCACGACAGGACCTGCACGAGCGCGGCGAGGACGCCGAGCAGGAGGCAGGTCGCGACGGCCGCGGCCTGCAGCCGGTTGAGCAGGCGCGGGACGTTCTCGGAGAACTCCCCCGCCGCCCGCGTCGCGGGCTGCTGGCTGGTGGCGGGCCGGGCAGGAGTCGCTGCCTGGGCCGGTGCTGCCTGCGGGACGGGTGCCGGTGCGGAGGCGGTCTGGCTCACGGTGTCTCCTCGGGGTCCGGCTCGGTCGCGGGGGCCTCGCCGATGTCGACGGGCTCGACCGCCGGCGGGTCGACGGGCGGGACGAGCTGGTCGAACGAGGGCGCGGTGCCGCCGTCGTCCGGGGCGTCGGTCTCGTCGGGGCCGTCAGGGGCGGGCAGCTCGACGTCGTCGGCGTCGAGGGTGCGGAGCTGCTCGATGGTGGGGGCGTCGACGTCGCGCAGCCGCCAGGCCTGGCGGCCGATCGCGGCCTCGAGCAGGTTGCGGACGTAGCGCGCGTTGCCGAACGTCGGGCCGCGCTCGACGCCGGTGAGGACCTGCCGCAGCCGGTCGAGCACGGGCTCGCCGACGTCGTACTCGGCGGCGGTGGCCATCACGGCGAAGATCCGGACCAGCTCGTCGTCGGTGTAGTCGACGAAGTCGATGTGGGTGCGGAAGCGGCTCTCGAGGCCGGGGTTCTGGGCGATGAAGACCTGCATGGGCAGCGGGTAGCCGGCCACGATGACGACGAGGTCGCCGCGGTGGTCCTCCATCTCCTTGACCAGGGTGTCGATGGCCTCGGTGCCGTACTGGTCGCCGGAGAGCGAGTAGGCCTCGTCGATGAACAGCACGCCGCCGAGGGCGGAGGCAACGACCTCGGCGGTCTTGGCGGCCGTCTGGCCGAGGTAGCCCGCGACCAGCTCGGAGCGGTCGACCTCGACGAGCTGGCCCTGGGTGAGCAGCCCCAGGGCGGCGTAGATGGCGGAGACCAGGCGGGCCACGGTCGTCTTGCCGGTGCCGGGGTTGCCGTTGAACACCATGTGGCGGGTGATGTCGGGGGTCTTCAGGCCGGCCTCGGTGCGCAGGCCCTCGACGCGCAGCACCGCCGCCTGGCGGTGGATCTCGGACTTGACGTCGGCCAGGCCGACCAGGTCGTCGAGCTCGGCGAGCAGCTCCTCGACGGTCTTCGTCGGCTTCTCCGGCTCGGGAGCCGCCTCGGGCTCGGCCGGCTCGACCGGGGCGGGGGCCGCGGCGAGCGGCGGCTGCTCCTCGCCCGTGCCAGTCGGCGTGCCGGTCGGGAGGCCTTGGCCGGGCAGGGTCTGCAGTCCGCTGAGCCCGGCGATCTTGCGCTGCACGACCGAGAGCTGCTCGAGCAGGGAGCCGGTGACCTCGTCGCCGAGCGTCGGGGCGAGGGGGCGGTGGGTGGCCGGCTCGGTGAGCTGGGCGGCGGCCGCGGTGGCGGCGTTGCCGGTCGCGCGCGGGTCGGGGGTGCCGAGGGCCGCACCGGCGAGCGCCACGTCACCGAGCGCTGCGGCGTACGCCGGTGCGTGCGGCGAGCCGCCACTGGCCAGCAGGCTCATGGTCGCCGTCTGCGCGGCCCGGTAGCGGCGGCCACGGGAGGCGGCGTCGAAGTAGGGCTCGGCCGAGGCGGCCCGGCCGGTCTCGACGCACCAGTCGACGAACGCCCCCTTGCTGGGCTCGGAGACGGTCGCGGCCAGCGCCTCGCCCTCGCGCCGGGCCGTCGCCGGGTCGACGCCGGCGTCGGTCGCGGTCTTCTCCAGCGCCTCGAGCGCGGCGGCGAGCGTGGTCACGAGGTGCTCCTGGGGTGGCGCGTCATGGTCACGGGGCGCCGAGCTGCAGGTCGGGGCCGCCGTCGGAGGTGTGGCCGAACTTCGCGTCGAGGAACATGCCGTGCGCGATCAGCGCCTGGGCGTCGGCGCGGTTGGCGGCGTCGAGGATCTTGTCCATGGTCGCGGCCAGCAGCTCGAGCTGCTCGACGAGCACCATGAGCGACGTCTTGTAGCCGTCGATGGGCCGGGTGTCGGCCCACTCGCGCGGCAGGCGCAGGTAGGCACCGACCGCCTCGGGCAGGTACGTCGTCGCCGTGGCCACCACCGAGTAGCCCTCCATCGAGCCCAGGCCCAGGTTGCGGATGCGCGGCAGCGTGTCGTTGATGGTGCGCGCGATGCGCACGACCCGCGAGGTGATCACCGGCGGGGCGTTGCCCTCGGTGAGCATCGCGTTGACCCGGTTGAGCGAGGCCAGCACGTCCTGCTCGGTGGGTGGCTGGGGCGACGGCGCGACGGGCTCGTCCGCCGCCCTGCCCCGCCGGTCCTGCCACCAGTCCCTCAGTCCCACCGTCGCTTCAGCTCAGGGGCTGCTGGGAGAGGTCGAGGGTGCCGGCGGCGTTGCGGGCGTCGTGCTTCTGCACGCGGTCGAGGTAGGAGCGCGACTTCTCGACCTCGGTCTCCAGCACGCCGATCGTGGCCGACATCGAGTCGAGCGCCTTGAGCTTGAACTCGTCGATCGAGTCCATCGTGGCGTAGATGTTGGCGAACGCCGCCTGCAGCTGCTCGATGCCGATCGTCGAGCTGGCCGCCTGCTCCTGGATGGCCGCGGAGTTCTCCTTGAGCATCTCGGAGGTGCGCTGGATCATCCCGGACGTCGTGGTGTTGAGCGCGGTGATCTGGTCGAGCACGAGCGTCTGGTTGCCCAGGGCCTGGGCCACGATGACCGCGGTGCGCAGCGCCGAGATGGTCGTGGTGGAGGCACGGTCGACGCCCTTGATGAGCTCGATGTTGTTCTTGATGATGATGTCGATCGCGAGGTAGCTCTGGATCGACACGGCCAGCTGGGTCAGCAGGTCCTGGTGCTTCTGACGCACGTAGAACAGCACGTCCTGGCTCAGCGCCTTGGCCGCCGCCGGGTCGCTCAGCTCGATCTCCGCGATGCGCGCGGAGAGCTTGGCGTCGAGGCGCTCGGCGACGTAGACGTACTGGTTGAGGCGGCCCATGACCGCCCACAGGTTCGACTTCTCGAGGTTGAGGGCGACGTTGTCGCGCTGCAGCTCGTCCTGGCCGTTGCGCAGGCTGTGCAGGATGCCGTTGAGCTGGGTCTGCGCCGACTGGTACTTGCGGAAGTAGTCGGTGATCTTGTCGCCGAACGGCAGGATGTCGAGCCAGCGCTTGGCGCCGGTGGCCTGGCTCGGGTCGAGGTCCTCGACCGTGCGGCGCAGCTCGAGCAGCGTCTTGCCGACCGCGCTGCCCTGGGCGAGACCGCCCTCGCGCAGGGCGACGACGGGCTTCTCCAGCATGTGGTTGGACGTCTCGGCGGCCTTGCGGATGTCGGCGTCGCCCTTCGTGCGGACGTTCTCGGCCTGGGCGGCGAACGCCGGGCTGCCGGCCTGGGTGCTGGTGAGTGCCGACATGAACCCGTCGACCTTGGCGTCGAGCTCGGGCATCGCCTCGGCCGCGACCGGCGGCGCCATCTTGGGCGCGGAGGTCTCGGCGACCTGCAGGACCGGCTCGGGCGCGTTCAGCGTGATGACGGGGTCGGGCGGGGCGAGGGGCTGGACGGCGGCCTCGCCGGCCTGCTCGGGGGTGCCTGCGGTCATGGCGCGCAGTCTGTCACCTGCGGCGGCCCGCGTCTCGCACCGTGCAGCCCGGTCGGTCCGGTCGGCCCGACCGGGTCAGGAGTAGCGGTGGCTCTTGGCGGCGTGGCCCTGCTCGCGGGTGCAGGTGCGTCCGCTCATGTT
>JAOPXU010000047.1 GCA_025964985.1 Nocardioides sp.
TGACGTAGGAGGCGAAGCGCACCGACTCGGCCGGGTAGCCGCGGCTCTGCGTCGTGCAGCTGCGCCCCGGGTGCTCGAGGGTCCGGCTCTGCAGCATCAGCCGCTCGCCGCCGCGCAGGTAGGGGAAGATGCCGGCCGCCCGGACCACCTGCGGGAGGTCGGCGCCCGTGACGCCGTCGGCCGGGGCGGCGCCGGAGGTCGAGGCCGGCACCCCCGCGGTGACGGTGGCGAGGAGCGCGGTGAGGACGGCGAGGCGACGCAGCGGTCGGCGCGAGGAGGTCATGCCCCTCTGATGCGCCGGGACGCCGATCGGTTGCGTGCGGGGCCCGGCGTAGACCAGTGCAGGACGAGGTCCGCTCGATCATCGACGTGCGCGAGGGGAGCGCCTAGGGTCGTGCGTGTGCCTGCCCCCGCTTCCCGGTTCGCCTATCTCGACGGACTTCGCGGCCTGGCGATCCTCGCCGTCCTGGTGGTCCACTGGGGTATCGGTCGCACCACGATCGGTGGTGGGGGCTATCTGGGCGTCGACGTCTTCTTCGTGCTGAGCGGGTTCGTCATCACGACCGTCCTCTGGCGCTCGACGTCGCTGGCCGAGCTGTCCGCCGGGGCGGCCTGGCGGACCTTCACCAGGGCCCGTGTGCGGCGGTTGTACCCCGCCCTGGTGGGGCTGGTGGTGTTCGGGTCGCTGCTCATGATGCTGCCCGGGACGCCGGTAGCGACCGGTGACGTCCTGCGCTACGGGCTAGCCAGCCTGGCTCAGGTCACGTGGCTGGTCGAGATGTCCGGCCAGGTGGCCGATCCATTCCGACAGACGTGGAGCCTGGGCATCGAGTGGCTCTTCTACCTGACCTGGCCCCTGGTCGTCCTCCACGCTCGACGTCGCCAGATCCCCGCACGCACCGTCGCCCGGTGGACCGCCGTGGGTGCGCTCGTGCTCCTGCTCGGCTCCGTGCTCCTGCTCGACGGAAAGGTCTTCTACGGCAGCCCGTCGGGTCGTTTCGGACAGCTGCTCGCCGGTGGGGCCCTGGCCCTGGCACTCGTCGCCTCACCGCCGGTGGCGCGTCGACGTGCGGTCAGCACGGGCGCCTGCCTGGTGGGTCTGGCCGCGCTGTCGGCGTACGTCCTCGTCGGGCCGGGCCCGTGGGACGACACCGCTCGTCTCGTCGGCACCCCCCTGGCCACCGTCGTCGGCGTCGTGCTGGTGCACCACGGGTACGCCGTGCAAGGAGGGCCGGTGCACGCGGTGCTCTCCTCCCGGTGGCTCTCCGGCTTGGGACGGGTCAGCTACAGCCTCTACCTCTGGCACTGGATACCCGTCTACCTGCTCGATGCCGACGCTCTCGGGTGGCCTATGCCCGTGGTGGCCGTGGCCGGGATCGCTCTGACCGTCGCACTCACCGCCGCCAGCTATCTGTTGCTCGAACGGCCCTTCCTCGGATCACGAGGGGAGGCGCTCCGTCCGGCTCAGGGGACGACACACGCTGCAGGCACTGGCCAGGTGGGTCCCCGACCGCCACGATGACGCAGTGCTCCTCGACGTGCAGCTCGACGCCCGCCCCGACGCCGTCGCCGACCGCGCCCGCGAGCTCGTGGGGGCGGGGGTCGACGGCCTGTTCACCTTCGAGGGCCCGCACGACGTGTTCCTGCCGCTCGCGGTCGCGTCGCAGGCGGTCGAGACCGACTTGATGACCAACGTCGCGATCGCGATGCCGCGCTCGCCGATGCACCTGGCCAACGCCGCCTGGGACCTGCAGCTGATGTCGCGGGGCCGCTTCCGGCTGGGGCTCGGGTCGCAGATCAAGGTCCACGTCGAGAAGCGCTACGGTGCGACCTGGTCGCCCCCGGCGGCCCGGATGCGCGAGATCGTGCTGGCGGTCAAGGCGATCCTCGCCGCCTGGCAGGACGGCACCCGCCTCGACTTCGTCGGCGAGCACACCCGCCACACGCTGATGCCGCCGACGTTCGTGCCCGGCCCCAACCCCTACGGCCCTCCCCCGGTGCTGCTCGGCGCGCTCGGGCCGCTGATGACCCGCACCGCCGCCGAGGTCGCCGACGGGCTGCTGGTGATGCCGTTCCACAGCCACCGCCACGTCCGTCAGCGCACCCTCGCCGCGGTGTCCGAGGGCCTGGCCAACGCCGGTCGCAAGGACGTCGCGATCTACCCGCAGGCCATCACCGCGATGGGCCGCACACCCGACGAGCAGGCCGCCGCCGACGCCGGGGTGCGGATGCTGCTGGCGTTCTACGGCTCCACGCCGGCGTACCGCCCGGTGCTGGACATCGAGGGCTGGGGCGAGCTGCAGCCCGAGCTCAACGCACTGTCCAAGACCGGCGACATCGCGGCGATGATGGGTCTGGTCACCGACGACATGATCGCGACGCTCGCGGTGCGCGGCACGCCCGAGGAGTGCGCCGCCGAGCTCGGCCGCCGCTTCGGCGACATCGCCGAGCGCGTCTGCTGCTACTTCCCCGGCTACGACGCCCCGCTCGACCAGGTCGGCGCGCTGCGCACCGCACTCGCCGCGGTCTGAGGGAACACCGCGGCGCCCGGCGCCGTTGGGACCACGTGCGCATCGAGATCTGGTCCGACGTCGTCTGCCCCTGGTGCTACATCGGCAAGCGCCGGCTCGAGGAGGCGCTCGCCGGCTTCGAGCACCGCGACCAGGTCGAGGTCGTGTGGCGCTCCTTCCAGCTCGACCCGTCCGCGCCGGCCCAGCCGACCGAGAACGTCGCCGAGGCGCTCGGCCGCAAGTACGGCGGCGGGCCCGACAACGCGCGCACGATGATGGCGCAGGTTCAGCAGGTCGCCGCCGAGGTCGGCCTCGACTACACCCGCCACGCCGACGCGCTGCACCTGAGCACCGTCGACGCCCACCGCCTGCTGCACGCCGCCGGCGAGCGCCGCGGCGACCTCAAGGAGGCGCTGCTGCACGCTTACTTCGTCGAGGCCCGCAACGTCGCCGACCACGACGTCCTCGTCGAGGTCGCCGCCTCCGTCGGCCTCGACCCCGACACCGCACGCTCGGTGCTGTCCTCCGACGCGCACGCCGACGACGTGGCCGCCGACGTGGCCCAGGCCGCGGCGTACGGCGCCACCGGCGTGCCGTTCTTCGTCGTCGACGCGACCTACGGCGTCAGCGGCGCCCAGCCGACCG
>JAOPXU010000352.1 GCA_025964985.1 Nocardioides sp.
GCCGAGCGGTAGGTGATGACGTTGCGCTCGACGAGCAGGAGCGTGGCCTGCACGGAGGTGAGCGGGACGAGCGAGCGCCCGGACCCCACGGCGCTCACAGGGCCATCCGCTTCTCCAGGCCGGACACGGCCCACCAGCCGCCGAGGCCGGCGACGGCCAGGAGCACCACGATGTTGACGAGCGCGGTGGAGACGTCGACGGTGTCGAGGCTGAGCATCCGCGACAGGTTGACGCCGTGCCACAGCGGCGTGGCCTGCGCGAGCTTCTCACCGAACGCACCGAGGTTGGCGACGGGGAAGAACGCGCCGCTGAACAGGAAGAGCGGGAACACCGCGAGCCGGAACACCACGCCGAACGCCGCGTCGCTCTTGATGCGGCAGGCATAGCCGTACATCAGCGTCGCGAACGCCAGCCCGGTGAGGCTCTGCGCGACCAGGGCGGCGAACGGTCCCCACCAGCTTCCGAAGACGCCGAACGGCGCGACGACGAGGTCGAAGATCGCGCACACGGCAGTGACCCGGACCCAGACGAAGAACAGGTGGGCGGCCGCGACCTGGCGCACGGTGATCGGCGTGGCGACCATCGAGTCGTAGACGCGGTTCCACTTGAAGTTGCTGTAGACCGGCCACGCGGTGTCGGCCACCGCGGTCTGCATGGCGTGCCCTGCGACCAGGCCGGGCACGATGAACGACAGGTAGTCGGGGGCGCCCTCGAGCCGCGACGGGTCGCTCTCGATGAAGCCGCCGAGCAGGACGCCCATCGCGACGACGTAGAAGACCGGGGCGAGGAACGCCGAGACGACGGACCCGCGCCAGGTGCGCAGCGAGACGGTGAGCCAGTAGGGCGCCATCCGGCGCACGGCGGTGACCGTGGACAGGGTGCCGACGGGTCGGGTGGCGGTCGTGCGGGTGGTGGCCATCAGTCGACCAGGGTCCGGCCGGTCAGGCGCAGGAACACGTCCTCGAGGGTGCTCCGGCGCACGAGGGTGGCGACCGGGCGCAGGCCGCGCTCGTGCACGGCCTCCAGCACCGCGTCGCCGTCGGCGGTGTAGACGAGGAGCCGGTCGGGCAGGACCTCGACCCGGTCGCCGAGGTCGGCCACCTCGGACGCGTGCGCCTCGTGGGGGTTGTGGTCGGCGGCCGACCCGGCCAGGCCGAAGCGCAGCTCGGCGACCTCGCGCGAGGAGTGGGTGCGGATGAGCTCGGTCGGCGAGCCCATCGCGGCGACGACGCCCTTGTCCATCACGACCAGGCGGTCACAGAGCTGCTCGGCCTCGTCCATGTAGTGGGTGGTGATGACGAGGGTGACGCCCTGCTGCTTGAGCCGGAACAGCTGGTCCCACAGCACGTGGCGAGCTTGCGGGTCGAGGCCGGTCGTCGGCTCGTCGAGGAGCAGCAGCTCGGGTCGGTTGACGAGGCTGCGGGCGATGGTCAGGCGCCGCTTCATGCCGCCGGACAGGTCGTCGACCTTGGCCTTGGCCTTGTCGGTGAGGTTGACCAGCTCGATGAGCTCGTCGGCACGCTCGCGCGCCTCGGCACGGCCGATGCCGAAGTAGCGGGCGTAGATGACGAGGTTGTCGCGCACGTTGAGCTCGGTGTCGAGGGTGTCCTCCTGCGGGCAGACGCCGAGCCGGGCGCGGATGGCCGGCCCGTCGGTGGCCGGGTCGAGGCCGAGGATGCGCAGCTCGCCGCCGGTGACCGGCGAGACCGCCGCGATCATCCGCATCGTCGAGGACTTGCCGGCGCCGTTGGGGCCGAGGAAGCCGAACGCCTCACCGCGGCGCACGTCGAGGTCGATGCCCTTGACCGCCTCGAACGCCGTCTCCCCCGCGCCGAAGGTCTTGCGCAGGTCGCGCGCCACGATCATCGAGTCGGTGCTGGGGTCGGCGCTGGTCACGCCGGGACCTTATCCGCGGGTGCCGACGCTCCTGACGTCCTACCGTGACGGGGTGCCGACCCCGCTCCCTCCGACGGTGCTCGTCGAGGGTGTGAGCGACCGGAACGCGCTGGTCACGCTGGCCCCGCGCCTCGGGGTCGCGGTGCCCGACGTCGTGGTGATGGACGGCCTCACCAACCTGCGCGCGCACCTCGGTCGCCTCGCTGCTGGGTCTCGCGTGCCGGGGTCGGTGCTGCTGCTGCACGACTGGCCGGAGACCGCCTGGGTGGCGCGGGTGCTCGCCCACCCCGCTGCCCCTGACGGGCTCGAGGTGTCGACGTTCGTGTGCGACGCCGACCTCGAGGACGAGCTCATCCGGGCGGTCGGCGCGCTCGGCGTGCTCACCGTCGTCGACGCCCAGGGCGAGCGGGCGGCGTACGAGCGGATGGCGCAGCAGCCGGCCCAGCGCGAGCGCACCGACGCGCAGCGGCTGCGGCGGTGGCTGGGCGCGCGCAGTGGCCACAAGGCGACGTACGCCGGGCTGCTGGCCGGGGTCGTGCCGCTCGAGCGGGCGCCCGCGCCGTTGCGCGACCTGCTGGTCGCGGCGGCGGATCACCGCTGAAGCGGTGATCCTCCTGGCGCCCTCAGGACCAGGCGGCGACCTGCGCGCGGGTCGGGTGCCAGGGCTCGACCCGCAGCCGCATGCCGGCCTCGGTCGGCGTGCGGTTGCCCTTGCGCTCGTTGCACGGCCCGCAGGCGGCGACGGTGTTGACCCAGGTCCAGCCGCCGCCGCGCGAGCGCGGCACCAGGTGGTCGATGGTCTCGGCGCGCGCGCCGCAGTAGGCGCAGCGGTGGCGCTCTCGGGCGAGCACGCCCTGGCGTGTGTAGCCGGCCGGGCGGTAGAGCCACTTGGTGGCGACGTAGCGGACCAGACGCAGCGCGCGCGGCCACTGGTAGGGGCCGATCATCCGCTCGGGGTGGGCCTCGTGGACGACCGCGACCTCGCGCACGAGCATCTTGACCGCGTGCTTGAAGCTGACCCGCCCGAGGGGCTCGAAGGAGGCGTTGTAGAGCAGCACCGTGCCGGTCAAGGTGGTCATGGGCTGCTCCTTCCTGTGCAGAGATCCTAATCTCCACGATGCCGTTTCCCAGGGGTTGTCCGCACGTGAAATCCGTGCGGCGACTGGGCGAAGGGCTGGTTCTGCGCCTACCTGCGCGGGCGCGGGGCGACGCGGTCGAGCCACCAGTCGAGCGCCGCGTCGTCGTCGTACGCCGCGCACATCGCCCCGGCGACGGCGCGCAGCGCGGAGGGCCGCTCGGCCTCGTCGGCGTCCTGCGCGGCACGGGCGAGGTCGGCGCCGACGTCCCAGGCGACGGTGTCGGCGGGCAGCGGGAGGGCGGCGACCTGGCGGGCGCTCAGCTTGATCGCGGTGGCGGTCAGGCCGGTGCCGGCGTAGCGGGCGGCGGCGATCGCCACGACCGGCGGGGCCAGCAGGACGGCGAGCGCGTGCCAGAGCCGGTCGGGGGCGGCGGCCAGCGTCACCACCGGCACCGACGGCAGCCAGGCACCGTCGACGTCGACCACCGCCTCGACCACCCGGCCCTGGCTGGCGACGAGCACCTTGGGCACGAGCCTCGCCTCGGCCCAGGCGGTGAGCGCGCCGTCGGCGCGCAGGGAGTCGAGGTCGACGGTGGGCGCAGCCCAGTCCTGCTTGGCGAAACGCGTGGACACCTCGCCCCAGCGGCACGTCGCCGGGTCGACGAGCCCGGCCGTGATCAGGGGCGCGCCGGGTCCGCCCTCCCGCACGTGCGGGACCAGGCCGTAGTACTGGTCGCGGAAGTCGGCCGTGCACGGACCGAGGTCGCCGAGCACCCCGGCCACGGTCGGCGTCACCGTCGGCACCCCGAGCGCCGGCGCGTGCAGCGGTCCCCACTCGTCGTCGGGCATCGCGACCTCGACGCCGTGGGAGGTGAGCACCGGTCCCTGCGCCGCGCCGACTCGTACGACGGGCACGCAGGTGAGGACCGGCGTACCGGGGAAGACCGGCGTCGTCGACGACCACAGATCGGTGACCGCGCCGGCCGCACGGACCGCCGCGCGCACCGGGCCGGCGTCGCGGGCCGCGAGCAGCGACTGCGGCTGCACCAGCGCCACCCGTCCCCCGTCGGTCACCAGGGTCAGCGCGTGCTGGAGGAACACCGCGCTCGTGTCCGTGTACGCCGCCGGCGGAGCTCCCGGCACCGGCGCGCGCGGTCGGAGCCGACCGCCGAAGGGCGGGTTGCCGACCACGACGTCGTACGGCGCCCCCGGGTGCTCACCCAGCCCGTCGCCGACGCGGATGGTGCGCTCGAGCAGCGCGGGGTCGACGCCGGGTGCCTCGAGGCGCAGCAGGAGCCGGGTGATCGCGACGGCGACCGGGTCGAGGTCGACGCCGTGCACGCGGGCGACGGACGCCGGGCCGAGGCGGCGTACGACGGCGAGCAGGAAGTTGCCGGTGCCGCACGCGGGGTCGAGCACCGTCTGCTCGTCGGAAGCGAGGAGGGCCCGGTCGAGCACCCAGTCGACGAGCACCGGCGGCGTGTAGAACGACCCGCTGCCGATGCGGTCGATCAGCAGCGACTCGTGGACGGCACCGAGGTGAGGCGCCGCGGCCGGGTCGCGCCAGGGGGCCAGCACCGGGTCGGTCGTCTGCTCGGCGAGCCCGTGGGCACCGGCGACGGTGGCGAGGACGGCGGGCCAGCCGGCGGCGCGCACCGACGCGCGCAGGTCCTCCACGGGGTCACCCTAGGGACGCCGTGTTATAGTCATAATGACTACAAACCAGGAGCCGCTGATGAGCACCGTGCACGCCTCCCCCAGCATGCTGACCGACCGCTACGAGCTGACCATGCTCACCTCGTTCGTCACCGACGGCACCGCCGAGCACCCGGCCGTCTTCGAGGCCTTCGCCCGCCGCCTGCCCGAGGGCCGGCGCTACGGCGTCCTCGGCGGGCTCGGCCGACTGCTGGCCCTCATCAAGGGCTTCCGCTTCGCCGAGCACGAGGTGCAGTGGCTGCTCGAGCAGGGCGTGGTCAACGAGCCGACCGCGGCCTACCTGCGCGACTTCCGCTTCACCGGCGACATCGACGCCTACCGCGAGGGCGACCTCTACTTCCCCGGCAGCCCTGTCCTCACCGTCGCCGGCACGCTCGGCGAGTGCGTCGTCCTCGAGACGCTCGTGCTCAGCGTGCTCAACCACGACAGCGCGATCACCAGCGCCGCGGCCCGGATGGTCGCCTCCGCCGGTGGTCGGCCCCTCGTCGAGATGGGCAGCCGACGCACCCACGAGGAGGCGGCGGTCGCCGTCGGGCGGGCGGCGTACGTCGCCGGGTTCGCCTCCAGCAGCAACCTGGCCGCCGGCCTGCTGCACGGCGTACCCACCGTCGGCACGGCCGCCCACGCCTTCACGCTCGCCCACCGCGACGAGGTGTCGGCGTTCCGCAGCCAGGTCGCGGCGCAGGGCCCCGGCACGACCCTGCTGGTCGACACCTACGACATCGACCAGGGCATCCGCAACGCCGTCGAGGTGGCCGGCACCGACCTCGGCGCGATCCGCATCGACTCCGGCGACCTGGCCGACGAGTCCACCGCCGCGCGCGCCCTGCTCGACGAGCTCGGCGCCACGCGGACGCGGATCATCGTGACCAGCGACCTCGACGAGTACGTCATCGCCGCCCTGGCCGACGCCCCCATCGACGGCTACGGCGTCGGCACCCGCGTCGCCACCGGCTCGGGCCACCCGACCGCCCAGATGGTCTACAAGCTGGTCGCCGTGGGCGACGAGCCCGGCGGTCCGCTGCGTCCGGTCGCCAAGAAGTCGCACGACAAGATCTCGGTCGGCGGGCGCAAGACCGCCCACCGCTCCTACGACGACGCCGGCCACGTCGAGGCCGAGTGGTTCACCTCGGACGCATCTCCGGCGAGCACCGAGAGCACTGCTCGCACCGGCGTGCCCGTCCAGGTCGCCGCCGTCCGCGCCGGCGAGGTCGTGCATTCCCCCACGCTCGACGAGGTCCGCGACCACTGCCGTGCCGCCCTCGCCACCCTGCCCCCGAGCGCCCTCGCCATCACCGGCGGCGGCGCCCACCTCAAGGCCACCCCGCTGACCGCACCGACCGAAGGAGCACCCGCATGACCCGCGCACTCATCGTGGTCGACGTCCAGAACGACTTCGTCGAGGGCGGCTCCCTCGCCGTCAGCGGCGGCAAGGCCGTCGCCACCCGCATCAGCGAGCACCTCGCCGCCCACGCCGACGACTACGCCGCCGTCGTCGCCTCCCGAGACTGGCACCACGCCGCCGGCACCAACGACGGCCACTTCGCCGAGCCCGGCACCGACCCCGACTTCGTGCACACCTGGCCCGTGCACTGCGTCTCGACGACCGGAGGCTCCGACTACGCGCCCGAGCTGGCCACCGACCGGGTGACCCACCACGTCCGCAAGGGCATGGGCGTGGCGGCGTACAGCGCGTTCGAGGGGGTAACCGACGACGGCGCGACGCTCGAAGGGCTGCTGCGCGACCTCGGCGTCACCGAGCTCGACGTCACCGGCATCGCCACCGACTACTGCGTGCGCGCCACCGTGCTCGACGCCGTGCGCGCGGGCTTCGGCGTCCGGCTGCTCGACGGGATGCACGCCGGCGTCGCGCCGGAGTCGAGCGCCGCCGCGCTCGCCGAGATGCTCGGGGCGGGGGTCGTGGCATGAGCACCCCACGCTGTTCTCCGCCTCCCCCGCTCCGCTCCGCCGCCGGACAGCACCGAGGGGACCCCGCATGACTTACACGACTGAGCACCCGCCGTTCGCCGTCACCGTCGACCTCGCGGTCTTCACCATCCGCGACGGCGCCCTCGCCGTGCTGCTGGTCGAGCGCGGCGCCGAACCGTACGCCGGCTCCTGGGCCCTGCCCGGGGGCTTCGTCGAGCCGCAGGAGGACGCCGAGACGGCCGCGTGGCGCGAGCTGCTGGAGGAGACCGGCGTCGACCGGTTCGAGGGCCACCTCGAGCAGCTGCGCACCTACTCCGCACCCGACCGCGACCCGCGGATGCGGGTCGTCTCGGTCGCCCACGTGGCCTTCGCCCCCGACCTGCCCGAGCCCGAGGCCGGCTCCGACGCCGCCGGCGCGCGCTGGTGGGCCGTCGACGACGTGCTGGGTCTCGGGGTGGGCGACGGGCCCGACCGGCCGGCGCTGGCCTTCGACCACGCCGAGATCCTCACCGACGCCCGCGAGCGGGTGCGCGCCAAGCTCGAGTACACGACGCTGGCCCTCGACTTCGTCGCCGAGCCGTTCACGCTGCCCGAGCTGCGGCGCGTCTACGCCGCCGTGTGGGGCGTCGCGCCCGACCTCGGCAACTTCCGCCGCAAGGTCCTGGGGACCGCAGGGTTCGTCGTACCGACCGAGACGCACGACTCGGCCGGCGGGCGCCCGGCGCTGCTCTACCGGCGCGGCGACGCCCGGGTGATCCAGCCGCCGATGCTGCGCACCCCGGGCCAGGGGTCACCGGAGGCGTAGGGACGCCCCTGACGTCTCCTTGTGGGCGAGGGAACTGTCGGTGGCGTAGGCAAGACTGGCGGGATGCCCGGCCCCTCCGACTCGCTCGCTGCCTTCAGCGAGCCGACCCGCACCTGGTTCGGTGCGGCGTTCGCCGAGCCCACCCCGGCCCAGGCGGGTGCGTGGGCGGCGATCGGCGCCGGCCGGCACGCCCTGGTGGTGGCCCCCACCGGGTCGGGCAAGACGCTGAGCGCCTTCCTGTGGTCGATCGACCGGCTGATGACCACGCCGTCGCCGAAGGACAAGAAGCAGCGCACCCGCGTCCTCTACGTCAGCCCGCTCAAGGCCCTCGGTGTCGACGTCGAGCGCAACCTGCGCGCGCCGCTGACCGGCATCCGCCACACCGCCGACCGGCTGGGCACGCCGGTCCAGGAGGTCACCGTCGGGGTGCGCTCCGGCGACACCGCCGCCGGCGACCGGCGCAAGCTCGCCTCCGCGCCGCCCGACATCCTCATCACCACGCCCGAATCGCTGTTCCTCATGCTCACCAGCCAGGCGCGCGACACCCTGCGCGGGCTCGAGACCGTCATCATCGACGAGGTCCACGCCGTCGCCGGCTCCAAGCGCGGCGCCCACCTCGCCCTCAGCCTCGAGCGGCTCGACGCCCTGCTCGACAAGCCGGTCCAGCGCGTCGGGCTGTCGGCCACGGTCCGACCGCTCGAGGAGGTCGCACGCTTCCTCGGCGGCAGCGCGCCGGTCGACATCGTCGCCCCGCCGGCGTCGAAGAGCTGGGACCTCAAGGTCGTCGTCCCGGTCGAGGACATGACCCAGCCGGGCGGCGCCGACAGCGTCGACGACGACGACTCCGACGCCCGCAGCAACAGCTCCATCTGGCCCCACGTCGAGGAGAGCGTGGTCGACCTGATCGAGCAGCACACCTCGACGATCGTCTTCGCCAACTCCCGCCGGCTGGCCGAGCGGCTGACCGCCCGCCTCAACGAGATCGCCACCACGCGCGCCGAGCTCGCGCTGCCCGCCGAGGGCGAGCAGCCGGCCGAGGTGATGGCCCAGGCCGGCGTCACCCGCGGGGCGGAGACGGTCATCGCCAAGGCCCACCACGGCTCGGTGAGCAAGGAGCAGCGCGCCCTCATCGAGGACGACCTCAAGCGCGGCCGGCTGCCCGCCGTCGTCGCCACCAGCAGCCTCGAGCTCGGCATCGACATGGGCGCGGTCGACCTCGTCATCCAGATCGAGTCGCCGCCGTCGGTGGCCAGCGCCCTGCAGCGCGTCGGGCGTGCCGGCCACCAGGTCGGCGAGACCTCGCGCGGCGTCCTCTACCCCAAGCACCGCGGCGACCTGGCCCAGACCGCCGTCGCCGTGCGCCGCATGCGCACCGGCGGCATCGAGGCGCTGCGCATCCCCACCAACCCCCTCGACGTCCTGGCGCAGCAGGTCGTGGCCGCCACGGCGCTCGAGCCCGTCGACGTCGACGAGCTCTACGCCCTGTGCCGGCGCAGCGCCCCCTTCACCCAGCTCCCCCGCTCGGCCTACGACGCCACCCTCGACCTGCTCGCCGGGCGCTACCCCAGCGACGAGTTCGCCGAGCTGCGCCCGCGCATCGTCTGGGACCGCGTCACCGGCCAGCTCACCGGCCGCCCCGGCGCCCAGCGGCTCGCCGTCACCAGCGGCGGCACCATCCCCGACCGCGGCCTGTTCGGCGTCTTCCTCGTCGGCGGCACCGGCCCCGGCAAGCGCGTCGGCGAGCTCGACGAGGAGATGGTCTACGAGTCGCGCGTCGGCGACATCTTCGCCCTCGGCGCGACCAGCTGGCGGATCGAGGACATCACCCACGACCGGGTCCTCGTCACCCCCGCACCCGGCATCCCGGGCCGGCTCCCGTTCTGGAAGGGCGACGCGCTCGGCCGACCCGCCGAGCTCGGGGCCGCCGTCGGCGCCTTCACCCGCGAGCTCGCCGCCCAGCCTCCTTCCAAGGCCATCGCCGCGGTCCAGGAGCGCGGCCTCGACGTCAACGCCGCCACCAACCTCGTGACCTACCTGTCGGAGCAGCGTGAGGCGACGCAGGTCGTGCCCCACGACACCCAGATCGTGGTCGAGCGCTTCCGCGACGAGCTCGGCGACTGGCGACTCGTCGTGCACTCCCCCTACGGCA
>JAOPXU010000371.1 GCA_025964985.1 Nocardioides sp.
TCGGCGACGACGTCCTCCGGCTGCCGCGCTTCACCATGGGCGCCCACCACGGTCGGCTGCGCCTGGCCTACCACCTCGCCCGACCCGCCGACTCGTGGCCTGACCACCAGCTCGACCGGGTCGGGCCGCGATGAGCATCCGGCGTGGCGACCGGTCGTCGGACCCGGCACCCGGCGGCGGTCTGGTGGCCGCGGTCGTCGACGACCCGGCCGCGGCCGAGGCGGTCGCCGACCGGCTCGCCGAGGTGCCCGGCGTCGCGACCGCCACCCCGGGCGGCACCGCCCGAGACGGCGGCTCCGCGATCGTGCTCGGCACCATCGAGGCCGCGGCCGAGAGCGAGGACGTCGCCGCGGACGCCGTCGAGGCGTTCGCCGACGACGACGGAGTCGCGGTCGGCGGCGGCGCGGTCGCCGGGCTCCAGATCGGCGAGCAGGTCGGGGAGGACCTGGCCCGCGCCGAGATGATGGCGTTCCCGGTGCTGCTGCTGCTCTCGCTGCTGATCTTCGGCGGCCGGGCGGCGCTGCTGCCGCTGGTCGTCGGCATCACCACCGTGCTCGGCACGTTCCTCGCCCTGGCCGGCGTCAACCAGGTCTACGGCCTCAGCGTCTTCGCGCTCAACCTGGTCATCGGCCTGGGCCTCGGCCTCGCCATCGACTACACGCTGTTCCTGCTCACCCGCTACCGCGAGGAGCTCGACCGCCAGGGCCCGACGTACGACGCGCTGGCGACCACCATGGCCACCGCCGGTCGCACCGTCGCCTACTCCGCCGCCACCGTCGCGGTCGCGCTGGTCACTCTGACCGTCTTCCCGCTCGGCTTCCTGAAGTCGATGGGCCTGGCCGGCGCGGTCGTCGCCGTCGTCGCCGCGGTCGCCTCGCTGGTCATCAGTCCCGCGCTGTTCGCCCTGTGGGGCGCCAAGCTCGCCCGGCGCCGACGTACGTCGTCGGACGCCCGCTGGTACCGCCTGTCCCACGCCGTGATGCGCCGCCCCGGCACCGTCGCCGCGGTCACCGCCGTCGTGATGATCGCCCTCGCGGCTCCCGCCCTGCGCGCCGAGTGGACCCCCGTCGACGCCACCGCGGTGCCGAAGGACCTCAGCGCCCGCATCGTCTCCGACACCCTCGCCGAGCAGTACGACGGCGCCGGCAGCACCCCGGTCACCGTGGTCGTCGCGACCGACGACGCCGCACAGGCCGACACCCTGGCCACCGAGGCCGCGGCCCTGCCCGGGGTCGAGGAGGCCACCGCAGCCACGCAGCTCGACGCCTCGACCTGGCAGGTCGACCTGACGGTCGCCGGGGACGCCGCGGGCGACGACGCCCAGCGGGTCGTGGTCGACGTGCGCGACATCGCCGACGGGATCGGCGCCGACGCCCTGGTCGCCGGTCCGGCCGCCGAGTTCGTCGACCAGCAGGACGCCATCGGCGACAGCCTGCCGCTGGCGGTCGGGCTGCTCGTGCTGCTGACGCTGCTGGTGCTCTGGCTGATGACCGGCTCGGTGGTGCTGCCGGTCAAGGCCGTCGTGATGAACGTCCTCACCGTCGGCGTCTCCCTCGGAGCGCTGACCTGGGTCTACCAGGACGGCCGCTTCACCGGGCTCCTCGGCTACACGCCGAACGGGGGCATCGAGCCGACCGACTTCCTCGTCGCGGCCGCGCTGGTCTTCGCCCTGTCGACCGACTACGGCGTCTTCCTGCTGGGCCGCATCAAGGAGGCCCGCGAGTCCGGGCTCGGCGAGCGCGAGGCGGTCGCCACCGGCCTGAGCCGCACCGGCAGCGTCGTGACCGCCGCGGCGATCCTGCTGGCGGTGGCGATCGGGGCCTTCAGCACCAGCGAGATCTCGTTCATCCAGCAGATCGGCGTGGCCACCGCGGTCGGCGTCCTGGTCGACGCGTTCGTCGTCCGCTCGCTGCTGGTGCCGGCCCTGATGGGCCTGCTGGGCAAGTGGAACTGGTGGGCCCCGATGTGGCTGCGCCGCGTCCACGACCGGATCGGCCTCAGCGAGGGACCGCGCCCGGTCTCGGCCGTCGAGCCCGCCGGACCCGAGCTCGCACGTACTCCCTGAGGACGACGCGCGACCGGCCCACGCACCGCTACCGTCGTCCGCGTGACCCGGACCCGCGCCTCGCAGGACCGCGTCGACCGCCTGGTCGACGCGGTCCTGTTCGCGACGTGCGCCGTCGCGATGGCCGTGGAGACCACGGTGAGCGACACGGCCGTCACCACCGTCGCGGCGTACGTCGCCGTCGTGCTCGCCTCCGCGCCGGTGCTGGTGCGCCGCCGACACCCGGTGCTCGCCTCGACGCTGGTGATGGTCCTGATGTTCGGGGTGCTCGAGACGAGCCACCTCTACCAGACCATCGCGTTCCCGGCGGTCGTGTGCGGCTACACGCTCGCGAGCCGGCTCGGACGCCGGGTCGCGGTGCCCGCCGGGGTGCTGACGTCAGCGGTGGTCATCGTGATCCTCGCCGTCTACAGCCCCCACTCGCTCGCCTCGTGGGACACCCTCAAGAACCTCGGGTTCGTCGCCCTGCCCCTGGCCCTCGGCGTCGCCGCCCGCGACCGACGGATCGCCACCGACGCGCTGGTCGAGCGTGCCGAGACGGCCGAGCACAGCCGCGAGGAGGAGGCGCTGCGCCGCGTCGGCGAGGAGCGGCTGCGCATCGCGCGCGACGTCCACGACGTCGTCGCCCACGCGATGGTCGCCATCAACGTGCAGGCCGGCGTGGGCGCCCACCTGCTCGACCGCGACCGCGAGCTGGCCCGCACGACCCTGCGCGACATCAAAAAGCTCAGCGGCGACGCCCTCGGCGACCTGCGCTCGATGCTCGGCCTGCTGCGCCCGGACGACGACGACGACACCGCCGTACCGGTCCAGCCGACGCAGGGCCTGGCCGAGATCGACGACCTGCGTGAGGGCCTCGGCTCCGCGGGTGTCGACCTCCAGGTCACCATCGACCCCACCGCGGACTCCCTGCCTGCGCCGATCGGGGCCGCCGGCTACCGGATCGTGCAGGAGGCGCTCACCAACGTGATGCGCCACGCCGGCCCGACCTGCGCGCGCGTCCGCGTCACCCGCGACGGCGACAGCCCGGTCGTGGTCATCGAGGTCGAGGACGACGGCGGCACCGCCCCCAGCCCGCTCGACCGCAGCGGCTCCGGCAACGGCCTGCGCGGCATGCGCGAGCGGGCGGCCGCGGTCGGCGGGTCCCTCGAGGCCGGACCGCGCGACGGCGGCGGGTGGCGCGTCTCGGCGTCGCTGCCCGTGGGCGTCCCGTGAGCGTCATCCGGGTGCTCCTGGTCGACGACCAGACGCTGGTGCGCGCGGGCTTCCGGGCCCTGCTCGACTCCGAGCCCGACCTCGAGGTCGTCGGTGAGGCCGTCGACGGCGCGCAGGCCGTCGAGCTGGCCGTCGAGCACCTGCCCGACGTCGTCCTCATGGACATCCGGATGCCGCGCGTCGACGGCCTCGAGGCCACCGCCCGCATCACCGCCGACCCGCGCCTGGCCGCCACCAAGGTCGTGGTGCTGACGACGTTCGAGCTCGATGAGTACGTCTTCGGCGCCCTGCGCGCCGGCGCCGCCGGGTTCCTGCTCAAGGACGTCGAGCCCGTCGCCCTCATCGAGGCCGTGCGCCTGGTCCACGACGGCCAGGCGCTGCTGGCCCCGCAGGTGACCATGCGGCTGATCGAGGCCTACGTCGCCTCGACCGCCCCGGTCGCCGTGCCGGCCGCCCCGACGCCGCCCGACCGCACCCGCCTGGCCGACCTCACGCCCCGCGAGCGCGAGATCCTCGCGCTGGTCGGGCGCGGGCTGTCCAACCAGGAGATCGCCGCCGAGCTGGTGCTCTCGCCGCTGACCGCCAAGACCCACGTGTCGCGGCTGTTCCTCAAGCTCGGCGCTCGCGACCGCGCGCAGCTCGTGGTGACGGCGTACGAGACGGGACTGGTCACGGCGTGAGCGCAGGTCCCGGGCACTGATGTCGGTGCGCGAGCTCGTCGTCCTCGGCACCGCCAGCCAGGTGCCGACCCGCGAGCGCCACCACCACGGCTGCTTCCTGCGCTGGGACGACGAGGGCCTCCTGCTCGACCCCGGCGAGGGCGCGCAGCGCCAGCTGCTGCTGGCCGGCGTCCCCGCCTCGGCGATCACCCGCATCTGCCTCACGCACCTGCACGGCGACCACTGCCTCGGCCTGCCGGGGGTCGTGCAGCGGCTCTCGCTCGACGGCGTCACCCGACCGGTGCCGGTGCACTTCCCCGCCTCCGGCGAGGAGCACTACGACCGGCTGCGCCACGCGAGCGTCTTCCACGACGTCACGCAGGTGCACGGCGTCCCGGTGCGCGAGGCGGGTGTCGTCGCGACCGGCCGGTTCGGCACCCTCGAGGCCGTGCCGCTCGACCACGGCATCGAGACCTACGGCTACCGGCTCGTCGAGCCCGACGGACGCCGGATGGTGCCCGATCGCCTGGCTGCGCACGGGATCTCGGGTCCGGCGGTCGGCGAGCTGCAGCGGCACGGCCGCCTCGGCGACGTCACCCTCGAGCAGGTCAGCGAGCCGCGGCCCGGTCAGCGCTTCGCGTTCGTCATGGACACCCGGCTGTGCGACGGCGTCCACGCGCTGGCCGAGGGTGCCGACCTGCTCGTCATCGAGTCGACGTACCTGCACCGCGACGTCGCCCTGGCGCAGGCCCACGGCCACCTCACCGCTCGGCAGGCAGCGACGGTCGCCGCCGAGGCCGGGGTGGGGACGCTGGTCCTGACGCACTTCTCCCAGCGCTACCCCGACCTGGTGGCGTTCGAGGCCGAGGCACGCGAGGTCTTCGACGGCGAGCTCGTCGTGGCGCGCGAGCTCGACCGGGTACGGCTGCGCCGCTGACCCGGTCGAGCCGGCGTCACCTGCCGGTCAGGGGGCGACCGTCGCGCAGGTCACGCGGGTGAAGAGGGTGTCGGCCGAGGGGATGCCGGTGGTGAACGACGTGGCCCCACCACCGCCGTTCTGGATGAAGCTCTGCACCGCGGCGTTGGAGGTGCCCCAGTAGCTCGAGGACCCCAGGACCCGCTTGCCCGCGGGACACTGGACAGGCAGGCTCGTGGGCGTGTTGGGGGCGACGGCGAGCTGGACCGTCACCACCTCGTAGCCGAGGACGCCGGCGGCGCCGGCAGGACCGGCAGGTCCTGCTGGACCGGACGCACCCGCGGGTCCGGCGTTCCCGACCGGTCCGGCCGGTCCGTTCGCGCCGGTGGCGCCGGCCGGTCCTGCCGGACCCTCGGCACCGGGTGCCCCGACGGGGCCCTGCTGGCCCTTCAGCGCGGCCCGGGCGGCGGCCGAGACGTCACCGGTCTTGAGCGTGCCGTCCTTGATGTCTGCCGTGGTGACGGTGCCGTTCTTGATCTGGGCGCCGGTGATCATCGCGCCGGCGACGGCGCCTCCGGTGGACCCGACGACGAGGACGGCGCCGGAGGACGGCGGTGGGCAGCGCCCGGGTGGGCAGGGACGGACGGCGTACGGCGCGGAGGTTCATGGGCTTCCTTCGGTAGCGGGCAGGTGCCCCGAAGGATCCTCGTCCGCGCCCTCCCACATCAGCCCCGGAATGACCAGACCCGCGCTTCCGTGTGAGGCCCGTGGCGGGCGGCCCGCTCAGCCGGTCGCGACCGCGAAGTGCTCGCGGGCGAACTCCAGCGACTCGCGCAGGTCGGCCTCGCGCTCCTCGCGGGTGGTGCACTTGCGCGTGTTGATCTCGAGCACGATGTCGCCGGCGAAACCGGTGCCGGCCAGGTGGTGGAGGAACGCCTCGGCGCCCATCACGCCCCGGCCCGGGACCAGGTGCTCGTCCTTGGCCGAGCCGCTGCCGTCGGTGAGGTGGACGTGGCGCAGCCGCTGACCCAGCCGGTCAGCCATCTCGATGACGTCGGAGCCGGCGATGGCGGCGTGGCTGAGGTCGATCGTCGTGTTGGCGTAGGGCTCCTCGGAGGGGTCCCAGCCGGGCAGGTACATCTCGGCGCCGCGCTTCTTGGTGGCCCGCCAGGGGTACATGTTCTCGACGGCGAAGCGGATGCCGGTGGAGTTCTCGAGTGCCGCGATGCCGTTGACGAAGTCGCGGGCGTACTCCTTCTGCCAGCGGAACGGCGGGTGCACCACGACGACCTCGGCGCCGACGGCGGCGGCCATCTCGGCGGAGCGCTCGAGCTTGCCCCACGGCTCGGTGCCCCAGACGCGCTGGGTGAACAGCAGGCAGGGCGCGTGCACCGCGCAGATCGGTACGCCGTGGTGCTCGGCGAGCTGCTGGACCGCGGAGGTCTGCTGGCTGATGGCGTCGATGCCGACCATGACCTCGACCGCGTCGTAGCCGAGGGCGGCGGCGTAGGTGAACGCGTGCGCGGTCGACTCGGGGTAGACCGAGGTGGTCGACAGGCCGATGCGGGCCATCACCGCGCGCCGGGTCGAGCGGCGGGGACGTTGGCGACGCTGTAGCGGTCGATGCGCTCGAGGATGACGCCCTCGCGCAGCGCCCACGGGCAGATCTCGAGCTCGGAGAGGTCGAAGATGTCCATGCAGGCCTCGGCGACGAGCGCTCCGGGCACGATCTGGTGGGCGCGGCTGGGCGAGACGCCGGGCAGGTCGGCCAGCTCCTCGGGACCCATCGCGACGAGCTTGGGGATCCACGCCCGCAGGGACTCGAGGGGCAGGCTGCGCGGCACGAGCGCGCCCTCGGTCGACGGCGCGGCGCCACAGATGCGGGCCAGCGAGCGGAAGGTCTTGGACGTCGCCGCAGCGCGGTGCGGGGTGCCGGCGCGCAGCAGGTTGCCGGCGTCGCGGGCGATCTCGGCGCGCACGCGCTTGCGGATGGCCTTGAGCCCGGCGTCGTCGGGGGTCTCGGCGAAGTGGCTGCGCGCGAGCCGGGCGGCACCGAGCGGGAGCGACCAGGCGACGTCGGGGCGCTCGTCGCCACCGCCGGCGATCTCGAGGGAGCCGCCACCGATGTCGAAGACCACCAGGCGCCCGGCGGACCAGCCGAACCAGCGGCGTACGGCGAGGAACGTCAGCCGCGCCTCGTCCTCGCCCGACAGCACGCCGATCTCGACGCCGGTGCGCTCGCGCACGTGGGCCAGCACGTCGTCGCTGTTGACCGCGTCGCGCACCGCGGAGGTCGCGAACGACAGCATGTCCTCGCAGCCCTTGTCCTCGGCGACCACGACCGCCTCGGCGGTGAACGCCGTCAGCGCGTCGATGCCCGTCGCCGACACCGCGCCGGCGGCGTCGAGCTGCTCGGCGAGCCGCAGCGGCTGCTTGTAGGAGAAGGCGGGCAGCGGTGCCGCGCCGTCGTGGGCGTCGACCACGAGCAGGTGGCCTGTGTTGGACCCGATGTCCAGGACGCCGAGGCGCATGGCCCCAACGCTACCGGGCGTGCCGCGAGGTCGACGCAGGACGCCCCGACACCGGACCCGTAGGGTTGCCGCCGTGCCCGAGGTCGACCTGGTGTTCCCCCGCGCGTTCGTGGAGTTCGTGAACCCCGCCGACGAGACCGAGCTGATGCGCTGCGACCTGACCTGGTTGACCAGCAGCTACAAGTGCATCTTCGGCCAGGGCTGCAAGGGCATCTACGACACCTCGCCGGACACGGGCTGCTGCACCCTGGGCGCCCACTTCGCCGACCAGGACGACGAGGCCCGCGTCGCCGAGCACGTCGGCATGCTCGACGAGACGCTGTGGCAGTTCCACCCCGGCCGCAAGGTCAAGAAGAAGGACTGGGTCGAGACCGACGGCGAGGGCGACCGCAAGACCCTGACCCACGAGGTCGACGGGCAGTCGGCGTGCGTGTTCCACAACCGCAGCGACTTCCACCTCGGAGCGGGCTGCGCCCTGCACGCACTGGCGTTCGTGCTCGAGAAGAACCCGCTCGAGACCAAGCCCGACGTCTGCTGGCAGCTCCCACTTCGGCGCACGTTCCGCGAGGTCGAGCGCCAGGACGGGTCGACCTACACCGAGGTCTCCATCGGTGAGTACGACCGCCGTGGCTGGGGTCCCGGCGGCCACGACCTCGACTGGTACTGCTCCGGCAACACCGAGGCGCACGTCGCGCCCGAGCCGGTCTACGTCACCCACGAGGCCGAGCTGGTCGCGCTCATGGGGCGGGCGGCGTACGACGAGCTCGTGCGGCACTGCGACGCGCACGTCGCCTCGCGCTCGGTGCTGGCGCTGCACCCGGCCTCGCGCCACTCCTGACCTCTCGACGTCAAGACATCGGCACCCCGGCGTCGGAGCCGGTACCCGCACTGCTCAGAATGATCCGCATGCGCCTCGACCACCTCTCGTACGCTGCCGGACCCGATGGCCTGGAAGCCACGGCCCAGCGCATCGGGCACCTCCTCGGGCGGCACTTCGTCGACGGTGGCGTCCACCCGCGCTTCGGCACCCGCAACCGGATCCTGCCGCTCGCTGACGACACCTACCTCGAGGTCGTCGAGGCACTCGACCACCCGGCGTCCGACAAGGCGCCGTTCGGCCAGGCCGTCAAGGCCCGCTCGGCCGCCGGGGGCGGCTGGCTCGGCTGGGTCGTGGCGGTCGACGACATCACCGTCGTCGAGCAGCGCCTCGGCCGCTCCGCGGTCAAGGGCAACCGTCACCTGCCCGACGGCACCGAGCTGCTCTGGAAGCAGATCGGCGTCAACGGCCTGCTCTCCGACCCGCAGCTGCCGTTCTTCATCCAGTGGGACAGCCCCGCCGACCTGCACCCCTCGCGCGGCTCCGACTCGACGTTCTCCCTTGCCTGCCTGGAGATCGCCGGTGACCCGCAGCGCGTGAGCGAGTGGCTCGGCGAGACCGTCGAGGCCCCGCTCGAGGACGTCAAGGTCGAGTGGGTCGCCCCGCACGGCACCCCCGGCATCCTCGCCGCCCAGGTGATGACACCCGGCGGCCTGGTCCGGATCTGAGCGCTCCGCTCAAGGGCGCGGTGCCCAGCCCCAACATCTGGAAGCACACCGCGACCTACGAGGTCGAGAACCGCGCCGTCGACCCCGACGGCCGGCTGTGGTCGACCCTCGAGCGCCTCGCCGGCCCCGACGGCTGGTCCGGGCGCACCGTGCTCGACCTCGGCTGCGGCACCGGCTTCCACCTCCCGGCCTTTGCCGTGACCGCGGGCCGCGTCGTCGGCGTGGAGCCCCACCCCGACCTGCTCGCCCTCGCGCGGCGGCGTACGGCGGGGCTGGCGAACGTCTCGCCGCTCCCCGGCACCGCCCAGGCCGTGCCGCTGCCCGACCGCTCCGTCGACGTCGTCCACGTGCGCTGGGCCTACTTCTTCGGCCCCGGCTGCGAGCCCGGCCTCGCCGAGCTCGACCGCGTCGTGCGCCGCGGCGGCACCGTGATGGTCATCGACAACGACGGCTCGCGCTCGACGTTCGGGGCGTGGTTCCGGCGCGGCTACCCGCACCTGCCGCCGCCGGCCGAGATCGAGCGCTTCTGGGTCACCCGCGGCTGGACCCGTACGTCGGTCGACATGGGCTGGCGCTTCACCTCGCGCGCCGACCTCGAGGCCGTCGTACGGATCGAGTTCAAGCCGTCGGTCGCCGAGGAGATCATCCGGCACCACGAGGGCCTCGAGGTCGACTACGCGGTCAACGTGTGGTCGAAGGAGTTCGCCTAGCTCGACCCGCGGAGCGTGAGCGTCGGCGTGAGCAGCAGCCCCTCGCCGACGTACGACGGGGTGGCCAGCAGGTCCTCGAGCGAGCGGACGACCGCGATGGCGACCTCCTCGAGCGGCTGGCGCACCGACGTGAGGCCGGGGTGGACGACCTGGGCGACCTGGGAGTCGTCGAAACCGACGACGGCGATGTCTCGACCGGGATGCAGGCCGCGCTCGGCGAGGGTGTGCAGGACGCCCATGGCGAGGGTGTCGGAGGCGCAGACGAACGCGGTGGGCTGGGCCTCGTCGAGCAGGACCCCGCTGGCCTCGCGGCCGCTCCACACGGTGTCCTCGACGCGGGAGGCGAGACCGGTGGTGGCGAGGCCGCGGGCCTTGAGGGCACGGCTCCAGCCGGCGCGGCGGTCCTCGCCGATGAACGAGTCCTTGCGCCAGCCGATCCAGGCGATGCGGGTGTGGCCCTTGTCGAGCAGGTGGGTGGTGGCGAGCTCGGTGCCGGAGGCGCCGTCGACGTCGACCCACGGGTGGCGCGCGCTGCCGTCGTCCCACGGGCGGCCGAAGGCGACGAACGGCGCGCGGCGCTCGCGCAGCCAGGTGGCCTGCGGGTTGCCGAGGTAGGTGTCGGTGACGACGAACGCGTCGACCGCGGTCGAGCGCATCAGGTCGTCGTAGCCCTCGAGCGGGTCGGGGCCCTCGCCCGAGAACAGCAGCACGTGGTAGCCGGCCTCGCGGGAGGTCCACACCAGCGAGTGCACGAAGCGGTCCATCGCCGCGTTGGCGGTGCCCTCCTGGACCGGGCTCATCCGCAGCCCGATCAGGTGCGAGGCGCGGGTGCGCAGGTTGCGGGCGGCGCGGTTGGGCACGTAGCCCAGCTCGACGATCGCCTCCTGCACACGGGCGAGGGTGTCCTCGCGCAGCAGGTCGGGGTTGTTGACGGCGTTGGAGACGGTCTGGCGGGAGACGCCGGCGAGCTCCGCCACGTCGGCGAGGGTCGGCGGCGTCGTGGGCACGCGCCCCGGGATCCTGGACACCCCGCCACCCCCTGTCCCGCCGACTTGATCGTTCCAACGACAGCATAACGAGCAAGTCCGGCCCACGACGAGCGGTCCGGCGCGCGTCGTTGTCGGCGTCGTCGCCTAGCGTCTGCGGCATGTCGAAGAACCCGCGCCCCGCCTTCCGCTGCACCGAGTGTGGATGGGAGACCGGCAAGTGGGTGGGCCGCTGCGGCGAGTGCCAGGCCTGGGGCTCCGTGGCCGAGAGCGCCGCGCCCACGATGCGGGCCACCGCCTCGCCGGTGACCCGCCCGGCGGTCCCGATCGGCCAGGTCTCGGTGGAGGACTCCCAGTTCCGCAGCAGCGGCGTGCCCGAGCTCGACCGGGTGCTCGGTGGCGGCCTGGTGCCCGGTGCCGCGATCCTCCTCGCCGGCGAGCCCGGCGTCGGCAAGAGCACCCTGCTTCTCGAGGTCGCCGCCCAGACCGCCCGCTACCAGCACCGCACCCTCTACGTCACCGGCGAGGAGTCCGCCTCCCAGGTGCGGCTGCGCGCCGACCGCACCGGCGGGGTCCACGACGAGCTCTACCTCGCCGCCGAGACGGACCTCGGGGCGGTCCTCACCCACATCGAGCAGGTCCGGCCCACGCTGCTGGTCGTCGACTCCATCCAGACGATCGTCGCGTCGGGGGTCGAGGGCGTCCCCGGCGGCGTCACCCAGGTCAAGGAGGTCGCGGCCGCGCTCATCCGGGTCGCGAAGACGCGCAACATCACGACGGTCCTCGTCGGCCACGTCACCAAGGACGGCACGATCGCCGGGCCCCGGGTCCTCGAGCACGTCGTCGACGTGGTGCTGCACTTCGAGGGCGACCGCAACTCCCGCTTCCGCATGGTCCGCGCGATGAAGAACCGCTTCGGCCCCATCGACGAGGTCGGCTGCTTCGACCTCTCCTCCGAGGGGATCGTGGCCGTCACCGACCCGACCGGGCTCTGGGTGGAGAACCACCACGCCCGGGTGCCCGGCACCTGCGTCGCGGTGACCATGGAGGGTCGCCGCCCCCTCCTCGCCGAGGTGCAGGCCCTGGTCACCCCCACGTCGGCCGAGCGGCCGCGCCGCACCACGTCGGGCCTCGACGGCTCCCGGGTCGCGATGGTGCTCGCCGTGCTCCAGCAGCACTGCGGGATCCGCCTCCTCAACCACGACGTCTTCACCTCGACGGTCGGCGGCGCACGGCTCAACGAGCCCGCGAGCGACCTCGCCGTGGCGATCGCCCTGGCGTCGGCCACGACCGGCACCGCCGCGCCCCAGGGCGTGGTGGCGATGGGCGAGATCGGCCTGGCCGGCGAGCTGCGCCGGGTGCGTGACCTCCCGCAGCGGATCGCCGAGGCCGCCCGGCTCGGCTTCCGGGTCGCCGTCGTGCCCGTCGAGCCCGGCACCCGCTCCACCCGCTCCCCCGAGTCGTGGACCGTCGACGGGATGCGGGTCCTCGACGTCCCCGACATCGCGTCCGCCCTGCGCCTGCTGCATCTGACGAAGAGTGAGCGCCGCGCCGACTCTCCCCTAGACTGACCGCGCGGCCGACCTGACGCCGCAGCCGAAACGGAGGACACGGCAGTGGTGGGCACCGACCGATCGGACGAGACGCTGCGCCTGCGCGCGACGCTGGCGTCCATCGCTCCGGGCACCGCGATGCGCGACGGTCTCGAGCGCATCCTCCGCGGCCGCACCGGCGCGCTGATCGTGATGGGCCACGACAAGACCGTCGAGTCGCTCGCGACCGGCGGCTTCACCCTCGACGTGCCCTTCACCGCCACCGGACTGCGCGAGCTCGCCAAGATGGACGGCGGCATCATCGTCGACAAGGACATCACCCGGATCCACCGCGCCGCGGTCCACCTGATGCCCGACCACACGATCCCCTCCGAGGAGACCGGCACCCGACACCGCACCGCGGACCGGGTCGCCCGCCAGACGGGGTTCCCGGTGATCTCGGTGTCGCAGTCGATGCAGATCATCGCCGCGTACGTCGGCGAGACCCGGCACGTCCTCGAGGACTCCGGCCAGATCCTCTCCCGCGCCAACCAGGCGCTCGCCAC
>JAOPXU010000384.1 GCA_025964985.1 Nocardioides sp.
GCTCGGTGCGGGCCGCCTCGAGCTGCTCGACGGTGACCTTGTAGTCCTGGGTCTCGTCGGCCAGCACCGCGACCGGGACGCCGCCGGCGAGCTGGATCGCCTCGGGGTACGTCGTCCAGTACGGCGCCGGCACGATGACCTCGTCACCCGGGTCGACCATCGCCGCGAAGGCGGCGTAGATGGCCTGCTTGCCGCCGTTGGTGACGAGCACCTGCGAGGGCTCGACCTCGAGGCCGCTGTCGCGCAGGGTCTTGGCGGCGATGGCCTTCTTGAGCTCGGGGAGCCCGCCGGCGGGCGTGTAGCGGTGGTTCTTGGGCTGGCGGCAGGCCTCGACCGCGGCGTCGACGATGTAGTCGGGCGTGGGGAAGTCGGGCTCGCCGGCGCCGAAGCCGATGACCGGGCGCCCCTCGGCCTTCAGCGCCTTGGCCTTGGCGTCCACCTTCAGCGTGGCGGACTCGGCGATGGCGCCGATGCGTCGTGAGACTCGTCTGTCGCGTGGGCTCGAGGTCATGGTGGTCATCGTAGAGACACCGCCCGGGTCACCACGACGGAGATCCGGAGCGCCCGGACGGGCCAGGCGGTTTGGACGCACGCGACCCCCGACCCGTAGACTCCCTCCTTGGTGGATCTCCCCGGTGTTCCGGCATGCCCTCGAGCGGGCCGGTGGCGCAGCGGTGGATCCGACGGAGGGCACTAGCTCAACTGGCAGAGCATCGGTCTCCAAAACCGAAGGTTGGGGGTTCAAGTCCCTCGTGCCCTGCAAGACATCCAGAACGACGACGTACGGCGAGAGGTGAGTGGCGTGTCGGACAGCAACGCGGTCCGCGGTTCCCGGGACGACAGGTCCGAGCCCCACAAGCGCACGAGCATCCCCACCTTCTACCGCCAGGTGGTCGCCGAGCTCCGCAAGGTCGTCTACCCGACCCAGGAACAGCTCATCACCTACTTCATCGTGGTGATGGTGTTCGTGCTGGTCATGATGGCGCTCATCGCGGGCCTCGACCTGGGCTTCGGCAAGCTCGCCTTCGCCGTCTTCGACGGCAGCGACGGCGTCTGACCGCCTGGCGTCCGGCCGGGCTGAGCCCGTGCCCCGCCGCCACACCCGACAGCAACTGATGGAGCAACGCGTGTCCGAGCAGCACGACCAGCCGGTCGACCCCATCGACCCGGTCGACCCCGTCGACGACGTCGATTTCGACGCCGACGACGTCCTCGACGCCGACGACGACCTCGACCTCGACCTCGACCTCGACGCCACCGAGGAGGACGACCTGTCGTCCCCCGACCTGAGCGCCGACGACACCGACGAGACCGAGGACGACCTCGACCTCTCCGACGATGCCGACGGCGAGACCGACGAGGTCCTCGTCGACGACGCCGACCCGGCCGAGCAGCCCGTGACGGCCGCCGCGGCCGTCGACGGCTCGTTCGGCGAGGACTCCACCGACACCTCCGTCGACAGCCCCGAGGCCGACGACGTCGCGGCCGCCCTCGGCGAGACCGTCGACGACGCCGTCGAGGCCGTTGAGGAGGAGGGCGCCGACCCGCTCGAGGTGTTCCGCCGCGAGCTGTGGGCCAAGCCCGGCGACTGGTTCGTGGTGCACACCTACTCCGGCATGGAGAACCGGGTGAAGTCCAACCTCGAGAACCGCATCGTGTCCCTCAACATGGAGGACTACATCCACGAGATCGTGGTCCCGATGGCCGACATCGTCGAGATCAAGAACGGCCAGCGCCGCACGCGCAAGCGCCCTTCGCACCCCGGCTACGTCCTGGTCCGCATGGACCTCACCGACGAGTCCTGGTCGGCCGTGCGCCACACGCCGTCGGTCACCGGCTTCGTGGGCAACAGCCACCAGCCCGTCCCGCTGCTGATGGACGAGGTCGAGAACATGCTCGCCCCCGCCGTCCAGGCCGCGGCCGAGATCGCGGCGGCTGCCGCCGGCACGTCGACCCCCGGCTCGGCGACGACCGCCAAGAAGCCGATCGAGGTCGCCGACTTCTCCATCGCCGACTCGGTGATGGTCGTCGACGGTCCGTTCGCCACGCTGCACGCCACGATCACCGAGATCAACGCCGAGTCGCAGCGCGTCAAGGCGCTCGTCGAGATCTTCGGTCGCGAGACCCCGGTCGAGCTGAGCTTCAACCAGATCCAGCGGGTCTGAGGCTCGCGATTTCCCCGCCACGTCGGGGACGCGCACACTAGTCAGGCGAAACACCCCGTGGCAGAGGACCTCCGTCCTCGTCATGACCACAGAGAAGGAAGAAGAGCATGCCTCCCAAGAAGAAGAAGATCGCTGCGCTCGTCAAGGTGCAGCTCCAGGCCGGCGCCGCGACGCCCGCCCCGCCCGTCGGTACCGCTCTCGGTCCCCACGGCGTCAACATCATGGACTTCTGCAAGGCCTACAACGCCCAGACCGAGTCGATGCGCGGCAACGTCGTCCCCGTCGAGATCACCATCTACGAGGACCGTTCGTTCACGTTCATCACCAAGACCCCTCCGGCCGCCGAGCTGATCAAGAAGGCCGCCGGTCTGTCGAAGGGCTCGGGCGTCCCGCACAAGGAGAAGGTCGGCAAGCTGACCAAGGACCAGGTGCGCGAGATCGCGACGACCAAGCTCCCCGACCTCAACGC
>JAOPXU010000393.1 GCA_025964985.1 Nocardioides sp.
CCCTACAAGCTCGTCAGCCGCCAGCACCACCCCGACCGCTCGACGGTCTGGGTCGGTCGCACGCAGGGCCAGCGGGTCCCGATCGGCCCCGACACCTTCACGTTCATGGCCGGCCCGTGCGCCGTCGAGTCGCCGGAGCAGACGCTCGAGGCGGCCCGGATGGCCCAGTCGGCCGGCGCGACGATCCTGCGCGGCGGCGCCTACAAGCCGCGGACCTCGCCGTACGCCTTCCAGGGCCTCGGCGTGCGCGGCCTCGAGATCCTGGCCGACGTGCGCGAGGCGACGGGGATGCCGGTCGTCACCGAGGTCGTCGACGCCCGCGACGTGCCCGTGGTCGCCGAGCACGCCGACATGCTGCAGATCGGCACCCGCAACATGGCCAACTTCGGCCTGCTGCAGGCCGTCGGCGACGCCGGCAAGCCGGTGCTGCTCAAGCGCGGCATGACCGCGACGATCGAGGAGTGGCTGATGGCGGCGGAGTACATCTGCCAGCGCGGCAACCTCGACGTCGTGCTGTGCGAGCGCGGCATCCGCACCTTTGAGCCGTCGACGCGCAACACCCTCGACATCTCGGCGGTCCCGGTCGTGCAGGCGACCAGCCACCTGCCGATCATCGTCGACCCGTCGCACGCCGCGGGCCGCAAGGACCTCGTGGTGCCGCTCTCGCGGGCCGCGATCGCGGTGGGCGCCGACGGCATCATCGTCGACGTGCACCCCGACCCGGAGACCGCGCTGTGCGACGGCCCCCAGGCCCTGCTCGGCACCGAGCTGCGCGAGCTCGCCCAGGCCTGCCGCCAGCTGCCCGCCGCGGTCGGCCGGGTGGCCTCGCACGAGCTCGTCGGGCGCGGCTGAGCCCGACCGGCACGGTCCGGGCCGTCCCGGGGGGCCCACGGCCCCCTGACTAGGGTGGCCCGGACCCCAGCCCAGGAGGACCGGACCGATGGACCAGTGCGCACGCTGCGGACAGACCCTCGGGGTCGGCCGCTACTGCGTCAACTGCGGGCAGCCGCGTGACGGGGCCCTCGACGACTGGCGCACCGACACCGCCGAGCGTCCCGCGGTTCGACCGGCGCCGACCTACCCGCCAGCCGACCCGCCCGTCGTACCGCCCGCCGCGCCCCCGGGTCCCGTGGCACCGCCGCCGGTCTTCCAGACCCCACCCCAGGCGCGCTACCCGATGTACGCCGACGAGCCGGACGTGCCCACCGAGCACGGTGAGCCAGGTGAGCCAGGTGGGCCCGACGAGCCGCCCCTGCTGTGGGAGGCCGCCGCCGAGCACCAGGAGCGGGCGCCGCAGCGACGGCGCTCGGTGCTGCCGTGGGTGCTGGTGGCCGCGGCGCTGGTGCTCGTGGCGGTGGCCGGCGTACGGCTGCTGACGAGCGGGTCCGACGACGAGGCCGCCGCCGACCCGGGCCCGATCACCCAGACCACCGTCGAGAGCCCGCGGGGCACCGCGACCAGAGCGCCGGCCCCCACCCCCACGCCCACCCCGACCCCCACCGAGCCACCGGCCGAGCCGGAGGACGTGGCAGCGGCGGCGACCGCGGCGGCACCGACCACGGCGGCGCCCGGTCGCGACGTCGACGGCGACCCCGTGCGCTACGACGCCGACAACATGCTCGACGGCCGCGACGACACCGCGTGGCGCGCGCCAGGTGACGCCACCGGCGCCACGCTCGGCTTCCGTCTGGCCGAGCCGACGCGACTGACGTCGGTCGGGCTGCTCAACGGCTACGCCAAGACCGACCCCGGCTACGACGGCTACACCGCCAACCGCCGGGTCCTCGCCGTCGAGTGGGTCTTCGACGACGGCACGGTCGTCGTGCAGGACCTCGGCACCTCGCGCTCGGTGCAGAGCATCGACGTCGACGTGGTCACCGAGACGGTGCGCCTGCGCATCGTCTCGGTCAGCAGCCAGGCCCGAGGGCCCCAGGGCCGCGACTACACCGCGGTCAGCACCGTGCGGCTGCTCGGCACGCCCGCGCCCGCCACCAGGTAGGTCGGCTCGTTGGCCCGCCGCCCGTAGCGTGGAGGCGTGACCACGTGGCCGGGCTGGCTGGGCCGCCTCTCCCCCGCGCGGCGACGGTTCCACCTCGTCGTCGCGGGGCTGCTGGTCGCGACGGTCGTGCTCGTCGGCCACCGCACGGTCTCCGACCGCGTGGGCACCGACCCGGTCGACCAGGCGGAGCGCGGCCCGGTCCTGCTCGTGCCCGGCTACGGCGGCTCGACCGGCTCGCTGGAGACCCTCGCCGCCGCGCTCCCGGACGCCGAGGTCGTCGAGCTGCCGGGCGACGGGACCGACGACCTGCGCGGCTCGGCCGAGGCCCTCGCGGACCGTGTCGACGAGGTGCTCGACGAGTCCGGTGCCTCCTCGGTCGACCTGGTCGGCTACTCCGCGGGCGGCGTCGTCGCGCGCTACTACGTCGCCGAGCTCGGGGGCGACGAGATGACGCGACGGGTGGTCACCATCGCCTCGCCGCACCACGGCACCGACCTCGCGGCCCTCGCCACCAGCATCGGCGGCGGCGCGTGCGCCGAGGCCTGCCGCCAGCTCGACCCAGGCAGCGACCTGCTCCGCGGGCTCAACAGCGGTGACGAGACCCCGGCCGGACCCCTGTGGCTCTCGGTGTGGACGCGCACCGACGAGACCGTGGTGCCCGCCGACTCCGCCGAGCTCGACGGCGCGATCAACATCCGGGTGCAGGAGGTCTGCCGGCAGGGTCCGGTCTCTCACGGCGAGGTCGTGCGGGACCCGGTGACCGTGCAGCTCGTGCAGGCGTTCCTCGACAACGGACTCACGTCGTACGGCGTCGTCTGCTGACTCAGTCCGCGACGTCCTTGGTCGCGAAGTTGGCCCAGGCCGCGGCGAAGAAGACCGCGACGTAGGCGCCCTGCAGCAGGACGCCGGCTTGCAGGTCGCGCCACAGGATCGGGTCGCGGAACAGGTCGACGAAGGCCAGCCAGTAGCGCGTCGGCAGGTAGTCGCGGACCACCGCGGACGCGTCGAGGGTGGTCAGCAGCGCCGAGCCGACGAACACCGCCATCGTGCCGAGCGCGGCGCCGAGCGAGGAGGAGACGGCGGTGGAGAGGAACAGGGCGATGGTGGCGACCCCGAGCATGCAGAGGATCGCGTAGGCGAGGGCCAGGAACGTCCGCCCGACGAGCTCGGGCGTCGACAGCGACGAGCCCGAGACGCTGGTCGCACCGGTGGCGGTGACGGACTGGTCGCCGAGGAGCAGCAGCCCCACGACGTACGCCGTCGCTGCGACGACCAGCACGGTCACCACGACGAACACCACGACCGCGACCAGCTTGGCCACCAAGAACCGCAGCCGCCCGACGGGCCGCACCAGCACGTAGCGCAGGGTGCCCGCGGCGGCCTCGCCGGCCACCGCCTCGCCGGCGGTGATCGCCACCGCGATCGGCAGGAACAGCGGCAGCACGATGGCCAGCGCCGCGAGCGGGAAGAGCGTGCCGTCGGTGAGCACCGCCGACAGGAACGCCGGCCCCTCGCCCGGGCGCGGCCCGAGGTCGGTGACCGCGAGCAGCACGCCGACCAGCGTGGGCAGGGCGTCGACGAGCAGGATGGTCGCCCACGTGCGCCGGCTCCGCAGCAGCTTGCGCAGCTCGACGCCGATCACGACGGCACCCGCGCGAACGTGTCGCTGCCGGCGCTGGTCGCGGCGAGCACGATGTCCTCGAGGGAGCGGCGCTCGACGACCAGCTCGTCGACGCGTACGCCGGCCGCCACCAGCTCGGCGGCCAGCGCGGCCGGGTCGACGCCCTCGACGACGACCAGCTCGCCGTCGGCCTCCACGATGCGGTGGTCGAGGAGCCGGCGGGCGTCGGCGACGTCGCGGGTGCGCAGCAGGACCCGGCCGGTGGGGCCGCGCAGGTCCTCGAGGTGCTCCTGCAGGACGAGCCGCCCGCGGTCGAGGACGCCGACGCGGGTGCACATCTGCTCGATCTCGAGCAGCAGGTGGCTGGAGACCAGGACCGTGGTGCCGGCGGCGTTGAGGTCGAGCAGCAGCGCCCGGATGTCGCGGATGCCCTGCGGGTCCAGGCCGTTGGTCGGCTCGTCCAGCACGAGCAGGCGCGGCTTGCGCAGCAGCGCGGCGGCCAGGCCGAGGCGCTGGCGCATGCCGAGCGAGAAGCCCCGCACGCGGTCGTCGGCCACGTCGCTCAGACCGACGTCCTCGAGCGCCGTGCTGACACCGCTGCAGGCCTGACCGC
>JAOPXU010000074.1 GCA_025964985.1 Nocardioides sp.
CGGCTCGCTCGTGGGCTCCGTGGCCGGGTCCTCCGAAGGCTCCACGGTCAGGTCGTCCGTCGGGTCGACGGTCGGCTCGTCCGTCGTCGACGGGTCCTCGGCCGGCGCGGTCTCCTCGACGGGCTCGGCGGGCTCGTCCGACTCGGTCGGATCGGCCGGGTCGTCGGTCTCCTCGACGCCGGGGGACGGCGTGCCGTCGACCTCCGCCGCGGGCTCGTCGGTCGGGCCGTCGTCCGGGCCCGTCGCGGCCGGGTCGGCGAGGATGATCTCGCGGATCTGGTCCTGGAACGCCTGTAGGTCGGCCTGCATCTGGGCGAGGGGCACCGACGTGATCCGGGTGGCGTAGTCGGCGAGCGTGGCCCAGACCTCGTTGAGCGCGGCCAGGGTGTCGGCGCCGAGCGGACCCGACACCGTGATCACGAGCTGGCTGGCCAGGGCGTAGGTGAGGCAGCGGACGCACCCGTAGGTCGACGAGACGGCCAGGTTCTGCGGTACGACGACGTCGGCGTCGTCGAGCACGAGCACGACCTGGAAGCTGATCGCGACCGCGGCGCAGTCGGTGCAGCTGGCGAAGGCGTAGGCCTCGTTGACGTTGGTGACGTCCTCCTCGCCGTCGGCGAACACCAGGGCGAAGGCCAGGTCGTAGACGACCGTCTCGTCCTCGGTGTTGACCGCCAGCGACTGGTTGTCGCCCTCCTCGGACGGGAGCGGCTGGTCGAAGGGGAAGACCCACGGTCGGGCCACTGCGGCGTCCGAGCCGGCCGGCCCGGTCCCGCCGGCGGCCGTCCCGTCGGTCGCCTCGACCTCTCCGTCGGTGGCCGGCGCGAGGGCCGCGCCGTCGTAGCCGCGGGGGATCATCATCAGCGCCAGCTGCGGCGCGTCACGCGTGGGCAGGGCCGCGCTGCGCGGCCAAACCACCTGCAGGTCGCCCTCCTGACCCACGGCCAGCCCCGTGTCGTACGTCGGAGCGGGCCGCGGGAGCGGCAGAGCGTCACCGAGGGTGCCGCGCTCGTAGGCGGCGATCGGGCGGAAGCGGTCCCCGTCGGTCCAGGCATGGCCGAGGCCAGCCGCGAGCCCGGCGGCGACCAGGGCGGCGAGGGTCCGGCGGACGGGCCTGCCGTCGGTGCGCTTCCAGACCCCGGCGACCACCCGGCGCGCGAGCTGGGTGAGGACGTAGGCGATGCCGGCGATCGGCAGCACGAGCGCGAGGATCGCGAGCACGCGGGCGAGCGCCGTGACGAGGTCGCCCGACCCGGTCGCGTCGCCGAGCACGCCGACCTGGTCCTGCAGGCTGACCCACGCCGTGGCGAGCACGCGCGGGAGCGAGACCACCAGCGCGAGCAGGGTCAACGCGAGGAGCGGGACGACGAGGAGCACCCAGACGGTGACGACGGCGCGGGCCCACGGCTTGAGCGCGGCGGCCTCGGGCCGCTTCTCGCGCCCGGGGACGAGGGCCAGCAGCGTGGGGCCGATGCGGTGGTAGAGGTCGGGTACGCCGGTCAGGTCGGCCAGCACGTGGTAGCCGTCGAAGCGGATGATCGGGATGAGCTGGCGGACCATCTGCAGGATCTGTGTGACGACCACCAGCAGCAGGGCGTCGTAGCCGGACAGCCACCAGACGCCGGTGATGGCGACGGCGACGATGGCGTTGAAGTAGAGGCCGCCGAGGTCGGTGCGCAGCCGACCGCCGCGGCCGAGCCGGTAGGAGTCGGTGACGTCGGTGTAGAACGCCGGCCAGAACAGGTAGAGCCCGGCGCCCATCGCGCCGGGGGTCGAGCCGCCTCGACGAGCGGCGGCGGCGTGCCCGAACTCGTGGAAGCCGGCCGAGAGCACCGTCACTGCGAACACCAGCAGCAGCAGGCCGGGGCGGTGGAACGCCTCGTGCGTCGCGGACGCGACTCCCTTCTCGAGCAGCAGCCACCAGCTGATGGCGAAGAAGGCGACGATGACGGGGATGGAGACCGCCGGGTGGAAGAGCAGGGCGAACGGCGCCGTGATCCGGCGCGTCGTGGTGGGGTCGGTGACCATGACGCGGTGGCTCAGGCCGAGCAGCGGCCGTGAGCGCTTCAGCTCGGGGGCCGAGCCGTCGGCCCTGAGGAGCAGACCCAGCGGCCGCAGCTGAGCGTCGACGAGGGTGGTGACGTCGGCGCCGGTGACCCGTCGCCTGTACGCCACGCTGACCAGCTCGGCGACCTCGTCGGGGTCGCGCTGTCCGTCGACGGCCTCGAGGACGGCGTACAGCAGCGGGGTCAGCTGGACCATCTGGCCGTCGCCCCGGCGCACGAGCGCCGGGGGTGAGCGGTAGCCCGAGCCGGGCATCTCGCCCACGAGCTCGAGACCAGCGGCGCGCACCGGCACGGATCCGGCTGCGGTGGGCCGGGGTGCCGCGGTGGTCCCGCCCGGTCCGGGCGGATCCGTGACGGTCACGGGCTACGGGTTGGGGGCGTCGGAGGTCTCGACGTCGGAGGCCTGGTCGGCACCGGCGTCGACGTCGCCCTCGATCTGCTGGTTGATGATCGCGTCCTGCTGGGCGATCGCCACCGCGTCGCTGTCGACGGAGCCGATGTTGGCCGCGACCGCGGCGTCGATCGGGGCGGCGACGTTCGCGTTGGCGGCCACGGCGCCGTTGATCGGGGCGGTGAGGTCGGCGTCGGCCGCGAGGTCGACGTTGACGTTGAGCAGGTTGCCGTCGAGCAGGCTGCCGGTGGGCAGCCCGTCGGTCGGGAGTCCGTCGGTGGGTAGGCCGTCGGTCGGGAGACTGTCGGTGGGTAGGCCGTCCGTGGGCAGCCCGTCGGTGGGCAGGCTCGTGTCGGGCAGCGCCGTGGTGGTGGCGCCGGCGGAGTCGGTCGCCGCGGTCTCGGCGGCACCCGTGTCGGGGGTGAGCGTCGAGTCGGTGGTGGTGATCCCGCTGTCCTGGACGGCGGTGGCGGTGGCGTCGCCGGTGGTGCCCTGGGTGATCATCACGCCCTGGTCGGCGAGGGCCTGGGCGTTGGAGCCCGAGGACAGCACGTTGGCGCCGACAGCGGCGTCGATCGGGGCGGCGACGTTGGCGTTGGCGGCCACGGCCAGGTCGACCGGCGCGGCGACGTCGAGCGCGAGGTCGAGGTCGGCGTTGAGGTCGAGGATCGAGACGACCTCCTTGTCCGGCAGGGCCGTGCCGCCCTCGGCGGCGAGCTCGTCGGCGGAGAGGGGCTGCAGGTCGGGCTGGTCCATGAGGGACTCCTGACGCCCGCCGGAGCACGGCGGGCAGATGTGGGAGGTAGGGAGCGGGTCGAGCATGCGCCCTCACGCAGCGTGCGAAACCCGCCCTGGGGGTGAGCCGCGGACGAATCAGCCGGAAACGTCGCTGACCCGTCGCCTGGAGGCGACGGGTCAGCGTGGAGCAGGTGCGGGACGGGTCAGAAAGCGGCCTCGTCGAGGTCCATCAGGGCGTTGTCGACGCCCTCGGCGATGGCCCGCTCGGCGGTGACCTTCGGCAGGTTGTACTGCGCGAAGAACTGGGCCGCGGCGACCTTGCCCTCGTAGAAGTGCTTGTCCTTCGCCGAGACCTCGCCGCCGAGCTTCTGCAGGGCGACGTCGGCGCCGCGCAGCAGCAGCCAGGCGCACACCACGTCGCCGAGCACCATCAGCAGGCGGGTGGTGTTGAGGCCCACCTTGTAGATGTTGCGGATCTCGTCCTGGGCCGACATGAGCTCGTTGATCATGTGGCCGACGATCGCGTTGGCGTCGTCGAGAGCCGTGGCGAGCAGCGCACGCTCGTTCTTGAGCCGGCCGTTGCCGCCCTCGGCGTCGAGGAACTTCTGGATCTCGCCCGCGATGGTGCCGAGGGCCTTGCCCTGGTCCTTGACGATCTTGCGGAAGAAGAAGTCCTGGCCCTGGATGGCGGTCGTGCCCTCGTAGAGGGTGTCGATCTTGGCGTCGCGGACGTACTGCTCGACGGGGTACTCCTGCAGGAAGCCCGCGCCGCCGAAGGTCTGCAGCGACTCGGTGCCCAGCAGGACCCACGAGCGCTCGGAGCCGTAGCCCTTGACGATCGGGAGCAGCAGGTCGTTGACGGCGTTGGCGAGCTTGGTGTCCTCGCTCAGGCCCTCGCCGGCGTGCTCGGCGAGCTGGATCTTGTCCTGCCACGACGCGGTGTAGAGGACCAGTGCGCGCATCGCCTCGGCGAACGACTTCTGGACCATCAGCGAGCGGCGTACGTCGGGGTGGTGGGTGATCGTGACGCGCGGGGCGGTCTTGTCGCCCGACCGGGTCAGGTCGGCGCCCTGCTCGCGGGACTTGGCGTAGTCGAGGGCGTTGAGGTAGCCGGTCGACAGGGTCGCGATGGCCTTGGAGCCGACCATCATCCGGGCGTTCTCGATGACCTGGAACATCTGCGCGATGCCGTTGTGGACCTCGCCGAGCAGCCAGCCCTTCGCGGGCTCGCCGCCACCGATGGCGGAGTCGCCGAAGGTGACCTCGCAGGTGTTGGAGACCTTGATGCCCATCTTGTGCTCGACGTTGGTCACGTAGACGCCGTTGCGCTCGCCGGTCAGCTCGCCGGTGTCGTGGTCGAAGTGGATCTTGGGCACGAGGAAGAGGGAGAGCCCCTTGGTGCCCGGGCCACCGACGCCCTCGACGCCGACCGGGCGGGCCAGCACGAGGTGCATGATGTTCTCGCTCATGTCGTGCTCGGCCGAGGTGATGTAGCGCTTGACGCCCTCGATGTTCCACGAACCGTCGTCGTTGGCGGTGGCCTTGGTGCGGCCGGCGCCGACGTCGGAGCCCGCGTCGGGCTCGGTCAGCACCATCGTGGCGCCCCACTGGCGCTCGACCATGAGCTGGGCGATGCGCTTGTCGCGGTCGTTGCCGTTGCGGTGGACGACGCCGGCGAACGCGGGCCCGGCGGCGTACATCCACACCGGGGCGTTGGAGCCGAGCACCATCTCGCCGAGACCCCAGACGAGCGAGGAGGGGGCAGGGGTGCCACCGAGCTCCTCGTTGATCTGCAGGCGCCAGAACTCGGAGTCCATCCAGGCCTGGTAGCTCTTCCGGAACGACTCCGGGATCGGCGCGGTGTGCGTCGCGGGGTCGAAGACCGGCGGGTTGCGGTCGCTGTCCTCGTAGGAGGCGGCGAGGTCCTCGCGGGACAGGCGCTCGACCTCGGCCAGGATGGAGCGGGCCGAGTCGGAGTCGATCTCGCCGAACGGGCCCGTGCCCAGGATCTCGTCGCGACCGAGCACCTCGAAGAGGTTGAACTCGATGTCGCGCAGGTTGCTCTTGTAGTGGCTCATGGACCCACCGTTTCTGTGTCTCGGTTTGCGTTGCACGGCTCAACCACTAGGGCTACCGGTCGGTAACATCATGTTACCGTTGGGTACGGCGGCGGGCAAGATCCGGTTGGTCACAGCACGGGGGTCCCACCCGCACGGGCGAGGACCGATCAGGCGGGGCATGCAGGGCCGGCTGGACCGTCGAGGTCAGACGAAGGCGCTCTCGCCGGTGATCGCCCGACCCACGATGAGGGTGTTGATCTCGCGGGTGCCCTCGTAGGAGTAGATGGCCTCCGCGTCGGCGACGAACCGGCCGACGTGGTGCTCGAGCAGGATCCCGTTGCCGCCGAGCACCTCGCGCGCCCAGCCGACGGTCTCGCGCATCCGCACCGTGCTGTGCGCCTTGCACAGCGAGGCGTGCTCCTCGCGCAGCGCGCCGGCGTCCTGCAGCTGCGAGGCACGGGCGTTCATCGCGGTCGAGGCGGTGACGTTGGCGAGCATCTTGACCAGCAGGTCCTGGACCATCTGGAACGACGCGATCGAGCGGCCGAACTGCTCGCGCTGCTTGGTGTAGCGCAGCGCGTGCTCGAACGCGCCGCGCGCGCAGCCGGCGGCCTGCCAGGCGACGTCCATCCGGGTCACCCGCAGGACGCGGGCGGTGTCGGCGAACGTGTTCGCCTCCTGCAGCCGGTCGGCCTCGGCGACGCGGACGTCGACCAGCTCGATCTCGGCGTTCTGCACCACCCGCAGCGCGATCTTGTCCTCCTGCTTGGTGGCGGTCATGCCCTCGGCGTCGCCGGGGACCACGAAGCCCTTGACCTCGCCGTCGGCCTCGTCCTTGGCCCAGATGACCACCAGGTCGGCGAACGTCGCGTTGCCGATCCACTTCTTGGCGCCGTTGAGCACCCACCCGTCGCCGTCGCGGCGCGCGGTGGTCGACATGCCCTGCGAGATCGCCGAGCCGGTCTCGGGCTCGGTCAATCCGAACGCGCCGATCAGCTCCATGCGCGCCATCGCCGGCAGCCAGCGCTCGCGCTGCTCCTCGGAGCCGCAGAGCATGATCGAGCCCATCGCGAGCCCGCCGTGCACGCCCATGAACGTGCCGATCGAGGAGTCGACGCGTGACATCTCCATGGCGACCAGGCCGTTGACGAACGCGCCGCGCGCGGGACAGCCGGGGCCGTCGTACGTCAGGCCGGCGATGCCGAGACCGGCCAGCCCGGGCAGCAGGTCGTGGGGGAACTCGGCGCGCGTCCAGTAGTCGTTGATGACCGGCTCGACCTCGCGCGTCATGAACGCACGGACCCGGCTCAGCAGCTCGCGGTCCTGGTCCTCGAGCAGCAGCTCGAAGCCGAGGAAGTCGGAGAAGGGGGTGTCGTTCGGGTCGGCGTCGGTCACTGGGTCGGTCACTGGGACTCCTCGAGGAAGGACTCGATCACGGGGGCGAGCTCGGGGCTCTCGGTCAGGACGCCCAGGTGGCCGCCACGGTAGACGTGCAGGGTGGAGCGGGGGAGCAGCCGGGCGATCACCCGGGCGTTGACCAGCGGGATGATCGGGTCGTCGTCGCCGGCCAGCACGAGCACCGGCTGCCGGATGAACGGCAGCGCCGGCAGGCTCGACCACCCGGCGCCGGCGAGCAGCTGCAGGTAGTAGCCGCGCTTCGGCCCCGCCCGGGTCGCGGCGTGCAGGAGGGCCGCCCCGCGCTCGGGGTCGGTGCGCATCGAGCCGCCGTAGATGGTGGAGGCGACGCGGGCGGCGTACTCGGGGTCGCGGTGGCGGCGCGGCGTCAGCATGATGCGCAGCACCTCGGGCCGCGCGGGCACCATGAGCGACCCGGTGCCGGTCGCGACCAGCACCACGCGGCGTACGCGACGGCGGTGCTGGAAGGCCAGCTGCTGGGCGACGCCGCCGCCCCACGACAGGCCGAGGACGTCGAACGTCCGGTGGCCCAGCCGGTCCATCAGCGCCGTGACCCAGGAGGCCAGCGCGGGCATCGAGTAGGGGAGCGGCGGCGGGGGCGAGCCGCCCACCCCCGGTACGTCGAACCGGACGACGCCACGGTCGGGATCGAGCGCGTCGACCAGCGGCTGCAGCGCCTCGAGCGAGGCGCCGATGCCGTTGCACAGCAGCAGCGGCGGCGCGTCGGTGAGAGCACCGCTCGCGGGGCGGACCGAGACCCGCGCCGGGATCCGTCGTACGACGATCGTGCGGATCTCGTCAGGCCGGTCGGGCTCAGCGGTCATGGACGTAGGTGCCCGGGGCGTCGCAGACCGGCTGGTGCTCGCTCGAGCCCAGGTCGGTCGGGGCGTCGCGGTCGGGGCCGGTGCGCTCGGCCAGCCAGGCGGCGTAGTCGTCCCACCAGGTGCCGGACGTCGTCGTGGCGGCGGCGAGCCAGTCGGCGGCATCGGGAGGGTTGCCGGTCGAGGTCTGGTAGCCGGCCTTGGGGTTGCCGGGCGGGTTGACCATCGCGGCGATGTGGCCGCTGGTCGACAGCACGAAGCGCGACTCGCCGCCGAGCAGCTGGGTCGTGCGGTAGCAGGACTCCCAGGCGCAGAGGTGGTCGGCGATGCCGGCGACGACGTAGGTGTCGGTGTCGACCTTGCCGAGGTCGATGTCGGAGCCGAGCAGCGACGCGGCACCCGGCTCGGTGAGCGCGTTGCGCACCGCCAGGTCCATGAAGTCGCGGTGCATGGCCGCGGTCATCCGCACCGAGTCGGCGTTCCAGAAGAGGATGTCGAAGGCCTTCGGGGCCCGGCCGAGCAGGTAGTTGTTGACCCAGTAGCCCCAGATCAGGTCGTTGGGCCGCAGCCAGGCGAACACCTCGGCCAGCGCGCGGCCGTCGAGGTAGCCCTTCTCGGCCGACGCCCTCGTCGAGGCCGCGGCCGCCTTGTGCGAGAGCAGTGCGCTCGGCAGGCCGGCATGCTCCTGGTCGAGGACCGTGACGGCCAGGCTGAACGCCGCGACCCGACCGAGCTCGCCGGTCGCGGCCAGGTGGGCCAGCGTCATCGTGGCGACCATGCCGCCCGAGCAGATGCCGAGCAGCGCGACCTGCTCCTGCTCGGTGATGTCCTGGGCGGCGTCCATGGCCTCGAGGATCGCGGCGGCGTAGACGTCGAGGCCCCAGTCGGCGTGCCGCTTGTCGGGGTTGCGCCACGAGATGCAGAAGACCTGCTGGCCCTGCTGGACGAGGTGCTCGACCAGGCTGCGGTCGGGGGCGAGGTCGATGACGTAGAACTTGTTGATCGTCGGAGGCACGATCAGCAGCGGTACGGCGTGCACCTGCGGCGTCTGCGGCGCGTACTGGACGAGCTCGAAGACGTCGGTGCGCAGCACCACCGACCCGGGGGTCATGGCGAGGTCGGTGCCGACCTCGAAGGCGTCGGGCTCGACCATCGACGGCACCCGCGGCGCGGTCGCGAAGTCGCGGACCAGCCGCCGGGTGCCCTCGACCAGGTTGCCGCCGCCGGTGTCGACGATCCGCTTGAGGACCTTGGGGTTGAGCAGCGGGTTGTTGCTCGGCGCCACCGCCTCGACCAGGTTGTCGACGATGAACCCGATCCGCTGGCCGTCGCCCCAGCCGAGCCCGGCGTCCTCGACGACGCCACGGGCCGCCGTACCGGCCGCGAGGTAGCCCTGCAGGGTGCGGCGCAGGAACGGGTTCTCGGCCCAGCCCTCGTCGGCGAACCGGCGGTCCTTGGGGTGCGGGGCCAGCTCGGAGCGGCCGACCGCCACCTTGCCGAGCTCGCGCGCCAGGGTCGCCGTGTGCCCCGCGACGACACCGGGGTGACGGGCCAGGCTGCCGGCGAACCGGACCCCGGACATCCCCGGCAGGAACCGGCGCAGCGGGCTGGTCGCCGCGTCGGCCAGGAGCAGGTCGAGCGGCGCGCCGAGGGCGTGCTCGTCGTGGTCGTCCTGGTGGTCGTCGAGGTCGGTGTCGTGCGCGTCGGGCATGGTGCCTCCGAGAGCGGTGCGCGGGACGCTGCCGGTGTGACGGGCGCCACCATCACCGTCTCACCTCGGCCCGGTCGGCAGCCCACCCGAGCGGAGGCGTCTGGGGGCAGCGGCACGGGCCAGTTGGTCCAGTGTCCGACGCGACATATCTGACACACTGGCCTCATGCGAGTTTCCGCCAAGTCCGACTATGCGCTGCGGGCCCTCATCGAGATGGCCAACCGCGTGGACGGCAAGGCGGTCAGCGCCGAGGAGCTCGGCCGGCTCCAGGAGATCCCCCACGGGTTCCTCCAGGCGATCCTGGCCGACCTGCGTCGTGCCGGCATCGTCATGTCGCAGCGCGGCCAGTCCGGTGGCTGGCGCATGGGCCGCCCCGCCACCGAGGTCTCCGTCGCCGACGTCATCCGCGCGGTCGACGGCCCCCTGGTCTCCGTCTACGGCCTGCGCCCCGAGTCGGTCAGCTACAACGAGCAGGCCGACGTCCTCCAGCACGTCTGGATCGCCGCCCGCCGCTCCCTGCGCGACGTCTTCGAGTCCGTCTCCATCCAGCAGCTCTCCGACGGCAAGCTCCCCAAGGCCGTCACCTCGCGCACCGCCGACGAGGACGCCTGGCAGCCGCACTGAGTCGATTGGTCGAGGACGCGGTTGGCCCCGGTGCCGCCTGCTCGCGGCATTCTCGTAGGGCTGCCGCCGGCTTGGTACGGCGAGCAGTCCGGCACCAGGGGCCGCCGCGCCTCTCCGCGCGCCATGTGGCCCGGTCGGTCGGTGGCCCGGGCGCCTCTCTGCTGATCACCGCTCGGCAGTCGACTCCACCACACGTCGGTCGAGGAGGTCGCTCTGCGACCGTCACGAGACCGCTCGGGCCTAGTCGAGCTCGGCGAGCTTGCGCTTGAGCTTGCGGCGCTTCTTCTCGACCTTGGCGAGGCGCTGCTCGAGGTCGGAGGTACGACGGCGCAGCAGCGTGAGCTCGTGGCGGGCCTCGGCGAGGGCGTCGCACGCCTCGGTGAGGGTGTCGCAGGTGGGGGTGCCGGTCTCGAGCAGGGCGGGGTCGCCGACCACGTCGTACGGCGAGGAGCCGAGGACCTCGCGCCAGGCGGCGGCGACGGCGGGGTCGACGGGGCCCCGCCTGGTGGTCGACGGAGCGACCTGGAGGGAGGCGGTGCCGA
>JAOPXU010000001.1 GCA_025964985.1 Nocardioides sp.
GCCACAGCCCGCGCGCTCCGGCCTCGGCGGCGCCGACCCGGCGGCGGGTGGTCGCCACCTCCGCGGCGTACGACGGGCTGGTCTCGGTCGCGAGCCGGGCGGTGCCGAGCACGGCGCCGAAGCCGGGGCCGGGGAAGCGCAGCGAGGCGTGGGGCAGGGCCAGCCGCACGGCGCAGGCGAGGACGAGGTCGGCGCCCGCCCCGACGGCGGCTCCCTCGACGACGGCGACGGTGAGGGCGGGGGAGTGCTGGAGGCGCTCGAGGAGCAGCTGTACCCGGACCAGCCGGTGCAGGAGCGTGGCGTCGGTCTCGGCGTCGATGTCGGACAGGTCGAGGCCGCCGCAGAACGCACGGCCCCGCGCCTCGAGCACGACGGCACCCGCGCCGGTCCGCTCGGCGGCGTCGAGCTCGTCGTGCAGCCGCTCGACCGTCGCCGCGTCGAGCGCGTTGGCCCGACCGGGCCGGTCGAGGACCAGCCGGGCGGCCCCGGCGCCGCTCACCGTGCGCCCCACTCGGCGAGGACCTCGTCGGTCTGCTCGCCCAGCCGCGGGGCGGGGCGGTCGAGGCGCGCGTCGGCGCCTCCGCGCACCGGGAAGACGGTGGTCCACGAGGTGCCGGCGACCGGGACCTCGTAGGGACGGACGAGGCCGCTGTCGTGGAGGACCGGGTCGGCCAGGACCTGGCCGAACGTGTTGACCGGGCCGGCGGGGACCCCGGCCGCCCGCAGCGCGGCGACCCAGTGCTCGGCGGTCGCGGTCGAGAAGTGGTCGTCGAGCAGCTTCTCCAGCTCGAGCTGGTGTGCCACGCGGTCGGCCTGGGCGGCGAACCGGCTGTCGTCGGCGAGCGCGGGGTCGCCGACCACCGCGCAGACGTGGCGCCACAGCTTGTCGTTGCCGGCCGCGAGCACGAACGGACCGTCGGCGGCCCGGAACACCTGGTAGGGCGCGTTGCGGGGGTGGCGCGTGCCGAGCGGGACCGGGTCGACGCCGGTGCCCCAGTACTCGCTGGTCTGCAGCGCCGAGATGGCGAGCAGCGAGTCGAGCATGGGGACGTCGAGGTGGACCGACTGCCCGGTCGCCCGGACCCGCGGCAGCCAGGCGACGACGGCCAGGGCGGCGTAGAGGCCGCTGGCGAAGTCGGCGACCGGGACGCCCGGCTTGACCAGCTCGCCCTCCGGTGTGCCCGAGACGCTCATCATCCCGCTCATGGCCTGGATGACGACGTCGTAGGCGCCCATGCCGGCGTAGGCGCCGGTCTGGCCGAACCCCGAGACCGACGCGACGACGAGGCCGCGGTGGTCGGAGGAGATCTCGTCGTAGCCGAGGCCGAGGCGGGCCAGCACGCCGGGACGGTAGTTCTCGACCACGACGTCGGCCTGGCGGCACAGGTCGCGGACGCGGGCCAGGTCGGCCGGGTCCTTGAGGTCGGCGACGACGCTGCGCTTGTTGCGGTTGACCGAGGCGAAGTTGTGGCTGAAGCGCTCTCCGTCCGCCGACTCCGCGAGCGGGGGCCAGGAGCGCATCTGGTCGCCGTCGGGGCTCTCGACCTTGACGACGTCGGCGCCGAGGTCGGCCAGCAGCATCCCGGCGAAGGGGCCGGCCGCGACGTGGCCGAACTCGAGCACGCGCACACCTTCCAGCGGCCGCGTCACCGCAGCGCCCCGGCCGTCTCGAGGTCGGCGCCCGTGGCCTCGTGCAGGGCGAGCACCAGCTCGTCGAGCCGCGCCAGGATGCGGTCGCTCGGCCCGGAGAACCCGAGGGCGGCGACGACCTCGTTGAAGGGGTTGCGCACCGCCACGGCGACGCCGCCGACCCCGAGCCGCCACTCGCCCCGGTTGACCGCGAAGCCGTGCGCGCGCACCCGCTCGAGCTCCACGCGCAGGGCGCCGGGGGAGTCGATGGACAAGGGTGAGTGCTGCTCGAGGCCCGCCGCGACGACCTGGTCGAGGACGACCGGGTCGGCGTGGGCGAGCAGCAGCTTGCCGGTCGCCACGCAGGAGGCCGGTGCGCGGCCGCCGAGCGTGGTGTAGCTGCCGACGGGGTTGGACCCGTCGGCCTTGTCGACGTAGACGACGGTGGCGCGGTCGAGGACGGCGAGGTGCACCGACTCGCCGTGCTCCTGGGCGAGCCGGCGCACGGTGCCGGCGTGCGCGTCGCGCAGGTCGCTGAACGAGAACGACTGGGCGGCGAGCGACCACATCCGCGGGCTCGCCCGGTAGGTCTCGCCGGTGCGGTCCACCCAGCCCTGGTCGATGAGCGTCGCGACGATCCGGTACGTCGTCTGGCGGGGCAGGCCGCAGGCGGCCGCGAGCTCGCGCATGGTCATCGCTCCGGCGACGAGGTGCTCGAGCGCCCCCAGCCCGTTGGCCAGCGTGCTGAGTCGGTTGGCGTCGGCCACGTGGGTCCTCTCCGGTATGCGTAGACGCATCTACTTTATACACCATGTCTTGTTTGATTCGGGACGCCGGAGGTTCGACGTCCTGCGCCGTGGTCGACCACGTGACGGTCGTCATTCCCAACGGACACAGGGCGGACGGTGATTGGCGGAGCGGACGGACCGTGCTTCACTAACACTAGTAAGTCACTCGACAAGCCCATCAAATGGGCCGGTCTCGAGGGTCCAGGCCGCTCGGGCCGGCCGGGCCACACCACCGCCACTCCCCAGAACGGGTGCACCTCTACGGAGTCCGTACGAGGGGCCCGACCGCCCGATCAACGAAAGGCTGATCCCCGGATGAGCACTCCTCCCGCCGGTCCCACCGCCCGCCACCTGCGCCAGGCGGTCCGCGCGACCGCCGCCACCTCGATGAGCCGACGCGGCCTGCTGGGCCTGGGCCTCGGAGCAGGCGCAGCCCTCAGCCTGGCCGCGTGCGGCGGTGACGCCGCCGGCAGCAGCTCGGGCACCACGACCCTCAAGTGGGCCTGGCAGCTCCCGACCACCTGGGACCCGGTCACCTCGTCGGCCGGCTCCGACGTGCACATGCTCGCCCTGACCTACGACTCCCTGACGCGCCTCGACGACGAGGGCACGGCCGTGCCCCACCTCGTCGACTCGTGGTCCTACAACGCCGACGGCACCGAGCTGACCCTCACGCTCAAGCCCGACCTGGTCTTCAGCGACGGCGCGCCGATCGACGCGACCGCCGTGAAGGTCAGCCTCGAGCGCGGCCGCGACGCGGAGAACTCGCTGGTCGCCCCCCAGCTCGGCGACCTGGCCGAGGTGGCGGCCCCCGACGCCACGACTGTCGTCCTCACGCTGGCCGCTCCCAACTTCCAGTACCCCAACCTGCTCGCGGGCAAGACCGGCATGGTCGTCAACCCGAAGGGCTTCGCGGCCGGGCCCGACGCCCTGGCCACCGAGGCGGCCGGCTCCGGTCCGTTCGTCCTCGACGAGTACACCCAGAACGCCAACGCCAAGCTGAGCAAGAACCCCCGCCACCTGCTGGCCGACGAGTTCGACGTCGACGCCTTCGAGCTCTACCCCGCGGCCGACGCCGCGACGGTCGTGGCCTCGCTCCAGTCCGGGCAGTACAACGTGGCGCTGCTGCCGCCCAGCCAGGTCGACGCCGCCAAGGCCGCCGGCCTCGAGGTGCAGGTCATCGACTCGCTGTTCGTCGCCGTCCTCGACACCAACACGGCCATCGCGCCGTTCGACGACCCGCAGGTGGTCGAGGCGCTGCGCTACGCCATCAACCGCGAGGAGCTCGTGTCGGCCGGCCAGTTCGGCATCGGCGAGGTCAATTACCAGCCCTTCCCGCCCGGCCAGGTCGGCCACAACGACGAGCTCGCCGGTATCTACGCCTACGACCCCGACAAGGCGCGCAGCATCCTCGCCGACGCGGGCTACGACGAGCCGATCCCGCTCGAGGTCACCACGGCCAACCCCGCGGGCGTGCCCGAGCTGGTCCTCCAGCAGCTCAACGACGTCGGCTTCGACGCCACGATCAAGACGGTCCCGCCGGCGCAGTTCACCGAGGTCGTCTACATCCAGCACTCCGAGCAGCTCGTCGTCGACGGCTTCGCGGGCCGCGAGGCGCCGTTCCAGGCCTTCCAGGTGCTCTACAGCGACACCGGCCTGATGAACCCCGGCCGCGAGTACGACCCGAAGGTCAAGGCCGCGGTCGAGGAGTTCATCCGCACCCCGCTCGACGACCCGTCGTACGCCGAGAAGCTGCAGGCCGCCACCAAGGTCGCCGTCGAGACGATGCCCAACACGTTCCTCTACACCGTTCCCCGCGTCATCGCCCGCTCCAAGGCGGTGTCCGCGCTGCCGGAGACCACCACCCTGGTCACCTGGAACGGCGTCTCGGTCTCATGACGCAGCTCGCCGAGAGGGTCGCCGACCCGGCGCCGCCGCCAGCAGGGCCGGTGGCCGGCGCGCCCCGGCCAGCCCTGGGAGCGGGCGCCCGGCTCCGCGGGTTCCTGCTGCCGACCGGGCAGGTCCTGCTGGTCACGGTGACCGTCGGGCTGCTGGCGAGCGTCCTGACGTTCGCCCTGGGCGCGCTCTCGGGCGCCAACCCGGCGGCGGCCGTGCTCGGCGAGACCGCGACCTCCGAGGACATCGCCCGGATGGACCGCCAGTTCGGGCTCGACCAGCCCGTCGTCGTCCAGTACTTCTCCTGGCTGGGCAACGCGCTGACCGGTGACCTCGGCCAGTCGTGGTTCACCACGATCCCGGTCGCCGACAGCATCGCGGCGGCCCTGCCCGTCGACCTCGGCATCGCCGCCCTGGCGCTCGTGATGGCGGTCATCATGGGCGTCGGCGGCGGGATCGCCGCCGCGCTCAGCAACGGCGGCCTCGTCGACCGCGCGATCACCGTCGTCTGCTCGGTGGTGGCGACGCTACCGCCGTTCGTCATCGGCATCGCGCTGATCATCGTCTTCTCGGTCAACCTCGACTGGCTGCCGGCCGGCGGTTACGTGCCGTTCCAGCAGGACCCCGTCGAGTGGCTCCGGTTCGTGATCCTGCCGGCGTTCGCGCTGAGCATCGACACGGCCGCGTCGCTGACCCGTCAGCTGCGCACGTCGCTGGTGGGTGCCCTGCGCGAGAACTACGCGGTCGGTGCCGAGATGCGCGGCTACTCGCGCCGGCGGGTGCTCTTCGGGCACGTGCTGCGGAACGCCGCCGGCCCCGGCCTGGCCGTCATCGGCCTGGCGATCCCGCTGATCCTCGGCGGCGCGGTGATCACCGAGAAGCTCTTCAACATCCCCGGCATCGCCCAGCTGTCGCTGCAGGCCGCCGAGCAGGGCGACATCCCCGTCATCCTCGGCACGCTCATGGTCACCGTCCTGGTCGTGCTCGTCGCCAGCATGGTCGTCAACGTCGTCCAGACCGCCCTCAACCCGGTCGGGCGGCGCCAGGCCGCGACGTCCGGCCCCCGTCCCGCCAAGCAGCAGGGAGCGCCGTCATGACCAGCGTCCACCGTGTCCTCCGCGTGCCCGTCGCCCAGCTGGCGGTGGCCGTCCTGCTCGGCGTGGCCGTGCTGGTCGTCGCCGGCTCCTGGCTGGCGCCGTACGACCCGACCACCAACGTGCCCGAGATCAAGCTGCAGGGACCCAGCTCCGCGCACTGGCTCGGCACCGACTACCTGGGCCGCGACATCCTCAGCCGCATCATGGCCGGCGCCCGGGTCTCCGTGCTCGGCGCGGCCGAGGCCGTCGCCGTCGCGATGCTGCTCGGCGTGCCGAGCGGCCTCGGCTCGGCCTGGCTGGGACGTCGCTTCGAGTGGGTCGCGCTGCGGCTCTCCGACACCCTGATGGTGCTGCCGTTCACGGTCTTCGCCATCGCCGTCGTCGGCGCGCTCGGCAACGGGCTGACCCAGTCGATGGTGGCGATCGGCATCCTGATGACCCCGCTGTTCTTCCGGGTCACCCGCGCCGTCACCCTCGGCCTGCGCCAGCAGCAGTACGTCGAGGCCGCCGAGCTCATGGGCGCCTCGCAGTGGTGGATCGTGCGGCGCCACATCTGGAGCAAGGTCGTCCCGACGATCGCCGTGACCACCGCCCAGGCCCTCGGCACTGCGCTGCTCGTCACCGCCTCGCTGACGTTCCTCGGCCTCGGCGTCCCGCCGCCGGCCCCGACGTGGGGCGGCATGCTCGCCGGTGACCTGCCCTACCTCACCCAGCAGCCCTGGTCGCCGCTCTACCCCGGCGTGATGATCATGCTGACCGTCGGCGCCCTCAACCTGCTCGCCGACGTCATCCGCGACTCCTCGCCCGACGACGTACGACGTGGCTGGCGGCGCGACCTCGCCGCGGTCGGCGGCGGCCTGACCGGCGGTGTCGTCGCGCCCGTCGTGCCGGCCGACCCCGTGCCGGTCGCCGCACCCCTCGACGAGGACAAGGAGGACGCCGGTGTCCGCGTCACTGCAGCCTGAGACCCGCGCCCGGACGACCCTGCGGGTCGAAGACCTCTCGGTCACCGTCGCCCGCGGTCGTCGTACGGCGGTCGCGGACGTCACCTTTGAGATCGCGGCCGGCGAGTCCGTCGGCCTGGTGGGGGAGTCGGGCAGCGGCAAGACCCTCACCTGCCGCTCGGTGCTCGGCCTGCTGCCGTCCGGTTGCGACGTCGCCGGCGGGTCGATCCGCCTCGGCGGCGCCCGCGAGGGCGACGAGGCCGTCGAGCTGACGACCGCGCGTCGGCGCACGTGGGACAAGGTGCGCGGCACCCGCGTCTCCGCGGTGTTCCAGGACCCGGCCTCCTACCTCAACCCGTCGATGACGGTCGGGCGCCAGGTCGCCGAGCAGCTGCGCACCAAGCGCCGGATGAGCCGCAAGGAGGCCGACGCGCGCAGCGTCGAGCTGCTCACCGAGGTCGGTATCCACCGCCCCGCGCAGGTCTTCCACCAGTTCCCGCACGAGCTGTCGGGCGGGATGCTGCAGCGCGTCCTCATCGCGATCGCCGTCTCGCTCGAGCCCGAGCTGCTCATCGCCGACGAGGCGACGACCGCCCTCGACCCGGTGATCCAGGCCGAGATCCTCCAGCTGCTGACGCGGCTGCGGCGCACCCACGACCTCTCGCTCCTGCTGGTCACCCACGACCTCGCCGTCGTGGCCGAGACCTGCGACCGCATCCTCGTGATGTACGGCGGCCAGGTCGTCGAGAGCGGACCGACCGACGAGGTGCTCGCCGACCCGCGCCACCCCTACACGCGAGCACTGCTCTCGGTCGCCTCGATCGGTGACTGGACGCGGCGCACCCTCGACGTCATCCCCGGCACCCCGCCCGAGGCCGGCGTGCAGATGCCCGGCTGCCGCTTCGCGCCGCGCTGCTCCGAGGCGGTCGAGGCCTGCACCGCGGGCGCCGTACCGCTCCACGACGCGGGCGCCGGCCGCACCTCGCGGTGCGTCCGCGTCGCCGACCTGACCCCGACAGGAGCCCGATGACCACCGCGACCGAGCCCGTCGTCGCACCGCTGCTCTCCGTGCGCGACCTCACCGTCACCTACGCACCTCCGCGCCGCCGCGGGTCGCTCGGCACCGGCGCCGCCCTGGCCGGGGTCGACCTCGAGGTGCGCGCCGGCGAGATCCTCGGCGTCGTCGGCGAGACCGGCTCGGGCAAGACGACCCTTGCGCGGGCGACCGTCGGGCTCGTCCGGCCCGCCGCCGGCACCATCGACTTCGACGGTGCCGACCTCGGCGACCTCGACGGCCGCGCCCTGCGCGCCTTCCGCCGCTCCGGCCAGGTGCAGCTGGCGTTCCAGGACCCGTTGCGCTCCCTCGACGGCGACCTGCCCGTCCACGAGCTCGTGGGGGAGCCGCTCGCCGTCGCCGGCGGGCTGACCCGCGACGAGCAGCGCGCCCGCGTCGACGAGGCGCTGCGCCTCGTCGGGCTCGACCCCGCGTCCTACCGCGACCGCTACCCGCGACTGCTGTCCGGCGGCCAGCGCCAGCGCGTCTCGCTCGCCCGGGCGATCGTCACCCGGCCCCGGCTGCTGTTCTGCGACGAGCCGGTCAGTGCCCTCGACGTCTCCAACCGCAACCTCGTGCTGCGCCTGCTCGACACGCTGCGCCACGAGCTCGACCTCGCCGTCGTGATCATCGCCCACGACCTCAGCTCGCTGGCCGGCATCGCCGACCGGGTCGCGGTCTTCTACCGCGGCCGGCTCGTCGAGCAGGGCCCGATCGGCGAGGTGCTCGAGCGGCCGACGCACCCCTACACCGCCCTGCTCACCGCCTCGGCCCCCAGCGTCCAGCACGAGGACCGGCTGCAGCCCGGCCAGCTGCGGGTCCCCCTCGGCGACGAGCGCACCGACCTGCCCGCCGGCGCCTGCGTCTTCGCCGGCCGCTGCCGCTTCGCCACCAGTGCCTGCCACGAGCAGCCCGGCCTCGCCCCGGTCGGTGCCGGTCGTCGTACGGCGGCCTGCCACCACGCCGGCACCTGGCGCGGCGCCCTCGCGCCCGTGACCACCACCCCGTCCCTCGAGAAGGAGCCCGTCTGATGACCACCCCGCACGACGTCGAGTTCATCGGCTTCGCCGCCACCCAGGAGTTCAGCGAGTCCGCCGGCCAGGGCGGGAGCGACCCCGTCGACCCGGCCTACCTCGACACGGTCGCCAAGGCCCACGAGGAGTCCGGCTTCGACCGCGTGCTGATCGCGCACTCGTCGGCCAGCCCCGACGGGTTCGTCATCGCCGACCAGGTGCTGTCACGCACCACCACGCTCAAGGTGCTGCTCGCCCACCGCCCCGGCTTCCTCGCCCCCACGCTTGCTGCCCGGTCCTACGCGACCCTCGACGCCTTCCACCCGGGCCGCGTCGCGATGCACGTCATCACCGGCGGCGACGACGCCGACCAGCGCCGCGACGGCGACTTCCTCGACAAGGCCACCCGCTACGCGCGCACCGACGACTTCCTCTCGGTCGTGCGCAAGGAGTGGTACAGCGAGGCGCCGTTCGACCACGAGGGCGACTTCTACCGGGTCGAGGGCGGCTGGTCGTCGGTCCGTCCGGTCGAGATCCCCGTCTACTTCGGCGGGGCGTCCGGGGACGCGGTGCGCGTCGGCGGCAAGCACGCCGACGTCTACGCGTTCTGGGGCGAGCCGCTGGCCGGCATCGCCGAGCGCATCGGCGAGGTGCGCGCCGCCGCGGCGCCCCACGGCCGCGACCCGCGCTTCTCCGTCTCGACGCGCCCGATCGTCGCCGAGACCGAGGAGGAGGCCTGGGCCCGCGCCGAGGAGATCCTCGCCGCCACCCAGGAGCGCGTCGGTGCCCCGCAGCCCGGGTTCCAGAAGCTCGACCACGCCCAGCAGGAGGGCTCGCAGCGACTGCTCGAGGCCGCGGCCCAGGGCGACGTGCACGACACGCGGCTGTGGACCGCCGTCGCCAAGGTGACCGGCGCCGCCGGCAACTCCACCGCCCTCGTCGGCAGCTACGAGCAGGTCGCCGAGGCGCTCCTCGACTACGTCGACCTGGGCGTGTCCACGCTGCTCATCCGCGGCTTCGACCCGCTGGCCGACGCCCGCGCCTACCGCCGGCTCATCGACCTGGTCCGGGCCGGGGCGGCCGACCGGCTCGCCGTACCGGCGTGAGCCCGCGATGAGCGTCGCCGAGCCCACCACGGCCCTGCTGGCCGTCCCCGACCTGAGCCGCCTCGACGACCTCACGGTCGCACTCGCCCGTCGCGCCGAGGAGCACGACCGCACCGCCGCGCTGCCCCTCGATGGCCTGCGGCTGGTCCACCGGGCCGGGCTGCTGACCGCCACGGTGGCACCCCGCCACGGCGGGCCGGGGCTCGGCCTGGCCGACACCGTCCGGGTGCTGCACGCGCTCGGGCAGGGCGACCCGTCGGTCACCCTCATCTCGGCGTGGACGATGTTCACCCACGCCGCGCAGGCGGCGTCCGGCGGCTGGCCCGAGGCGGCGTACGCCGAGCTGCTCGTCGACAGCCTCGACGGGCCCGCCCTCGTCAACGCGCTGCGCGTCGAGCCCGAGCTCGGCTCGCCGAGCCGCGGCGGCCTGCCGGCCACCGTCGCCCGGCGCGACGGCGACCGCTGGCTGCTGACCGGCCGCAAGATCTACTCCACCGGCGCGCCCGGGCTCTCGCGGATGCTCGTCTGGGCCCGGACCGACGAGAGCGCCCCGCGGGTCGGGGCGTTCGTCGTACGGCCGGAGCGGGGTGGGGTCGAGGTCGAGCCCACCTGGGACCACCTCGGCCTGCGCGCCTCGCGCAGCGACGACGTCGTCCTCACCGACGCGCCCGTCCCGCTCGGCGACACCGTCGGCCTGGCCCCGGCCGGCTCGGCCGGCGCCGACCCGGTGCTCGCGGCCTGGAACAACCTCGGCCTCACCTCGATCTACCTCGGCGTCGCCGACGCCGCCGTGTCCTGGCTGGGCGGCTTCCTGCACAGTCGGGTGCCCACGGCGCTCGGCGACAGCCTCGCCACCCTGCCCCGGTTCCAGCACGAGATCGGCGAGATCGCCTCGCGGCTCCGGGTGGCCCGGCGGGTCGTGCACTGCGTCGCCGACGGCGTCGACTCCGGCGACCCCGAGGCCCTTGCCGACGTCGGTCCGGCCAAGCTCGAGGGCACGCGTGCGGCGATGGGAGCGGTCGAGCGGGCGCTCGCGCTGACCGGCAACCACGGGCTCTCGCGCCACCACCCCCTCGAGCGGCACCACCGCGACGTCCTGTGCAGCCGCGTGCACGTGCCGCACGACGACCAGATCACCGGCGCGGTCGGCCGCGCCCTGCTCGACCGAGATCCCACCTCCCTCGTCCGGAAGGCCCACGCATGACCCTCACCGCACCGAACTCCACGACCGCCGGCACGGCCCGGACCCGACCCGTCGAGGTGCTCGGCATGACTGGCACCCGCGACGCCTCCGAGAGCCGGCCCGGCTCCGGGCCCGCGGTCGACCCCGACTACACGCGACGCTTCGCCCGGGCCCACGAGGAGGCCGGCTTCGACCGCGTCCTCATCGGCTACGGCTCGTCGTGGCCCGAGGGCACCCAGGTGGCCGCCGCGGTCGCCGCGGTCACCTCGACCCTCGGACTGCTCGTCGCCCACCGGCCCGGCTCCGTCGCGCCCACCCTCGCCGCCCGCACCTTTGCCACGATGGACCAGTTCGCCGGGGGCCGGGTCGCCGTGCACGTCATCACCGGTGGCTCCGACGTCGAGCAGCGCCGCGACGGCGACCACCTCGACCACGACCAGCGCTACGCCCGCACCGACGAGTACCTGCAGGTCCTGCGCCGCGCCTGGACGTCGTCCGAGGCGTTCTCGTTCGCGGGCGAGCACTACCGCATCGAGGACTACGCGGCCGGGGTCCTGCCCCACGAGGGCCGCCACCTGCCGCTGTTCTTCGGCGGCTCGTCCGCGGCGGCGTACCGGGTCGGCGCCAAGCACGCCGACACCTTCATGCTGTGGGGCGAGCCGCTCGCCGAGACCGCGGAGCAGAGCAGATCGCCTCGATCCGCGCGGCCGCCGTGGCAGCGGGCCGCGAGGCGCCGCGGATCTCGGTGTCCTTCCGCCCGATCATCGCGCCGACCGACGAGCTCGCGTGGGAGCGGGCGCACGACGTCCTCGACCGGATCCGCTCCGGTCCGGGCCGCGCCTACCTGCAGCACGTGCACAAGACGGTCGGCGCGACACCGGAGAACGAGGGCTCGCGCCGCCTGCTCGCAGCGGCCGCCAAGGGCGACCTGCACGACCGGGCGCTCTGGACGCCGACCGCCACCGCGGCCGGCGCCGGCGGCAACACGACAGCCCTGGTCGGCTCGCCGGAGACCGTCACGGCCGCCCTCCTCGACTACGTCGACATCGGCGTCGACACGGTCCTGGTCCGCGGCTACGACCCGCTCGACGACGCCGTCGCCTACGGCCAGCACCTGCTGCCGCTGCTGCGCGAGGAGCTCGCCCGCCGCGAGGCCTGACCCGCCCGGGAAGCGCGAAGCCCGCCACTGACGTCGTTGTCGGTGGCGGGCTTCGTGCGTCGGCGCCCTGCGTGAGCGCGCCGAGGCCGGGGTCGGGCTAGGGGAGCGGGTGGACCGTGCGGTAGCCGCGGGCGTGGTGGACGAGGGGCTGGTGCTGGGGGTCGACCGACGCCTCGAGGACGCGGGCCACGACGAGGACGTGGTCGCCGAGCAGCACGTGCTCGTCGACCCGGCAGCGCAGCCAGGTCGCGACGTCGGAGATCAGCGGCTCCCCGGTGCGCAGCGGCGCCCACGAGGTGGGCTCGGCGAACCGGTCGATGCCGCTGGTCGCGAACCGGGTGGCCACCGAGGACTGCCCGTCGTCGAGCAGGTGCACGACGACCGAGTCGGCACGCCGCAGGCGGGTCCAGGTCGACGACGACGTCGCGACCGCGAACGCCACCAGGGGAGGGCTCAGCGAGATCGAGACGAACGACGTCGCGGTCATCCCGACCGGCCCGTCCTCGTCGGTCCCGGTCACCACCACGACCCCGGCGGGGTGGGCACCGAGCGCGGCCCGGAACAGGTCGGAGGAGACCTCGACCGGCTCGACGGGGCGCAGGTGGCGGTGGGAGTGAGCGGCAGCCGTCATGACCTAAACATACTGACTTGGTCAACTATGGCAAGGGGCTGCAGGGCTGCCATGCCCCGAAATGCAGGACGGCACCGATCTCTCGGTGCCGTCCGCTGGCGGAGGATAGGGGATTCGAACCCCTGAGGGCTTTCACACCCAACCCGCTTTCCAAGCGAGCGCCATAGGCCACTAGGCGAATCCTCCGCGGAGGACACTACCCGTCGGGGATCGGCGGCGACCAATCGCCTATGCTCCTCACCAACCCCCCGTGTGGCGGCATCTCGCCCAACTCCCCCAGGGCCGGAAGGCAGCAAGGGTAAGTGAGCTCTGTCGGGTGCGCGGGGGGCCTCTTCGTCCCCAGGTCCTGACGGTGCCCGTACGCGCCCCGGGAGCAGCCCCGCAGGCGCGGCCTGGTGGGGTCAGGGCCGGGTCGGCCCGGCTACCGGCTGTCGGTGCCCGTGGTTAGGGTCGGCACGTGGACTCACCGCTCGCGCTCTACCGCCGCTACCGGCCGGAGACCTTCTCCGAGGTCATCGGCCAGGAGCACGTGACCGAGCCCCTGCGGGCGGCGCTGGGCAACAACCGGGTCAACCACGCCTACCTCTTCTCCGGTCCGCGCGGCTGCGGCAAGACCACCTCGGCGCGCATCCTCGCCCGGGCGCTCAACTGCGCCGTGGCCCCGGTCTCCGACCCGTGCGGCGAGTGCGACAGCTGCCGCGAGCTGGCCCGCGGCGGGTCCGGCTCGATCGACGTCATCGAAATCGACGCGGCCTCCCACGGCGGCGTCGACGACGCCCGCGACCTGCGCGAGAAGGCGTTCTTCGCGCCGGTGCACAGCCGCTACAAGGTCTACATCGTCGACGAGGCACACATGGTCACCACGCAGGGCTTCAACGCCCTGCTCAAGGTGGTCGAGGAGCCGCCGGAGTTCCTCGTCTTCGTCTTCGCCACCACCGAGCCGGAGAAGGTCCTCCCGACCATCCGTTCGCGCACCC
>JAOPXU010000059.1 GCA_025964985.1 Nocardioides sp.
GAGCCACCAGCACGCCCAGCCCCACACCGGGCACGACCACCACGACCACCATGACCACCACGACCAGCACGACCACCACGACCACCACGAGATGGGCGGGGTCAACGCGATGGCCCTGTCCGCGACGCTGCACTGCCTGACCGGCTGCGCGATCGGCGAGATCCTCGGCCTGATGATCGGCACCGCGATCGGGCTCAGTGCCGGCTGGACCGTCGCGCTCGCCGTCTCCCTGGCGTTCCTCTTCGGCTACGCCCTGTCCACGCTGCCGCTGGTCAAAACCGGCCTCGGCGTCGGCGCGGCGCTGTCGATCGTGTTCGCCGCCGACACGCTGTCCATCGCCACGATGGAGGTCGTCGACAACCTCGTCATGGCGGCCGTCCCCGGTGCCATGGACGCCGGTCTCGTCAACTGGGTGTTCTGGGTCTCGATGATGGTCGCGCTCACCGCCGCGTTCGCTGCGGCGTACCCGGTCAATCGCTACCTGTTGCAGCGCGGCAAGGGCCACGCCCTGACCCACGGGTACCACGGCGCTCCGAGCGAGGTCTCCGGGCCGCGCCGCCTCATCCCCACGCTGACCACGGGCACCCTGGTCGCCGTCATCGTCGCCTTCATGGTCGGCGGGCTCGTGGTGTCCGTGGCCGCCGAGCTCGACGACGGCACCGGGACGGGCTCGCACGCCCGGGCGACGGGGCCGTGAGGCCCCGGAACGACAACAGCCTCCGACCTGGGTGACCAGGTCGGAGGCTGCATCTGTACGGCATCAGGGACTCGAACCCCGAACCCGCTGAATGGGCCGGAGGGGTTTACGCCGAATCATCGAGAATCATCAATCAGGCTCAGTTGAGCGGGTCTGAGCGTTTTGCGCGTCGCGGGTGGTCATGCCGAATAAGCCCTGGCCATGTTCAATTAGGGGAGTAAACGGGGAGTTTTCGACGTACCTCGTACCCCAATATGTGCGACGAGCGAAGTCCCGGCAGAGGCTCGACTGGTGCCGGCAATCGTCGTCGGGTGTGCTCGTGACGCCGTAGCCCGCTGACTGCTGTGGTGGACCGCAAGCGTTCGTAGGTCCGCCGCCCTGATCGCTGCCTGCAGGAGGTGGGTTCCTGAGCGACGACCCCTCAGCTCACCTGTACGTAGTGCTCGTTCTCGTAGGCAATGACGTCGGCGTACCGGTAGGCGACGCGGCTGCCGATCTTGAGGTAGTTGATGCCTTCGCCGTGGTGGCGGAGGTTCGCGAGGTGGCCGGTACTGACGCCCCACCGCTCGGCGAGCTGGGTGGAGGTGAGCAGGTCGCGACGAGCGTGGACCTCGTGTTGCTCGGGGTGGTCGGGGCGGTCGGGGTGAGTCATGACGGGGTCTCCTCGGTTCGCATGGTCACGGTGGGGTGGGTCTCGGTGGGGGACGTGCTACCTGTTGCGATGCGCAGGAATCGTCGTGTCTCGGCGACGGTGAGGTAGAGTCGGCCGGCGCCGTCGAGCTTGGTGAAGCGGGGTCCGGTGCCGCGGCGTCTCCAGTCGCGGACGGTGCGGGCGGGGATCTGGATGAGGGCGCAGAACTGCTCGAATGTGAGCAGGTCGTGGTCGCGCCATTCATCGGGGACCTGGATCGGGTGCAGGTTCGTGGGAGGGGTCATGGGCTGCCCTTCAAAGGATGACGAGGACAAATGCCCTCACCTAGATATGCCGTCGAGGACGTCGCTGGCGATCACATGACGGGCGATGACTTCGCAAGTCGCGGGACCACGTGGCTCGGCGGTGCGTCCGATCACCGTCCGATTCCGGGCCGCGGGCCGGGTGCTGCGGTCGACCGGTGCTGTGAACGTTGTCGGGTAGATGGCTCGGGCTCGAGGGTCGGTTGCGGTGGGGCGAGGGGGCCGTAGATGTCGATGGCCTCGAGGGCGGTGTCGCGGGCGTGGGCGGGTCCGAGGTCGGCGCGGTCGCGGGTGAACGTCTCGACCCACTGGGCTCGGGCGTCGTCGATGGTGTCGGCGACGAGGTGGGCGGTGTTGGCGTGGCGGCCGCGGGTCATCGCGACATACGCCGAGGCGGCGCCGGTGGTCTCCCCGGGCAGGAAGTGCGCGGCGTTGACGGTTTCGCCTTGGGTGCCGTGGGTGGTGGTGGCGTAGGCGAGTTCGACGTGGCGCGTGGCGTAGCCGACGGGTAGTACTCGGGTGCCGCGGCGACCGGCGACGCTCAGGTCGCCGGTGTCACGGTCGATGCCGGTGATGTGCCATTGGTCGCGGTTGGCGACGTCGTGGTCGCGGTCGTTGCGTCGGGTCGCGATGCGATCACCGACGCTGAGCTGGTCGCCGGCCTGGGTGCTGATCGCCGGCTGTGTACCTGGGTGTTCTGTGGTCGCTCGGTGGTGGTCGCGGATGGTGGCGTTGAGGGCCGCGACGCTGTCGCGGGTGTCGGCGATGACGAGGTCGCCGGGTGAGGCGGCGGCGAGGTCGGTGACCGCGGCCTGGCGTTCGACCTCGCTGGGGTGGATGACGATGTCGCCGCGGGCCAGGAGCGTGTCGAACACCTGCTCCGGGTGCTGGCCGGTGCGCATGGCCAGGGTGAGGTCGGCGTAGTCGGGGTCGGCGAATCGGTGGACGGCGTCGAGGGTGACCTGGTGGTCGGGGTGGGCCCATCGGGTGGCGTGGTCGAGGACGCCGCCGCGGCCGACGGCGGGTAGCTGGTGGCGGTCGCCGACTAGGGCGAGGCGGGCGCCGGTCTCATCGGCGATGGTCAGTAGGGCTCGGGCGGTGTCCTGGTCGAGCATCCCGGCCTCGTCGACGACCAGCAGGTCGCCCTTCAGCAGCCTCGCGGAAGGGTCGATGTAGTTCCGGTCGACGTCGTGGCGGGTCCACTGCCCGTCCTCGTCCCAGCGGAAGCCGTGCTGATGGATGAGCCACGCGGCGGAGGATGCGGGGGTGCCGAGCTCGGCGGCGGCGACCTGAGCCGCCTTGAGGGTCGGGGTGACTACCACAAGGCGAAGGTCGCCCATCTCGAGCAGTTCCCGGGCGGCACGAAGGGTGGTGGTCTTCCCCGCGCCAGCGGCGCCCTCGATGACCACCAGCTCTCCGGTGCCGGCCAACGCGGCGGCAGTGGCCTGTTGAGCGGCATCGAGCTCCACGCCGGCGACGCGTGTTCCGATCGGGCTCGGGTAGCCCGGTGTGGCGGCTCGGGCGGCGAGCCGGTCGACCAGGTCGGCCTCCACCGCCAAGACGGCAGGGGAGGTAAGGGCACGGACATGTTCGGGGACGTCGTTGCGTTCGAGCAGTGGGGTGCAGGCGGTGAGGGTTCGGGCGGTGAGGTCTTCGGCCAGCTCTCTCCGCACGACCGGGTCGGTGACGATGCCGTGGGGGCCGGCGGCGGCGATGATCTTCTCGACCTCGCCGCGGATGTCGGCGGCGTTCCACGACGACCGCCGCGCGCCGAGCCGGAGCAGGACCAGTTCGGTGACGGTGTCGCGGTTCAGCCGGCCGATCGCCGTGGGTGCCAGAGGTGCCTGGCCGATGGGTGAGCGGTAGCCGAGGTCGCGAAGCTCCTCGACCCACCGTGCCTCGAGCTCGCGCCCGTCGGCGGGGACGACCTTGTCCGGTCGGGCCTGTGCCCAGGCGCGGCGGTCCCAGGTGCGGCGCAGGTTCGGTCCGGGTTCGGAGTCGGGGTGCTCGCGACGCCACTCGGCTTCGTACCGGTCGACGTTGCGGCTGACCTGCGCCGCCCGCGCGGAGAACGCCCCCGCGTACGGCGCGAGCTCGCGGACCTCCCCGGTGTCCGGGTCGAGGGTGAAGCCATGGGCGGCCAGTGTCTGGCGTAGGTGGGGGTCGCACATGACCGCTGCGTGTCCGATGCCGTTGATCGCCTCGATCGAGTCCACGATCCCGACCGAGTGCAGACCCCGCCACCCGCCAGTCCCGCCGGCTTCGGCGCCATGCTCGGCGGCGCGGACGCGGGCGTTGATCTGCAGGTGCAGGTGACGGTGCGGGTCACCGGCACGCGAGGTGTAGTGCCGCACCACCGCCGCCTCGATCTCGGCGACCGGTACCTGGACCTGCCGACCCCGGGGGCCGATCCGGGTGGTGGCGTGCTCAGCCACCCACCCGAGCACCTCTTGGGCGGCGCGTTCCTGCGCGACGTCGTACGCCGCTGCGACCTCGGGGTGCAGCGCCGCGGCCAGCGACCACGTCTTCGGACCGTTGACCACGACCTCGACGAACCGCAGGCCATGCTCATCGGTGCGCAGCCGCCCTTTCGCCCGGCCGGCCTCGTCGTAGCCGCCGACCCACCGCTCGTAGGCGTCACCGTCGAGCGTTCCTGCGACCCGGACCAGCGCGGGAGCGTGTACCTGGCCGTGTTCCTGGCTGCGTTCCCCCCTGTTCTCGGCGCTTGGGGAATCGGTGCAAGTCGCGACGTAATGGCTGGCGATGCCGGTGCCTTCGGCCAGGTAGTAGTCATCGACGCGCGACCGGTCAGCCTCAACGTAGGACCGGGCAGCGGCCGCTGAGCCTCGGTAGAACTTCACCCCGCCATGCACCCGTGCTCACCGCCTCGCCCGCAACAGGAGACGAGCGGTCGTCACTGCTCGTCACTTAGCCTGGAAATGGCGCTCGGCCCGTTCCGGGGGGAACGGGCCGAGCTGGTTGATCTACGAACCTTCGTAGCATGCGTGCCGCAGAGTTCCTAGAGGCTTAGGAGCCAGGCGGGGCCTTGGATCTCGGGATCGTCACTCGTCGTCAACGCGCTAGGTGAGACCGCGTAGTTGAGATGCGGCGGATCGATTCCTTGACGGGGTCGAACCGTCGCCCGACTAGGTTGAGTGGAGCTCACTGTGGCCTCGGACCACGATGGAGCTTGCGTGGAGAAGGGAACCTGACGGGAGCCTGTCGCGTGTCATGGATGTGAGACGAGATGGCACCGAGGAGGTTGCGCGGGTGTACGCACGCGCCGCGGGGCCGCTCATCGGACTTCTCACGGTGATCGGCGACTCGCGGCCTGACGCTGAGGAGGTCACCCAGGACGCGTTCGTGCGGCTGCTCGAGCACTGGCCGAAAGTCCGCGACTACGACGACGTTGACGCGTGGTTGCGCACGGTCGCGGTGCGGCTGCTCATCTCGCGTAGGCGCCGCGGCGCTGTCGCACGGGTCGGTCTGCAACGGCTGGCCGCGCGCACCAACGACGCGACAGACCGCGCTGATGGGTCCGATGGGCACGAGGGCGTCGGCGTCGACCTGGCTGCGGCACTCGCAGCGTTGCCGGTCGCACATCGTGCGGTCTTGGTGCTGCACCACGTCCATGACCTACCCGTAGCGGAGGTCGCCACTCTGCTGGATATCCCGGTCGGGACCGTGAAATCGCGGCTTGGTCGCGCCCGCGCGTCGATCGCCCCACATTTGAACGAGAGGACCACGCCATGACGCGTTCCGACGCAGACGCCCCCAACGGCTCAGACGACTCAAGCCGCTCGGACACCGCTTCGGAGACGAGTCGTCTGTTGCGCGGCTACGTCGATGCAGCCACTCCGGCTACGCCGCCCAGCTTTGGCAACGTCCTGAAGCGCCGGCGCCGACGCCGGACGCGGCGGGCCTCGATGGCCGCTGGTGCCGCCGCACTCGCAGCAGCCTGCACCGCCGCCGTCCTGCTCGTCACGGGCGCAGCTCGAGACGTGGGTCCCGACGTGACGGCACCGAGCCCCGACCCAGCGACCGCCACCGACCCAGCCGCCACAGGCGCTGCGAGTACTGCTCCACCGCTGCCGGGACTGCCTGCGGTACCGCGTGCTGAGGTCGGGAACCAGCCGCCCGAGCCGGTCGTGCTGTCCGGTGGGAACTGGTCGCCGGTCACGGTGACCTCGACGTGCTGGCAACACGATGAGGCAGCGTTCTGCGCAGACGGTATGGCGACCCCGCCCTACGTCACCGCCGACGACGGGGCGAACGCCACGTTCGCGTTCGGTCTCGACGGCTGGTCATTCACCGCCGTCGCGCAGCCGCTGAGCAAGCCCGCCGCGCAACTCGATCCGTGCACCCGGTTCCTCGACGTCACCGTCACCCCGGTCGGGGAGGCGTTCCAGGCGAGTGTCGAAGGGCCGGCTGGCCGCTACTTGGTGCACCTCCAGGGTCAGGGCCCCCAGGGAAGCGTGAGCTCGTCGTTCGCGTGGACGACGACGGCGGACAGGCCGAGCCCACCCGCGCGGGGTTATCTCGCGCTCCTCACCGAGATCGACGGGGAACTCGACAGCTACGGCGTCGAAGTCGGTCTGCGCGGCTTGGACCGCGGCTACCCAGACGCCACCGCTACCGCCACCGTCACCGCTGCCGACGGCTCCTCGCAGACCTACGGGCCCTACACCGAGCGTGACGGCAACGGCTGCGATGACGGTTCGGTGTTCATCACCTCTCCCCGTGACCAGGAGTGGCCGACCCCCGAACTGGGTCCGGGCCCGTACCAGTACCGCGTTGATCTGCGGCTCGGACAGCAGACGTACGTGGGGACCGCCGTCTGGCCGCGCGATGAGCGCCGCGACGAAGCCCCCAACACCGACCTCGTCTTCGACCCGCCCCTGCCTCGCTACGCAACCAACTGATAGCACGCCCCGGGCGGCACAACTTCGGACCCGCTGCGCGCGTCGAAAGGTGCATCTGCCGTCGTCTGTGCGCTGAGGAGCCCGGCTGTGAACGCGTTTGCTGCCGCCCTGCTGGGCCTGTTGCTGAACATCGCAGTGGCTGGCTGCTCGAACGGCACATCGGAGCCGCCGCCAGCCCGGGCCCCAACCAGTCGCACCCCCACGGGCGCCGCCACGACAGGGCCTGGGAGCGCGGCGGCGACGTGCACGGAACTCGCGACCTACCTCGATCGCGGCGGCTCGGCGCACGACAACCTGTACGACCCCGCCACGTCCTCGCTGTCCGTGTATGGCCTCAACGGACGCGAGTACACGCTGACCCCCGGCGACGCCGAGTGCATCCGCAGCTCGGCCGCCGTCGCCGCCCACGTACGCGACGCGGTGACCGCGAACGGCGAGCGGGTCGGCGACAGCGACCTCAGCGCGGTCCTAGCCCCGCCGTGACGCCGGCCCGGTCCGGTCCGGTCAGGCGTAGTAGTCGCGCAGACGCCGTTGACGGTGCGCGAAGAACGCGCAGATGCCGCGGGCGAGAGGCCCGATGAGCGGGGTCAGCGGCAGCCGCGGCGTGAACGTGACCCGGTCGGTGACGCGTGTGCCGGCAGGTGTCGCGGCCGCTGTTCGTTCGTGTTCCCAGACCCGCATGCTCGCCATCGTTGACCGTTCGAGAAACCGGCGGCCAGGTTCGAGCTCGACGATGCACAGGCGGTCGTAGTCGAATGGGACCACCCCGAACAAACGCAGCCAAGCCCTCCCGAGCGGCACTCCGAGCGGCACCGTCTCGACGCTCAGGCCGCGGGCCGCCGCCGGCATCGTCATCGTCACCCAAGGCCGCATCTCGTAGTTGAACCCCTCAGCACTCACCAGCCGCGCCCACACGGTCTCGACCGGGGCTGCGACCTCCACCTGGAACTCGACGGTCCTTGACGCCACAACCCATCCTCTCTTGGTTCTGCACCCGCCCGCTTCAAGCAACGCCCGCGCGACGGCACGTCACCGGAGCCGTCCGGCTTGCTTTGTCGTCCGACTGACAACATCGCGATAGCACGCTATCATCTGCTTTATGGATGAAACCAACACCCGGGCCTCGACTGCGCCCCGTAAGACGGGCTCCCTTGCTGCTGCTGCCTGCCTGTTCGACGGGTTCGGGGACAGCTCGAGGCTGGCGATCGTGCAGCACCTGGCCCTCGGCGAGCACCGGGTGGTCGATCTGACCGAGCACCTCGGGCTGGCGCAGTCCACAGTGAGCCGCCACTGCCTGTGCCTGTTGGACTGCGGTGTCGTCTCGGTCCGCACCCAGGGCCGCTCCTCGGTGTACTCCCTCGCCCACCCCGAGGCGACGATGGCGCTCCTCGCGGCCGCCGAGCAGCTGCTCGCCCTGACCGGCGACGCAGTCACCCTCTGCGGCACCTACGGGACGCAGGCCAGCCGATGAGCGCGACTACCAACACCCCTGGCGGGCTCGACGGGCTCGACGGGGTCGGTCGAACGGGGCACAACCACGGCACGGCACTCACTGCCGCCGACCGGGCCAAGTACGGGCGCCGGGCGCAGCTGCTCGCCGCGACCTCAGTGAGTTACAACGCCGTCGAGGCCGTCATCGCCATCACCGCCGGCATCGTGGCAGGGTCGGTCGCATTGGTCGGGTTCGGTCTGGACTCCATCGTCGAGGTCTCCTCTGGGCTCATCATTCTGTGGCAGTTCCGCCACCCTCTGCCCGAGTCACGCGAGCGCACCGCGCTACGACTGATGGCGTTCTCGTTCTTTGGCCTGGCGAGCTACGTGACCTTCGAGTCCGTCCGGGCCCTCATCAGCGGGCACGACCCGGAGAACTCGACAGTCGGCATCGCGCTGGCGGCGACCTCGCTGGTCATCATGCCGTTCCTGTCCTGGGCGCAACGGCGCACCGGACGGACCCTCGGGTCGAACGCGGTGGTCGCCGACTCCACCCAGACGATGCTGTGCACCTACCTGTCCGCCGTCCTACTCATCGGGCTCGTCTTGAACGCCACACTCGGCTGGTCGTGGGCCGACCCCATCGCTGGCCTGGTCATCGCCGCTGTCGCTGTGCGCGAGGGCATCGAAGCTTGGCGCGGCGAAGGGTGCTGCGGGCCCGCCACCCACAGCCACACCGGTACCGACACCGCCACCGCTGCGGACCCGACGATCGAGGAAGGCGGGTGCGGGTGCGCCGGTGGATGCTGCACCCCCACCGGCGCCACGACGCCCACCCGCGAGAACCTCACCGTGGTCGGCATCGACGATGCGAAAGAGACGCAGCAGTGAATGTTCTGGCGTTGACGTTGTACGGCCTCTACCTGCTGGTCGGCTTCGTTGCCCGCACCCTCATCCAACTGCGGCGCACCGGTGACACCGGGTTCCGTGGCCTGTCAGGGCGCCCCGGCAGCGCCGCCTGGTTCGCCGGCATCGCGTTCGTCATTGCGCTGCTGGCGGGGTTCGCCGCCCCGATGGCCGGGGTGGCCGGTCTTGATCCCATGGGCGCCATGAGCGCCGGCTGGGTCCAGGCGCTGGGTCTCGTTCTCGCCGCGCTCGGCATCGTGTTCACGCTGGCAGCGCAGGTGCGGATGGGTGAGCAGTGGCGCATCGGCATCGGCCTGGACGAGACGACCGAGCTCGTCACCTCCGGGGCCTTCGCGTTGGTGCGTAACCCGGTGTTCACCGCGATGGGCCTCACCGCGGTGGGCCTGGCGCTCCTGACGCCCAACGCCGTGGCAGTCGTAGCCCTCATCGCGCTTGTGCTCGCCCTCGAGCTCCAAGTCCGCATCGTCGAGGAGCCATACCTTCGCGCCCTTCACGGCACCATCTACGCCGACTACGAGGTGCGGGTGGGAAGGTTCTTGCCCCACGTGGGCACAGCCCGAACGACGGATCCCGCCGGGGCTGCTAAGACAGAAGCCGGGGCCACCTCGGGTCACGCTGACGCGGTGGCCGCCGTGAGCCCGGTGCGAAAGCTCGTGTAACGAACTCGGTCCCCGCGTTCCTCGCCGCCGCCGTCCCGGTGGGTGGTGGCGGTCCTGCTGTCGTCGGTGGGCCGTTGAACTCACGGCGCGACCAAGTGAAGTCGTCGGATGAATCCGGCCGTCGTGGTTGCCAACCGTTCAGGTGAACGGCCTCGGATATCGTTGTGGCTGTGCCCCCGTCCACCGTCGCGGTCCCTAGCCGCGTCCTTCGACGGGGCCTCTGTGTGCTGGTGGCGCTCGCATCAGCTCTGCTCTGCGGGCTGATCCTCTCGTCGATGCAGACGTCGATGTCGATGCCGATGTCGGACGAGATGCGAATGTCCGCGGCAAGCGGAACCATCGCGGCGAGCGCGACAGGCCCGGCGGGTCTGGCCTCTGTGATGTCCGGGATGCCCGGAGACACTCCTGCTGAGGTGGCCGCGGACTCGGGCATGGCTGGTGTCATGCCGTTCATGTGCGGCGGTTCCTGCGCGGACGAGGCTGCGGCGGCCACCTGCACGGTCGTGGCGACACTGAGCGCGGCCGGTCTGCTGCTGCTCCTGCTGCTGCATCGGCGCGGCCCTCTTGGGCTGGCGTCGCGTCACCCGTCCAGCACGGTGCGTCGCGACTGGCGGGAGGTCTGGCGGCTTCCGACGCTGTCCCTGACCGACATGTGTGTCCTGAGGGTCTGACAGGCGCCCCGGCAGCCACCACCCGCTGACCCCTCTCGGGTGGGCACCACGGCAGCCGGACCTCGAACCAGCCAGTGCCTCCCGCACCCCGTGCGGACACCTCCCCGACGGACCCGCTACGTCTCTTGCCGAACTTGGCCCGAGGTCGTGGGGTTGTGTCGGCACACACGTCAGGACACCCATGAACGACATGGACATGCAGATGACCAATCAGGTCCCCGACTGGCTCACCCCGGTCGCCTGGACCTACATCGCACTCTCACTCATCACCGCCGCCTACATCGCCTTCGACATCTTCGTGCGCCGTCACCGTCAGACGAGCCTCGCCAGCGAACTGGTGTGGGCGACCTCCGCCCTGTACCTCGGACCGTTCGCTGTCGCGACCTATCACCGCCACGGGCGCACTGCGCCGCAGCCAGGGACGAACCCCGCGACCAGCACACGCGGCGAGCACACAGCAGACGGGCCGGCCACGGTTGCGCCTGCCACCGTTGCTGGGCTGCCCGGTGGCGGCGCATCGGCGGTCGCGCACCTCATCGGCGTCCCCCTGGTCCTCGCCTCCGGCCTCACCATCGCCGGTATCGACCTGTGGGTCATGATCATCGTGATCGGCTTGCTCGCCATGGCGCTGCTGTTCGCCTACGAACGCCTCGCCTCGTCGCAGACCAGCCGCTCGCTGAGCGTTCCCGCCGCTGTGACGGCTGCGGTCGTCACGGTGCTGGCTTTCGACATCGGCATGGGCGGCTGGATGCTGCTGCTGCACTTCAACGAGTTCATGCCGCCCGCCTCCGAGGGGTCGTTCTGGTTCCTCATGCAGGTCGGCATCCTGCTCGGCCTCGTCACCGGCTACCCGGCCGTCAAGTGGCTGGCACAACGCCACCAGACCGTCGTCCCTGCCTGACTTGACCTCGAGATGCGGCTGTCGCCGGGACGCAGCAAAGCGGGCCCCGGCGATGGCCGCACAGGAGCACACCTCACCGATGAACCTCACCCCACCTAGACCCGGAACGGCCGTGGCGGTAGCCAAATACTCACCGCTCGCGCGGGTAGACGCGACCGCCGCCCCAAGGCTGACCGGCACGAAACACTGCGCACTCGCGCCACGACCCACCAGCGGGGCAGGTGCGCTGTCGTGAACGACATCGCCGCCTGGTTCCAGGCGACTGCTGCCAACGGGACGTTGCTCCTCGCGGTACCAGTCGCGGTCATCGCGGGGCTCGTGTCGTTCTTCTCTCCTTGCGTGATCCCGCTGCTGCCGGGATACGTCTCCTACGCCACCGGACTGTCCGGCACCGACCTCAACAGCAGCAACAGAGGCCGCATGGTGTTGGGGAGCTTCTTGTTCGTCTGCGGTTTCGCGTTTGTGTTCGTCGCCTTCGGAGCCGCCTTCGGACAGCTCGGCTTCTGGCTGGCCAGCAACTCCGACACCATCCGCTACGTCCTCGGCGGGTTCACCATCCTCCTGGGCGTCGTCTTCCTCGGCGTCGTGCCTTTCATGCAGCGCGACATCCGCTTCCACAAGGTCCCCGCCGTCGGGCTGGCCGCGGCGCCGCTGCTCGGGGTGCTTTTCGGTCTCGGGTGGGCGCCGTGCATCGGACCCACGCTCGGAGTCATCTTGGGGCTGTCCTACAGCGAAGCCAGCGCCTCGCGAGGAGCCCTCCTCGCGCTGGCCTACGCACTCGGCCTCGGCATCCCGTTCATCCTCGCCGGGCTGGCCTTCCACCGCATGCTCGGCCTCATCGGCTGGATCCGCCGACGTCAACAGTGGGTGACCCGCACGGGCGGCGTCCTGATGATCCTCGTCGGGACAGCGATCCTGACCGGCTACTGGGACCGGTGGGTCGCGATGCTGCGGTACTGGATCAGCGGCTTCTCAACCCCGGTGTGACCCCAACCGGCCCACGCTCCGCCACACCTACCCGCCCCCGCCATCAACATCGCCAGTGACTGCGACGACACCCCCGTCGAGCCCCAACCAGAAGGAACCACTCTCGTGACCAAGCCCGTCAAGATGTCCCTCGGCCTCGTCGGCGCGTTTCTCCTCGTCGTCGTCGGTCTGCTCAGCGTCGCTGCCGTCCGAGACGACTCGGCACCGCCACCGGTCGCCGTAGGAGAGTCGCGGCTGGTTCGAGCTGACAGCCACGTCCTGGGTGCCGAAGGCAGTAGCGACGTCACGTTCGTCGAGTTCCTCGACTTCGAGTGCGAAGGCTGTCTGGCTGCCTACCCGGTAGTCGAGCAGCTGCGCGAGGCCTACGCCGGGCGGGTCACTTTCGTGGCCCGCTACTTCCCCATGCCGGGCCACTTCAACGCCGAGCGTGCCGCCCGAGCCGTCGAAGCCGCTGCCCAGCAGGGCCAGTTCGAGGCCATGTACCAGCGCATGTACGACACCCAGGAGGAATGGGCCCACCAGCAGGTCCCGCTCGACGACCTGTACCGGACATACGCCGACGACCTCGGCCTCGACATGGACCAGTACGACGCCGATTACAACGACCCGGCCACCGTCGAGCGCATCAAGGCCGACCAGGCAGACGGCGTCGCGCTCGGCGTCGAGGGGACGCCCATGTTCTTCATCGACGGCGAACCCATTCAGCCGAAGTCCGTCACCGACCTGACTGAGGCACTCGATGCCGCACTCGACGACTGAGGGCGACACCGCAGCCGCACCCGGCGGACCTGCTGGGACCACCAAAGCTCCGACTGCGGCTGCGGACACGGCACGCAGCCAGCCGCGCAGCGGGCACGACCCCGAACGGGTCGAGGGGCCGGGGCCGGGGAGCTCTGCGCGCGTCTTGGGGTGGCTGCTGCTGGCTGGCGGCCTTCTCGGGGCGCTGGCTGCCGGCGTCCTGACGGTCGAGAAGATCGCCCTGCTCAACGACTCCACCTACGTCCCGAGCTGCAGCCTGAACCCCGTCTTGAACTGCGGGTCCATCATGCGCACCGAGCAGGCCGAGGTGTTCGGGTTCCCCAACCCGCTCATCGGGCTCGCAGCCTTCCCGGTCCTGGCCGCCACCGGGGCCGGCCTGTTGGCCGGTGCCCGCTACCGCCGCTGGTACTGGCTCGCCCTGCAAGGCGGCGTCACCGTCGCCGCTGCGTTCGTGGCCTGGCTGGTGGTGCAGAGCCTGTACCGCATCAACGCCCTGTGCCCGTACTGCATCCTCGTGTGGGCCGTCGTCATCACGGCCTTCTGGGCAGTGACCGCCCACAACGTGCGCACCGGGACCTTCGGTGCGCGCGTCGCGGCGTCGCGGCCCGGGCGGGCTCTGGTCACCTACCAGCCCGTCCTCGTGGTCGCGACCATGCTCGTCGTGGTCGCCTTGAGCCTCAAGCGGTTCTGGGACTACTGGGTCACCCTCATCTGAGCACCCAACACCTGCCCTACCCCCAACGGCCCGACAGCCGATGACATCCTCGAAGGCCACAACACCGGCCCTCGTCACCGAAGCACCCTAGGAGTCCGTCTTGCGTCACCAGCTGCCCGCCGCCCTGCTCATCGGGGCACTCCCCCTCGCAGGATGCGCAGACGCCGACGAGGACACCGCCCCCTCCGAGAACCGCACCACCTCGACTCCTGCGGCCCCCGAGACGCCCCCGGCCAGCGGCTCCACGGCACCGTCGCCTACTCAGACGCCGGCACCCCCGCAGGCCCCGGACGACGGCGCCACCGACATCGCCATTGAGGTCAAGGACGGCGTCGTGACCCCGGCCGGTGACCGGATCGACGTCGAACTCGGGGCGCCCGTCAGGTTCCTCGTCACCTCCGATGTGGCCGGCGAGCTGCACGTGCACTCCTCGCCGGAGACCTACGAGAGCTTCGAGGCCGGCACCAACGAGGCGCTCGAGTTGCAGTTCGACCGCCCCGGCGTCATCGAGGTCGAGCTGCACGAGCCGTTCGAGGGACCGGTCGTCAGCCTCGAGGTGAAGTGAACGGCTACGACCTCGCCCACGGCGTAGGAGGCCAACAAGACCTCCCGATCTCGCTCGGCCTGGCCGTCGCCGGAGCCGTCGCCGCGCTGGTCGTCTCGTTCACCGTCCTGGCGATCGCCTGGCGCCGCCCTCGCTACGACGCCGCCGTCGACGGCCGCCCCGCCACCGGGCGGGTCGCGCGGATCGTCGCCCATCCGGCGTTCGCGATCGTGCTGCGCACGTTCGGGATGGTGTTGTTCCTCTACACCGCGGTGGTCGCCGTCTTCGGCGTCGACAAGGTCATCAACCCGTTCTTCGGCATCGTCTACGTCTGGCTGTGGGTCGGCATCGTGCCGATGTCGCTGTTCTTCGGCCCGTTCTGGAAGGCGATCAGCCCGCTGCGGACCATCAACCTGCTGTTCGCCAAGCTGGCCGGCAGCGACCCCGACGAGGGCCTCTACCGCTACCCCGAGCGCCTCGGGATGTGGCCGGCCGCCCTCGGCCTGTTCGCCTTCGTGTGGCTCGAGCTGGTCTACCCCTACTCCACCGAGCTCAGCCCGGTTCGGCTGTGGTTCGCGCTGTACGTCGCGGTGATGCTGGTCGGTGGCGCGCTGTTCGGCAACGTCTTCTACGAGCGCGCCGACCCGTTCGAGGTCTACTCGACCCTGGTCGGCAAGGCGTCGGTGTGGGCGGTCCGCGACGGGCGGCTGCTCGTGCGCAGCCCGCTGGCCAACCTCGCGTCGATCCAGCCCGTGCCCGGTCTGCTCGGCGTCGTCGGCGTCCTGTTCGGCAGCACCGGGTTCGACTCGTTCGGCGAGTCCCCGGCGTACATCACGTTCCTGCAGGGCACCGAGGTCAGCGGCTACCTGCTCAACAACCTCACGCTGCTGCTCTTCTGCGTCGGC
>JAOPXU010000103.1 GCA_025964985.1 Nocardioides sp.
GGCCGGTGGACGCGTCGCCTCGGCCGGGGTGAACAGCCGCTCGCGCAGGCCGGGCGTGCGTTCGAGCGACGCCGCGAACCGGGCGAGGTCGCAGACGTCGATGCCGACGCCGATCACCGCCACGACGGTCGCGTCACTCGACCGTGACGGACTTGGCGAGGTTGCGCGGCTGGTCGACGTCGTGGCCGAGCAGGGTCGCCAGCTCGCAGGCGAACAGCTGCAGCGGGATCGTCGCGACGAGCGGCTGGAGCAGGACCGGCACCTGCGGGAGGCGGACGAGCACGTCGGCGTACGGCTCGATCTTGGTGTCGCCCTCCTCGGCCAGGCAGATGGTGCGGGCGCCGCGGGCGCGCACCTCCTGGATGCCGCTGATCATCTTCTCGTGCAGCTGGTCGCGACCGCGGGGAGGCACGACGCACAGCACCGGCAGGCCCTCCTCGACCAGCGCGATCGGGCCGTGCTTGAGCTCGCCGGCCGCGAAGCCCTCGGCGTGCAGGTAGGCCAGCTCCTTGAGCTTGAGCGCGCCCTCGAGGGCGACGGGGTAGCCGGCGTGGCGGCCGAGGAAGAGGACCGAGCGCGCGCCGGTGTGCTCGGCGGCGAGGTCGTAGACCTGCTGGGCGCCGGCGAGCACCGTCTCGATCTGCTCGGGGATGGCCTCGAGCTGGCCCATGATCTGGTCGATCTCGTCGCCGTAGCGGGTGCCCTTGACCTGGGCGACGTAGAGCGCGAGGAGGTAGCAGGCGACCAGCTGGGTCAGGAACCCCTTGGTCGACGCGACGCCGATCTCGGGGCCGGCGTGGGTGTAGATGACCGCGTCGGACTCGCGCGGGATCGTGGAGCCGTTGGTGTTGCAGATCGCCAGCACGCGCGAGCGCTGGGTGCGGGCGTGGCGGATCGCCTGCAGGGTGTCGGCGGTCTCGCCGGACTGGCTGATCGCGACGACCAGCGTGGAGTGGTCGAGGATCGGGTCGCGGTAGCGGAACTCCGAGGACAGCTCGACCTCGACCGGGATGCGCGTCCAGTGCTCGATGGCGTACTTGGCGACCATGCCGGCGTAGAACGACGTGCCGCAGGCGATGATGATGATCTTGTCGATGTCGCGGATCTCGTCGTCGGACAGGCGCATCTCGTCGAGCTGCAGCAGCCCGTGCTGCGTGCGCCGTCCGAGCAGCGAGTCGGCGACGGCCTTGGGCTGCTCGAAGATCTCCTTGCGCATGAACCAGTCGTGGCCGTCCTTCTCGGCGGCCGACAGGTCCCAGTCGACGTGGTAGCGCCGGCCCTCGGCCGGGCGGCCGCGGAAGTCGGTGATCTCGACGCCGTCGCGGGTGATGCAGACGACCTGGTCCTGGCCGAGCTCGAGGGCCTCGCGGGTGTGCTCGATGAACGCCGCCACGTCGGAGCCGAGGAAGTGCTCACCCTCACCGACGCCGACGACGAGCGGGCTGTTGCGGCGCGCGGCCACCACGCGCTCGGGGTCGTGGGCGTCGATGGCGACCAGCGTGAACGCGCCCTCGAGCACCAGGCAGACCCGCTGCATCGCGGTGGTCAGGTCGACGCCGGACTGCACCTGCAGCTCGACGAGGTGGGCGACGACCTCGGTGTCGGTCTCGGAGACCAGGACGTGGTCGTCGGCCTCGAGGCGCGAGCGCAGCTCGGCGAAGTTCTCGATGATCCCGTTGTGCACGAGCGCGACCCGGCGCTCGTGGCCCAGGTGGGGGTGGGCGTTGACGTCGTTGGGCGCGCCGTGGGTGGCCCACCGGGTGTGGCCGATGCCGGTGTGCGAGGCGGGCAGCGGGGAGTCGGCGACGACCTTCTCGAGGTTGGCCAGCTTGCCGGCCTTCTTGGCCTCCGCGATGCGGCCCGGACCGGTCCCGTCGGGGACGACCAGGGCGACCCCGGCGGAGTCGTAACCGCGGTACTCGAGGCGTCGCAGGCCCTCGACGACCACGTGCTGGGCCTGCTGAGGGCCCACGTATCCGACGATCCCGCACATGGCCGAGGACTCTACGCGCCGCGGACCCCGCGGCCCGGCAGGCCCGCCGCCTGCAAGGATGCGGTCATGCCCCACGGCTCAGGCCATCGCCTCGACGAGGCGACCCGCGAGACCTCTCCCTACATCGAGCTCGACCGCAGTGCCTGGGCGGCCCTCGCGCACGAGACCCAGAGCCCGCTGCGCACCGAGGAGATCCGCGCGCTGCGCGGCCTCGGTGACTCCCTGGACCTCGAGGAGGTCGAGGAGGTCTACCTCCCGCTCTCGCGCCTGCTGAGCCTCTACGTCGAGTCGGCCGGACAGCTGCACCGCGAGCAGGAGCAGTTCCTGCACCAGCCCACTCCCCCGCGCACGCCGTTCGTCATCGGCCTGGCCGGCTCGGTGGCGGTCGGGAAGTCGACGACGGCCCGCGTGCTGCAGCAGATGCTGGCCCACTGGCCCGAGCACCCCAACGTCGCGCTGGTGACGACCGACGGGTTCCTCTATCCCAACGCCGAGCTCGAGCGGCGCGGCCTGATGAGCCGCAAGGGATTCCCGGAGTCCTACGACCGTCGCGCCCTGCTGCGCTTCGTCGTCGACATCAAGTCCGGCAAGGACGAGGTCGAGGCGCCGATCTACTCCCACCTCGTCTACGACGTCGTGCCCGACGAGAAGGTCGTCATCAAGCGGCCCGACATCGTCATCATCGAGGGCCTCAACGTCCTGCAGCCGGCCCGCGTGCGCGAGGACGGCCGCACCGGCCTGGCCGTCAGCGACTTCTTCGACTTCTCCGTCTTCGTCGACGCCGGCACCGCCCACATCCGCGACTGGTACGTCTCCCGCTTCCTGCGGCTGCGCGAGACGGCGTTCCGCGACCCGGGCTCCTACTTCCGCCGCTACGGCGCGATGACCCACGACGAGGCGGTCGACGAGGCCACCCGCATCTGGGACGCCATCAACGGCCCCAACCTCGTCGAGAACGTCCTGCCCACCCGCTCGCGCGCCACGCTCGTGCTCCGCAAGGACCGCGACCACTCCGTGCGCTACGTGCGGCTGCGCAAGCTCTGACCGGCCGCCGCCGCGGTAGTCCCTGACGAAATGGCCCCTCCGGAGCCGTTCTGAGGGCCATTTCGTCAGGGACTACCGCTGCTGGTCGAGCACGAACCACACGGTGGTGCCGACCTCGTCGAGCTCGGAGCCCCAGCGTGAGGCGAGGGAGGCGACGAGCCCAAGGCCTCGGCCGTGCACGCGGAGCGGGTCCGCGACGTCCCCGTCGTCCCCGTCGTCCCCGTCCGAGGGCGGCCGCGAACCACGCGGGCTGCCGCGGTCACGGACGATCACGGTCAGGACGTCGTCCTCGAGCACCGCGCGCACCTCCGACGGCGCCCCGGTGTGCACGACCGCGTTGGTGACCAGCTCGGACAGGCAGAGGACCGCGGCGTCGACGGCGTCGTCGGCCAGCCCCCACTCGTGGAGACGGCCGCGCAGGAAGCGGCGCGCGCGACCGACGGCGGCCGGCTCCTCCGCGACGTCGTGGTCGGCGACGAGGACCCCGTCAGCCACCTCCTGGTCGGCGAGCGGGCCGTCGGGACGGGGCTCGCGGGACTGCGCGGTCCGCAGGCTGTGCGCCAGCCCGTCGACCGGCGGCATTACGGCGTCCGGGTCGGCGACGTAGGCGATGACCGCGCCGAGCACCTGGCCGTGGACGGCGAGCGGCTGGGCCACGAGACCGGCTGCGGGACCGCCCCGCTGCCGCTCGACGAAGGCCGGGTACCTCGCAGCCAGCGCGTCCCAGGAGCCGACCACGGCGACGCCGGTGCGGACCACGGTGTTGAGCGGGACGTCGTCGTAGGCGTCGATGTGGCACCAGTCGACGACCGGGCCGTCCCGGTCCGACGCGGTGAAGCTCAGTCGTCGGCCGCCGCCCTCGACGAGGGCGAGCCCCACGCGCACGACGCCGGGGCGCGCTGCGAGCACGGCTAGCCCGTCCCGGGCGACGGCGTCGGTGACCGGCACGGGCCCCAGACTAGGACGCGCGCCCCACCGGGCGGGTGAGCTCGATGCACCGCTCGACGACGCGGATGCCGAGCCGGTCGTTGACGGCGTTCATGTGGGCGTTGACGTCGGCGGTGGCGGTGGCGATCCACTCGACGTCGGGGAAGCGCGCCAGGAGCGCCTGGTGGTGGGCGACCTTGAGCGCGAGGCCGAGCCGGTGGCCACGGTGCTCGGGCAGGACGATGGTGGTGCCGCCCTGCATGTTGCGTGCCGCCAGGAGGTGCAGGTCAGGCGGCTTCGATGATGTCGATGACGAAGAACAGGGTGGAGCCGCCGGGGATGGGGCCGTTGTCCTGGTCGCCGTAGCCGAGGTCGGGCGGGATCGACATGATGATGCGGCTGCCGACGGGCGTGCCGGGGATCTCCTCGTCCCAGCCCTGGATCAGCGACCCGACGCCGATGGGCGCGGTGAACGGCGAGCCGCTGAAGCTCTCGTCGAACGGGGTGTCGCTGCCGTAGACGCTGCCGAAGTAGTTGGCCGTGATCTCCTGGCCGACCTCGACGGGCGGACCGTCGCCCTCGGTCACGGTGGCGATCTGCAGCTCGCCGGTCGGCTCGGGGGTGTCGGTGAAGTCGAGGCCGGTGACGAGGTCGCCCTCGGTCTCGATGACCGGGGCCCACTCCGGCAGGGCGCCGGCCTCGCCGGAAGCGCTCGTGTCGCCCGCGTCGCTGGTGGCGCTGGTGGGGGCCGGGTCCTCGGCGCTCTCCTCGCTGTCGCTCTCGCTGCCGCAGGCGGCCAGGGTGATGGTGAGCAGGGCGGCGCAGGACGCCAGCGCGGTGCGCCGGGCGCGGGACGAGGTCTTCACGGGGTTCCTCCGGGAGGTCGGGTGGATCGGGGGGTCTGATCAGGCGAGGGCGAGGCGGGCGCGGACGACGTCCGCGAGCCGGTCGGCTACACCCTGGGCGGTCTCGGGGGTCGCGGCCTCGACCATCACGCGCACGAGCGGCTCGGTGCCGGACGGGCGGAGCAGGACGCGACCGGTGTCACCGAGCGTCGCCTCCTCGGCCGCGACGGCAGCGAGGAGCTCGGGGTCGTCGCAGCGGTCCTTGTCGACGCCGGGGACGTTGAGGAGCACCTGTGGGAAGCGGGTGACCACGGAGGCGAGGTCGCGCAGCGAGCGGCCGGTGACCGCCATCCGCTGCAGGACGTGCAGGGCGGTCAGCAGCCCGTCGCCGGTGGTGGCGTGGTCGCGCATGATGACGTGGCCGGACTGCTCGCCGCCGAGGTTGAACGCGCCCTCGCGCATCTCCTCGAGCACGTAGCGGTCGCCGACGGCGGTCTGGCGCACGGTGATCGCGGCGGCCTCCATCGCCTTGACGAAGCCGAGGTTGCTCATCACGGTCGCCACGACGGTGTCGTCGGCCAGGCGGCCGGCGTCGCGCAGGGCGAGGGCGAGGATGGCGAGGATCTGGTCGCCGTCCACGATCGCGCCTGTCGCGTCGACCGCGAGGCAGCGGTCGGCGTCGCCGTCGACGGCGAAGCCGGCGTGGGCCCCGTGGTCGACGACCGCGCGCTGCAGGCGCTCGAGGTGCGTGGAGCCGTAGCCGTCGTTGATGTTGAGCCCGTCGGGCTCGGCGCCGATGGTGACGACCTCGAGGCCGGCGTCGGCGAGCGCGCGCGGTCCGACCTCGGAGGCCGCGCCGTGCGCGCAGTCGAGGACGACGCGCAGCGGGCGGATCGGGCCGTCGAGCGTGCGCACGAGGTGGGCGGCGTACTCCTCGACGGTCGGGGCGTAGGGCCGCACCCGGCCGACGTCGGCGCCGGTGGGGCGCTGCCAGTCCTGACCGAGGTGGGCCTCGATCTCGCGCTCGAGCGCGTCGTCGAGCTTGACGCCGCCGCGGGCCAGGAACTTGATGCCGTTGTCGGGCATCGCGTTGTGCGAGGCGCTGATGACCACGCCGACGTCGGCGCCGAGGGCGTCGGTGAAGTAGGCGACCCCGGGCGTCGGGAGCACCCGCAGCCGCAGGACGTCGACCCCGGAGGCGGCGAGCCCCGCGACGACCGCGTGTTCGAGGAACTGCCCGGAGATCCGGGTGTCACGACCGACCACGGCCAGGGGCCGCTGGCCGGAGAAGCCGCCGCGGTCGACGAGGACCCGGGCGGCGGCCACGCCGAGGTCGAGCGCGAGCTCGGCCGTGAGCGGGCCGTTGGCCAGACCGCGTACGCCGTCGGTGCCGAAGATGCGAGCCATTCAAGACCTCCTGGACGCACGACGGTCGGCGGCCCACTGGGGACCGCCGACCGGCGTGGACGTGAGCGCAGCCACGTGCCGGAGCACGTGGCCGACGATCAGCGCTTGCTGAACTGGGGCGCCTTGCGGGCCTTCTTGAGACCGGCCTTCTTGCGCTCGATGACGCGGGCGTCACGTGTGAGCAGCCCGGCCTTCTTGAGCGTGGCGCGGTTGGTCTCGGTGTCGATCTCGTTGAGGCACCGGGCCACGCCGAGACGCAGGGCGCCGGCCTGACCGGTGATGCCGCCGCCGTGGATGCGGGCGATCACGTCGAAGCGACCCTCGAGCTGCAGGGCGGCGAACGGCTCGTTGACCACCTGCTGGTGCAGCTTGTTGGGGAAGTAGGAGTCGAGGGTGCGTCCGTTGACGCGCCACACGCCGGTGCCCGGCACGATGCGGACGCGGGCGACGGCCTCCTTGCGACGGCCGGTGGCCGCAGCGGGGGCGATGGTCGCCGGGCGGGCCGGGGTGTCGGCCGACGCGGAGCTCTCGGACGTGTAGGCCACGCCCTGCTCGTCGGTGGCGAAGGTCTCCTCGACCTCGGTGGTGTTCTCAGTCATCTGTGTCTACCTGCTCAGTCTGTTGGTGGAAGGTCGCGACTACTGGGAGATCTGCTTGATCTCGTGGGGCACGGCCTGCTGAGCGGCGTGCGGGTGCTCCGGGCCGGAGTACACCTTGAGCTTGGTCAGCTGCTGACGGCTCAGCTTGTTCTTGGGCAGCATGCCCCAGACAGCCTTCTCGATGACCTTGCGCGCGTCCTTGACGAGGATGTCGCCGATCGCGGTCTCGGTCAGACCACCGGGGAACCCCGAGTGGCGGTAGACCTTCTTGGTCACCTTCTTGTTGCCGGCGAGCGCGACCTTCGAGGCGTTGACGACGATGACGAAGTCACCACCGTCGACGTTGGGCGCGTAGGTCGGCTTGTGCTTGCCGCGCAGGAGCGTGGCGCACACGACGGCGAGACGGCCCAGGACGATGTCCTCGGCGTCGATCACGTGCCACGTGCGGTTGATGTCGCCGGGCTTGGGGGCGTAGGTAGCCATTCCTGACCTGACCTTCTTGCGTTCGTAGTGGTCCGGAGCGGGGTGTGCCCCGCTCGGAGGTGGTGCTCGCGTCTCTTGACGAACTCGGCTCGGCTCGCCCTCCCCGGCTCGGCGAGGTGGGATCCGGGACTGCACCGGCCCGGGTCAGGGGCGCGGCACGGCAGGGACGCGATCGCCAAGACTACGGACCGGCGCCGGGCAGCGCCAATCCGCGACCCGTCGCGCGAGACCGGTCGTCACCCACCTCGTCGGCCGCGTCGCCACCCACGTGCTACGGGGAGCCTGTCCGGACTGCGGTGCCCGGGATTCCGTGACGCAGGGACCCGGTCTAGGTTGGACGTCGTGACCGACTCTCTCACCGTCCGCGACAACCGCACCGGCACGGAGTACGACGTCCCGATCACCGACGGCGCCATCAAGGCCGCGGACCTCGGGAAGATCCGGACGGACGAGGAGTCCCCCGGGCTCGCCGTCTACGACCCTGGTTTCGTCAACACCGCCTCGTGCCGCTCCGCCGTCACCTTCATCGACGGAGACAAGGGGATCCTCGAGTACCGGGGCTATCCCATCGAGCAGCTCGCCGAAGGATCGAACTTCCTCGAGGTTGCCTACCTCCTGGTCCACGGCGCCCTCCCGACCAAGCCCGAGTACGACGCGTGGGTGCACGAGATCACCTACCACACGTTCGTCCACGAGAACGTCAAGAGCTTCATGCAGGGCTTCCGCTACGACGCCCACCCGATGGGCATGCTCATGGCCTCCGTCGGCGCCCTGTCGACGTTCTACCCCGACGCCGGCAACATCCAGGACGCCGACAACCGGCACATGCAGATCGTCCGGATGATCGCCAAGATGCCCACCCTCGGCGCCTGGGCCTTCCGCCACGCGCAGGGCAAGCCCTACGTCTACCCCGACAACGACCTCAGCTACACGGCCAACTTCCTCTCGATGCTCTTCAAGATGAGCGAGTCGAAGTTCGAGGCCGACCCCCGCCTGGTCAAGGCCCTCGACATCCTCTTCATCCTCCACGCCGACCACGAGCAGAACTGCTCGACCAACGCCGTGCGCTCGGTCGGCTCCTCGCAGGTCGACCCCTACTCGGCCGTCGCGGCCGGCGTCGGCGCCCTCTACGGCCCGCTGCACGGCGGCGCCAACGAGGCCGTCCTGAAGATGCTGCGCCGCATCGGCTCGAAGGAGAACATCCCCGCCTTCATCAAGGGCGTCAAGGACGGCAACGAGCGCCTGATGGGCTTCGGCCACCGCGTCTACAAGAACTTCGACCCCCGCGCCACGATCATCAAGAAGGCCTGCGACGACGTCTTCGAGGTCACCGGGGTCAACCCCCTCCTCGAGATCGCCCTCGAGCTGGAGAAGATCGCCCTCGAGGACGAGTACTTCATCAAGCGCAAGCTCTACCCCAACGTCGACTTCTACTCCGGCCTCATCTACGAGGCCTTCCAGTTCCCGCCCGAGATGTTCACCGTCCTGTTCGCCATCGGCCGCACGCCGGGCTGGCTCTCGCAGTGGCTCGAGCTCGTGCAGGACAAGGAGCAGAAGATCGCCCGCCCCAAGCAGATCTACACCGGCGACCGCCAGCTGACGTTCGTGCCGGCCTCGGAGCGCTGGGCCTGATGCGGCGCGTGCTCGCAGCCGCAGTGGCCGGGACAGCCGCCGCGACCGCCCTGGCGGCGCCGGCCTCCCCCGCCGCGGCGGCG
>JAOPXU010000116.1 GCA_025964985.1 Nocardioides sp.
GCGCCGACGCGCTGCACGGCGCCGGCGAGGAGGTAGGAGTTGCCGTCGTAGATGGCGTCGTCGTCGGCGCCGTCGCGCAGGGGTGCGCCGGGCTCGCGCAGCTCGGAGCCGGTCGAGACGATCGCGACCCGCGGGCGCGGCCGCGCGCTGACGACGGCGAAGCCGACCGAGGCGAGGAGTCCGAGGTGACGCGGGCCCAGGGTGGTGCCGGCCTCGACGAGCAGGTCGCCCTCGGCGACGTCCTCGCCGGCGTAGCGGACGTGCTGGCCCTGGGTGGCGGCCCTGTCGACGCGCACCTTGTGGGCGCCGCGGTCGGTCCACTCGTAGGGCACGACGGTGTCGGCCCCGGCCGGCACCGGCGCGCCGGTCATGATCTTGGCGGCGGTGCCCGCAGCGAGCTGGGAGACCGGCTCGGGCGACTGGCCGGCGCCGATCTCGCCGACGACCGGCAGGGTCACCGGGGTGGCGTCGGTCGCGCTCTCGACGTCGGCGGTGCGGACGGCGTAGCCGTCCATCGCGGAGTTGTCGAAGCGCGGCAGCCGCAGCGGGGCGTGCACGTCGGCGGCGCAGGCCAGGTCGAGGGCATCGAGCAGGGCGTGCTCGACGGGGGGCAGGGGGCTGGTCGCCCCGAGGACCAGGGCCAGGTGCTCGTCGACGGTGCGCAGACGGTCACTCATCAGGCTGCAGGACGGTGCCGGCGGGGATCCGGTCGGTGTCGCGGGAGTCGATCTCGACGTCGCCGACGACCTGCACGCCCTGGCCGAAGGTCACGTTGCCCTCGACCTTGAGCGACGTGGCCTTCGCCAGCGACGGCGCGCCCTCGGGGAAGTGCCGGTCGAAGTCGCTGACCAGCTTGTAGTGCTCGGTGTCGAGGTCGATGAACGGCACCTCGGCCGCGACCTGGTCGAGCGCGAAGTCCTGGCCGATCGCGTAGACGTCGGAGCGCAGCACCAGCAGGTCGTTGGTCGTCTTGACCGGCACGAACCGGTCGCGCCCGACCTCGATGAGCTGCGAGCCCTCGAAGACCTCGATCGCCGCACCCATCGCGGTCTCGACCTGCACGACCTTCGGCGTGGAGGCGTCGCCCGGGTCGACGTTCTTGACGTTGCGGATCATCGGCAGGCCGAGGATGCCCTGGCGCTGGTCGAGCGCGGTCTTCATCGCGGCGAGGTCGAACCAGATGTTGTTGGTCGAGCAGAACTGGTGGCGGCTCAGGTCGGCCAGCGACTCCTGGTCCTCGGGCAGCACCTGCGCGCTCTCGCGCAGCACCAGTCGCCCGTCGGTACGACGCCGCGCGAAGTGCCCGCCCTTGCGGTCGGACGGGGTGCGGCGCACGGCCTCGATCGCGAACGGCGCCCCGGAGGCGGCGAACCAGCCGGCCACGCGGGCGTCGGGCACGGCGCCGAGGTTGTCGGAGTTGGAGACGAACACGCGCTTGAAGCCGTGCTCGAGGAGCAGGTCGATCAGGCCGGTGCCGCGCATCGCGGTGTAGAGGTCGCCGTGGCCGGGCGGGCACCACTCGAGGTCGGGGTCGCGCGGCCAGGAGATCGGCGAGAGGTCCTTGAGGTTGAGCTTGGGCTCCTTGTTCTGCAGGAACTCCAGCGGCAGGCCGTCGACGGCCAGGTCGCCGTAGCGCGCGAGCGCGGCCATGGTGTCGGCGGAGGTGCGGAAGGAGTTCATCAGGACCAGCGGCAGCACGGCGTCGTGCTGCTGGCGCAGGTGGAGCACCTGGCGGGCGATGATGTCGAGGAACGACAGGCCCTTGCGCACGCAGAGCAGCGACTTGGCGCGGCTCATGCCCATCGACGTGCCGAGACCGCCGTTGAGCTTGATGACGACGGTGTGGCGGATGGCCTCGGCGGCGACCGCCTCGTCGACCTCGACGTCGGCCAGCGACGGCATGTCGACCGGGTCGATCGTCGACTCCGGCACCATCCCGGTCTCCCCGTGCTCGAGGAGCCGGAAGTAGTGGGCGAAGGTGTCGATCGCGACCTCGTCGACGCCGGCGTCGACCATCTTCTCGCGAGCCCTCTTCAGTGCGGGACTACCCATGCGGGCGAGCCTAGGCTCCAGGCGTGTCGTCGTCACAACCCGGACGGGGGGAAGCGCCCTCCGCCATCGCCAAGCTCGCCCTGCGCGACCAGCTCACCACCGCCCGCAACCGGCTGCCGGTTGCGCAGCTCGGGCTGTTCGCCCGCGCCGTCGCCGGCCACCTGCTGGCCGCCGAGGAGGTACGCCGGGCCGCCACCGTGGCGGCGTACGTGTCGATCGGCACCGAGCCCGGCACCTCGTGGCTGCTCGACGGCCTGGTCGCCGCCGGCAAGCGGGTCGTGCTCCCGGTGCTGCTGCCTGACGGCGACCTCGACTGGGCGGCGTACGAGGGCGAGGCGGGGCTGGTCCCGGCCCGCTACGGCATGCTCGAGCCGACCTCGCGGCGCCTCGGTGTCGACGCCGTGGGCACCGCCGACGCGGTGGTGGTCCCGGGGCTGGCCGTCTCCCCCACCGGCCTGCGCCTGGGACGCGGCGGCGGTTCCTACGACCGGGCGCTCGGGCGCGTGCCCGTCGGCACCTTCACCTGCGTCGTCCTCCACGACGGCGAGCTCGACCGCGACGTGCCCGTCGAGCCGCACGACCGGGCCGTCACGGCCGTGGTCACGCCGTCGGGGCTGCGGCGCTTCTGAGCCGGTCGCGGGTTCAGTCGCCCGCCGGGACCAGGGTGAGCGTGTCCTCGCCGGCCGCGCGGACGGCCTCCTCGGTGAACGCCCAGGGCAGGGTCTCGCCGCGCACCATCAGGTCCGTCTGGTCGGTGTAGTGCGGGTGGAAGGCGTGGCCGGAGACGCCGGTGAGGCTGATCCAGCGGGAGTCGTCGAGGTCGGCCAGGGAGACGACCATGCGCATCGAGGGGGCGGTGACGACGTCGTAGCCCTCGCGGGCGTCCCAGCCGGTGGCGTCGACGAGCGCGCCACCGCCGCCGGACTCCCAGCCGCCCCGGTTGAAGAGCCGCTCGACGACGCCGATGCCGGACTGGCCGAGGGTCGCGCTCTCGAGGCGCAGCCGGTGCAGCCGGCCCCAGGTCCACTCGTCGGTGTCGGGCGAGACGGTGGAGGTCAGCTCGTCGCGGGCCTCGCGCAGCGCGCGGCGCAGGACGTCGTCGCGGGTCTCGACCGGGTCGGTGCTGACGTCGTCCCACCAGGGGTCCTCGGGCCGCTCGAGCAGCTCGGTGACCGCCGCGATCCAGCGGTCGCCGCCGTCGGCGCGCTGGTCGCCGGTGAGCTCGTCGTCAAAGGTCAGCCGGAGCAGGGTGCGCCACACGACGTTGAAGTAGGCCGCGGCCGCGCTCTGCTCGCCCGCGGCGGGCTGGGTGAGGTCCCAGTCCTCGAGGAGGCGCTGGCCGTCGTCGTCGTACCTCGCCCGCAGCCGGGGTCGCAGCAGGTGCGGGACCATCTCGGCGGCGAACGTGTTGCGGTCGTCGAGCTGGGCCGTGAGCGCGTCGTCCACCGACACCGTGCCGCCGTCGCGGATCTGTCCCTCGACCAGGTCGCGGATGCGCTGGGAGCGGTAGCCGCGGTCGAAGTCGTCGCCCAGGAAGTAGGGGTAGTCGGGACCGATGACGGCCTGGTTGGCGGTGACGACGAAGCCCTCCTCGGGCTCGAGCACGCTGGGCAGGCCGTCGTAGGGGACGTACTCGCCGGTCCAGTCGTTCTCGGGACGCCAGCCGGCCGACGGCACCAGGCCGTCGTTGCCGGACTTGCGGATCGGCACGCGGCCCGGCGCCTGGTAGCCGATCTGGCCCTCGCGGTCGGCGTAGACGAGGTTCTGCGCCGGGACCGCGAAGTCGGCCACGGCGGCCCGGAACGACGTCCAGTCGCTGGCGCGGTTGAGCGACAGGATCGCGTCGGCCGTCGGCGTGGGCTCGAGGGCGGTCCAGGCCAGGGAGACGGCGTACTCGGCCTCCCCACCGTCGTCGCGGGGGACGTCGGCCTCCTCGGCGACGTCGGCCAGCACGTCGTCGACGTCGCTGACGATCGGGCCGTGGTCGGTGGAGCGGACGGTGAGCGTGATGTCCTCGCCGCCGAGGACGCTGACGGTCTCCTCGCGGGTCTCGAGCGGGAGGAGGCGGCCGCCGTGGCGCCACTCGTCGCCGACGACGCGCTCGACGTAGAGGTCGGTGACGTCGGGGCCGAGGTTGGTGAAGCCCCAGGCGATGTCGGCGTTGTGGCCGATGATCACGCCGGGCACGCCGGAGAACGAGAACCCGGCGACGTCGTAGGGGCAGGCCTCGCTGACGGTGCGGCAGTGCAGGCCGACCTGCATCCAGACCCCGGGCACGCCGATGCCGAGGTGGGGGTCGTTGGCCAGGATCGGCTCGCCGGTGTCGGTGTGCTCGCCGGAGACGACCCAGCTGTTGCTGCCGATGCCGTCGCCGCGACCGAGCCAGCTCGGCATCCGGCTCGTCGTACCGGCCAGCGAACGGAGCTCGTCCTCGACGCGGGTGAACGGTGCGGGGCGTGTCGGCAGGCGGGTCGCGTCGGCCACGGCGTCCTGCTCGAAGACACCGTCGACGACCGCGCCCTGCCCGACGATCGGCGCGTGCTCCTCGAGGGGGTACGCCGGCCACAGCTGCTCGGCCCGCTCGGTGCCGACGGCCCAGGCGGTCAGCGCCCGGTCGATCTCGTCGACCATGTTGCCGCGCAGGTCCCACGCCATCGCCTTGAGCCAGGCGAGCGAGTCGACCGCCGTCCACGGCTCGGGCGTGTAGTCGAGGCCCTGGACGCCGAGGAGCGTGTACTCCAGCGAGATCCGGCTCGGCGAGCGGTCCGCGAGGTAGGCGTTGACGCCGGCGGCGTAGGCGTCGAGCGCGACGCGCGTGTCAGGGTCGAGCAGCGGCAGCTCCTCCTCCGCGACCCGGCGCCAGCCCATCGTGCGCACGTAGACGTCGGACTCGACGGCGTCCTCGCCGAACAGCTCGGCCAGCCGGCCGGCCGTCGCGTGGCGGCGCACGTCCATCTCGTAGAAGCGCTCCTGGGCGTGCACGTAGCCCTGCCCGCGCATCAGGTCCTCGGTCGTGTCGGCGTAGACCTGCGGGATGCCGTGGGCGTCGCGCACCACCTCGACGTCGCCGGTCAGCCCGGGCACCGCCACCTCGCCGGTCGTCTGCGGGAACGAGCGGCGTACGACGACCACGCCGGCCGCCAGGCCGGCCACGAGCAGCAGCACCAGCAGGACGACGAGGTAGGCCGTCAGCCGCACCGGTCGCGGGAAGAGCAGGAACCGGCGCCACCAGCGCGGGCCGCGTCGTCGCTTCGCGCGGTGGTCGTCGGTGTCGTCGCCGGTGTCGCCGGTGGTGGCGCTCGTGGTGGTGGCCGTCATCGTGCGGAACATTCTGCCGTGTCGTAGCATTGGCACTCGTGAGGCGTGAGTGCCAACACCTCCGCCCGCCACCCACGACCACCAGGGAGCTCACGTGCCGACCTACCAGTACGCCTGCACCGAGTGCGACCACGCCTTCGAGCAGGTCCAGTCGTTCAGCGACGACTCGCTGACCGTCTGCCCGCAGTGCGACGGGCGCCTGCGCAAGCTGTTCAACGCCGTCGGCGTCGTTTTCAAGGGCTCCGGCTTCTACCGCAACGACAGCCGCAAGCCCGAGGGCTCGTCGTCGTCCTCCGAGACCAAGTCGGAGACCAAGTCCGAGACGAAGTCGGACTCCTCCACCAAGTCCGACGCCAAGCCGGCTCCCAAGAGCGAGTCGAAGCCCGCCTCGAAGCCGGCGGCCACGACCACCTCCTCCTAGGCCCTGTGGAGAGCCGCAGCACGGGGTGTCGCGGCTGACCTAGCGTCGAGGGATGCCCCTCGACCTGAGCCGTCCGGCCCGCCTGCTCGGCTCGTGCCGTCGCCACGTGCTGCGCCGCCGGCGGCTGCTGGCCGCCGTGCTGACCGCGGTCGCGGTCGCGGCCGGGCTGACCGCCACGACCCGGCCGCCGGCAGCCACCGTGACGGTCGTCGTCGCCGCCCGCGACCTGTCCGCCGGTGAGGTGCTGTCAGCCGACGACCTGGCCCGCGTGGCCTTCGCGCCCGGTTCGGTGCCGGCCGGCCTCGCCGCCGACGCCGACGGCCGCGTCCTCGCCGCTCCCCTGACCCGTGGCCTGCCCCTCACCGAGGTCGCCCTCGTCGGCCCCGCCATGACCGGCGACCGCACCGACCTGCGCGCCGTACCCGTCCGCCTGCCCGACGCCGGCGCCGTCGCCCTGCTGCGCGTCGGCGACGAGGTCGACCTGGTGGCCACCGACCCGCAGTCCGGCGACTCCGACACCGCGGCTGAGCGGGCCGTCGTGCTCGCCGTACCCGTCGCCGACGAGGCCACCGGCCCCGCCGGCCTCCCCGGCCGCCTGGTCGTCGTCGGCGTCGCCGACCACGAGGTCGCCGCCCTCGCCGAGGCCGTCACTCGGTCGGTCGTGACCTTCGCGTGGTCTTCGCGCTAGCGTCTGCTCGCCACACCGACCCACTCTCGGAGGAGTGCCCGATGAACGGCTTCAAGAACTTCCTGTTCCGCGGCAACCTGGTCGACCTCGCGGTCGCCGTCATCATCGGTACGGCGTTCGGTGCCGTCGTCACGACGTTCACCTCGTGGCTCACGTTCCAGCTGCCCGACGCGACCAAGGAGGTGTTCGCGAACACCCCGAACTCCTTCGGCGCCTTCCTGAACGCCGTCATCTCCTTCGTCATCCTGGCCGCCGTCGTCTACTTCCTCGTCGTGACGCCGTACGTGAAGGCCAAGGAGCGCTTCTTCCCCAGCCCCGCCCCCGGCACCCCCGAGGACATCGAGCTGCTCCGCCAGATCCGTGACGCGCTGGTGACCGGTACGCCGAAGGCCTGAGCCTTCCGCACCACACGTTGGTCGAGGAGCTTCTGCTAGGAAGCGTCACGAGACCACTCAGTATGAGCCGATTCGACACTGGATACTGTGTTCGAATCGGTGTAGAATGCAGCATGCCCATTCGGACCCGCACCAGCAGCGATCCGCTGCTCGCTGCGGTCCGTGCGCACCGCGACAGCGAGGCTCGTGAGCAGGTCGCTGTCCTGACTGCCGTCCTCGACTGGGCCGCCGCCCATCCTGCGTCGGAGTCCGACGTACTGGAGCTCCTCGACCCGACCGAGGAACCCGCACTTCACCTGGCCGGCCCGGGCGCACCGATGGTCGGTGAGTACGCCGCCCTCGACCTGGCCCACTCGTTGGGCATGACCACCGACGCGGGTCTGGCCTACCTCGGCAAGGCTCTCGAGCTCCGGCACCGCCTGCCCCGCCTGTACGCCCGCGTCGCCCGCCTCGAGGTACCGGTGTGGAAGGCGTTCCGCGTAGCCGACCAGACCAAGGCGCTGCCCATGGACGGTGCCCTCTTCGTCGACGCCAAGATCGCGCCGTTCCTGCACACCTGCTCCTTCGCCCAGGTCGACCGCACCGTCGACGCCGCCCGAGCAGCCTTCGACCCGGACGAAGCAGAACGCCTGCGCATCGAGGCAGCGGAGCATCGCCACGCCACCGTCTGGCTCCACGCGGCCAGGACCACCGGCACCGTCGAGGTCACCGCCACCCTCGACGCAGCCGACGCCCTTGACCTCGAGCAGGCCCTGCGCGACGGAGCCCAGACCCTCGCCGACCTCGGCTCCGCTGACATGTTGGACGTCCGCCGGTCTCAGGCGCTCGGCGAGCTGGCCCGCGGCCAGGCCAGCCTCGACCTCGGCCGGGGCGTCACCATCTACGCCCACCTCGACGCCACCGACGTCGCCATGCTCGACAACACCCAGACCCCCGTCCTCGTCGAGCAGGTCCGTCAGTGGTGTCAGACGGCCGCCACGAAGGTGACCATCAAGCCGGTCATCGACCTCGCGGCCAACCCGTCGACCGACGCCTACCGACCGTCCGAGGCGATCCGCGAGCACGTCGTGCTGCGCGACCGCACCTGCGTCCCCGACTGCCAGCGCCGCAAGGTCGACCCCGACCACATCGTCCCGTTCGACGTCGGCGGCCCGACGTCCGCCGACAACCTCGCCATGCTCTGCCGACGCCACCACCGCGCCAAGACCCACAGCGCCTGGCGATACGACAGCCCCCAGCCAGGCATCTACCACTGGATCAGCCCCAGCGGAGCCACCACCACCGTCGACCGACGCCGACGAACCTGACTGCCTCACACCCCGCCACCGGCGGGGCCACAGGCGTGCCCGGACCTGAACCCTCGGTGAAGCCCTGTCACGACAGGTGCGGACGGGCGCCCGACAGGGTCTGATGGGTCGGTGGACCTCCCCGCCCTCCCCCGCCGGCACGCGATCGCGGCCGGAGTGGCCGGCGCCGTCGCGGTCACCGCGCTCGAGCCCGACCGGACGTCGTACGCCGACGCGCCCAGACTCCCGTCCGGGCGCGGGAGCCGGCGCTTCCGGCACGGGGTCGCCTCGGGCGACCCGAGCGAGTCGTCGGTGGTGCTGTGGACGCGGGTGACGCCGACGAACGGCGCGACGCCGGGCTCGGGGCGCGGACCGCGCGCGGTGGTGCAGTGGGAGGTCGCACGCGACCCGTCGTTCCGGCGGGTGGTGCGGCGCGGCCGGTTCGTCACCGGCGCCGGGCGGGATCACACGGTGAAGCTGACGGTGGGCGACCTGCGTCCGGCGACCTGGTACTTCTACCGGTTCACCCACCAGGGCCACCGCAGCCGCGTCGGCCGCACCCGTACGACGCCCGCACCGGACGTGCTCGCGCCGCACCTGCGCTTCGGGTTCGTCTCGTGCAGCAACGTCGAGCGCGGCTGGTTCAACGCCTACCGCCACCTCGCGGCCCGCGACGACCTGCACGCGGTGATCCACCTCGGCGACTACCTCTACGAGGGCGCGACCGACGACGCCGCGCGGATCCGCACGCACCAGCCGCGCAAGGAGATCGTGAGCCTGGCCGACTACCGGCAGCGGCACGCGCAGTACAAGGCCGACGACGACCTGCAGGACCTGCACGCGGCGTACCCGATGATCGCGATCTGGGACGACCACGAGACGGCCAACGACGCCTGGCGCGACGGCGCCGGGGCGCACGACCCGTCGACCGAGGGCTCGTGGGCACGACGAAGGGCACGCGGCCACCGGGCCTACGACGAGTGGATGCCGGCGCGGCTGCAGGGGTCGGTGCGCCTCGGCGACGGCGACCGGCTGTTCCGCACGATCCGCTTCGGACGGCTCGCCGACCTGCACCTGCTCGACCTGCGCTCGCAGCGTGACCAGCAGGTCGCGTCGATGACCGACGCCGCGGCGATCGACGACCCCGACCGCACGATCACCGGTCGCCAGCAGATGGCGTGGCTCAAGGACGCGCTGGCCGGCAGCGGGGCCCGCTGGCAGCTGGTCGGCAACCCGGTGATGATCGCGCCGCTGACCGTCGGCGGGCTGCCCGCGCCGGTCGCCGAGTCGGTCGCCGACCTGCTGGGCGGGGTGGTGTCACCGGGCGGCGTACCGCTCAACACCGACGCCTGGGACGGCTACACCGCCGACCGCCGCGAGCTCTTCGACCACATCGTCGAGCAGGGCGTCGACGACGTCGTCTTCCTCACCGGCGACATCCACACCGGCCTGGCCGCCGACCTGCCGCTCGACAAGGCGACCTACCCGGTCTCCGGCACCGCCGGCGTCGAACTGGTCTGCGCGTCGGTCACCTCCGACAACTTCGACGAGGAGCTCGGTACGCCGAGCACCGCGGTCGAGGCCGCGCTGCGGGCCAGCAACCCGCACTACCGCTACGCCAACCTCGACGACCACGGCTACTGCGTGCTCGACGTGACCGCGGCGCGGGTGCAGTGCGACTGGTGGGTCGTCGCGTCGCGGGCCGACCGCACGGCGGGGGTGCGCCACGACGCGTCGTGGGCGGTGCGCGCCGGCACCGGACGGCTCTCGCCGGTCAGCGCGCCGGTGCGACCTCGAGCCCGCTGACGCCGCCCCGCACGAGCAGCACCCCCGGCTCGGCCAGGGCCGCACCGAGGTCGCCGCAGGCCCGCCACGCCACGACCGGCCGCCGTACGTCGCCCGCAGCAGCGCTCACCCGGGCGAGGTGCTCGGCGAGCGCGGCGGCGTCGTCGAGCTCACGGCGGTAGGTCTGCAGCACGGCGACGAGGTCGTCGACCACCGGGCCCAGCGCGGCGGCGTTGTCGGCGAGCATGTTGCGGGTGCGGATCGGGTCGCGGCCGGCCACGCGGGTGCCGTCACGGAACGAACCGGCGGCGAGGTGGGCGGCGGCAGGGTCGGCAGCGCCGGTGACCACCTCGAGCAGCGCGTTGGCGAGCACGTGGGGCGCATGGCTGACCAGGGCGACCGCGCGGTCGTGGGCGTCGGCGTCGAGCACCACGACGGTGGCCGCAAAGGCGGCGACCACCCAGTCGACGACGTCAGCGACGGGGCCGGGCCCGCGGGTGACGGCCCAGGAGGCGTCGACCAGCAGCCCGGCGTCGGCGTGGCCGAAGCCGGACAGCTCGGTGCCGGCCATCGGGTGCGCGCCGACCCAGCGGTGCTCGAGCCCGTGGGCGCGGCAGGCGTCGCGCACGGTGCCCTTGACGCTGCCGACGTCGACGAGCACCGCGTCGGGCGCGGCGGCGGCCAGCGCCGGCAGGGCGGCGACGATGACGTCGAGGGGCGCGGCCAGCACGACGAGGTCGCGGTCGGCCGGCACCACCTCGGCCACCACGAGTCCCGCAGCGGCCGCGGCGTCACGGGTGGCGGCGTCGGGGTCGACGACCACCACGTCGGCGCCGAGGTCGCGCAGCCGCAGCGCGAGCGAGCCGCCGATCAGCCCGGCACCGACCACCGCGGTGCGCGCGAAGGTCATGGCTTGGCCGCGAGCTCGTGCAGCGGCGAGATGCGTCCGACGGCGCGGGCGGTCGCGCCCAGCGCGGCCCACTCGCCGCGCATCGCCTCGAAGTCGTCGGCGGTGAACGAGCCGGACAGGAAGAGCAGGAACACGAAGATGCCGGGCGTCGCGGGCACGGGCCGCGTGACGAGGTTGGTCATGTTGACGTCGCGGTCCTCGAGGACGCCGAGCAGCCGCCGCAGCAGGCCCGGCACGTTGGCGTCGGGAGCCAGGCTGACCAGCAGCCCCTCGTCGCCGTCGGCGCGCACGGGCAGCCGGCTCGCCGAGACCAGCGCGAACTGCGTGAACGCCGCGACGTTGTCCTCGACCGCCTCGGCGACGGCGGTCAGGTCGTAGAGGCTCCCGCAGATGCGCGGGCCGATGCCGATCTCGCCGGGACCCAGGTCGCGGCAGGCAGCCGCGGTCGAGGTGGCCTCGCGCGTCGGCAGGCCCTGCGCCTCGATCCATCCCCGGCACTGCGCGAGCCCGTGCGGGTGGCTGACCACGACGGTGGGCGCCACGGCGGGGTCGCGCGTCCAGGCGTCAAAGGAGATCGGCAGCACCACGCTGTCGACGATCGACAGGCCCGGGCGGCTCAGCAGCCCGTCGAGCGTGGGTACGACGACGCCGTTGACCGAGTTGTCGATCGGCACGACGGCGTACGCCGCCCGGCCGGTCTCGACGGCCGTGAGGGCCTCGCCGGCGTCGGCGACGGGCACCGCCTCGGCCTCGGGTCGCAGCGCCACCACGGCCTGGTGGGTGAAGGTGCCCGAGGGACCGAGGTAGGTGACGTCCACCCTCAGCGGTCCTGGGCGAAGGCGGCCAGCACCCGGCTGCTGAAGCCGACCTCGGCGAGCGCGGCCTGCAGTTCGTCGAGGCGCTGGGCGTCGGAGCGGAAGCCGACGTGGAAGTCGTGCAGGCCCGGCCCGTGCGGGTCGGAGTGGAGGAAGTCGAGGTCGATGCCGAGGGCGTTGATGCGCTCGAGCGCCACCATCAGGGTGCCGGGCGACTCGCGCTCGGGGGTCATCGACAGCCAGGCCGCGGTGACCTCCTGGTCACCGGCGCCGGCGCGGGCGAGCAGGCCGTAGGACAGCGGCGGCTGCTGCTCGAGGAAGCCCACGATCAGCACGTCGTCGGGGCGCAGCTCGTCGACGTCGACGACCGCCGAGCCGGCCTCCTGGCCGGCGGCGTAGAGCTCCTCGGTGGTGGCGTCGTCGGGCATGACGCGGAAGGCGACGCCCGCGCGGCCCATGACCCCGACGACGTCGGAGTAGGCCTGCTGGCGCAGGGCGACCGCCTGGGCGTCGCCGGTGCCGCCGCCGAGACGGGTCCAGCGCCACGGGCACGGCACGCTGACCACGCGGGACAGCCGCAGGTCGGGGTCGACGGCGTTGAGCGCGCGCAGCAGCCGCAGCGGCGGCGAGGTGGGGTCACCGACGCGCACCAGCCCCTCGACGTCGTGGGCGACGTCGACGGTCGCCATCAGCTCGTCGTAGCCCTGCAGGCCGACCAGGAAGTCGCTGCCGTGCCAGCCGAGCGCCGCCCGGACGCGCGCGATCAGGGTCGGCGGGTCGGTGCTGGGGTGGGCCAGCGAGCGGGTCATCGGGAGCAGGCTCATGCACTCAGTCTCTCAGCGGCGAGCGCGACCGCCTCGTCGGTGGCGGTGATCGCGAGACGCACGTGCTCCCCACCGGCCGGTCCGTAGGAGCGGCCGTCGACGACGACGACCCCGCGGTCGGCCAGGTGGCCGGCCGTCTCGTGGCTCGGCTCGCCGCGCGTGGCCCACAGGTAGAGCCCGGCCTCGCTGTGGTCGATGGTGAACCCGCCGGCACTCAGGGCCGCGCGCAGGACGTCGCGGCGGGCGCCGTAGCGGGCGCGCTGCTCGGCGACGTGGAGCTCGTCGCCCAGGGCCGCGATCGCCGCCGCCTGCTGGGGTCCGGGCATGATCAGGCCGAGGTCGCGTCGGGTCGCGGTGAGCGACGCGACCACCGTGGCGTCGCCGGCGACGAACCCGCAGCGGTAGCCGGCCAGGTTGGACCGCTTGCTCAACGAGTGGACGGCGAGCAGCCCGTCGGTCGAGCCGCCGCTGACGTCGGGGTGGAGCACGCTCGCGGGCTCGACCTCCCAGCCGAGGTCGAGGTAGCACTCGTCGGAGACCACGAGCGTGCCGTGCTCGCGGGCGTGGGCGACGATCGCGGCCAGCTCGGCGACCGGCTGGACGCGTCCGGTCGGGTTGGCCGGGGAGTTGAGCCACAGCAGCGCCGGCGGCTCGGGCAGCGCACGCAGGTCGTCGAGACCGTCGACGGCGACGACCTCACGACCGGCCAGCCGCGCGCCCACGGCGTATGTCGGGTAGGCCAGCGCCGGGATCGCCACCGGCCCGCGTCGCTCGGGCGGCAGCGCCAGCAGCGGCAGGGTGCCGATGAGCTCCTTGCTGCCGACGGTGGGCAGCGACTGGGTGGGCGTGAGCCCGGTGACCCCGTGGACGCGGGCCAGCCAGCCCACGTGGGCCTCACGCAGCCCGGGGACGCCGATCGTCAGCGGGTAGCCCGGGGCGTCGGCGTGCTCGACGAGCGCGCGGCGCACCACCTCGGGCGTCGGGTCGACCGGCGCGCCGACCGACAGGTCGACGACCGGCAGTCCGGAGGCGGCGGCGCGCTCGCGCAGCGCCGCCACACCCGCGTGCCACCCGGGCTGAGCGGTCACCCCGTCGGCCTGCGGGCTCAGTGGCCCTCGTGCTCCTGCGGCTCCAGGGCCGCGACGATCGGGTGGTCGAGGTCGATCTCGCCCATCTTGGCGGCGCCGCCCGGGGAGCCGAGCGTCTCGAAGAAACCGACGTTGGCGGTGTAGTAGTCCTTCCACTCCTCCGGGACGTCGTCCTCGTAGAAGATGGCCTCGACCGGGCAGACCGGCTCGCAGGCACCGCAGTCGACGCACTCGTCGGGGTGGATGTAGAGCATCCGCTTGCCCTCGTAGATGCAGTCGACGGGGCACTCATCGACGCAGGCACGGTCCTTGAGGTCGACGCAGGGCTGCGAGATGACGTAGGTCATCGGGGTTCCTCCAGTGGGGTGAGACCGGTGCGAGAGCAGTCCCCAGCCTAGTGTGTGGGCGTGGTCGAGGCGCAGGAACCCCACACTGTGGGCAGGCACCGGCTCGGTTCCCACGTCGTGGGCCAGCGGGTCGTCGTACGCCGCCTGGTGCGCGGGGAGACCGGGCCGAGCGGCGGGCCGGCGATGACCGACCTGCTCGGCGTCTGCGAGGCCTTCGGCGACGGGGTGCTCGTCGTGCGTCCCGAGGGCGCCGCGTCGGTCACCGTGGCGCTCGCCGACGTCGTGTCGGGCAAGCCCGTCCCACCGCGCCCGTCGCTGCGCGACCGGG
>JAOPXU010000089.1 GCA_025964985.1 Nocardioides sp.
CCTATGCGACTCTCCGACCTCGACGCCTGTCGTGATGCGCGGCGCCGCTACGCCGCGTGGCTGGTGCCGTGGGAGGCCACCGCCCCGCCCGGCTCGCCGACGCGCCCGGTCACCTTCCGAGCCCTCATCCGACGTCTGTCGCGAAGCGCGAAGGCCGGCGTCACGCTTCCCTTCGCGATCGAGGTCGACGGCGTCTTCGCCGGCCAGGTGACGGTCAACAACATCGTGCGGGGCTCGGCGCAGTTCGCCTCGGTCGGCTACTGGATCGACCAGGCGCACGCCGGCCGGGGAGTGATGCCGCTGGCCGTCGCGATGGTCGTCGACCACTGCTTCGAGGTGGTCGGGCTCAACCGCATCGAGGTGGCCATCCGCCCCGAGAACTCAAACTCGCTGCGCGTCGTGGAGAAGCTCGGCCTGCACGAGGTCGGCTACGCCCCGCGCTACCTGCACATCGACGGTGACTGGCGCGACCACCGGCTCTACGCGATCACCAAGGAGGAGGTCCCGTTCGGCCTGCTCCGCCGTCTCGAGGAGGACACCCCGGAGGGGTGAACCCGCTTGCGCGGCCGTCGTACGGCTGCCTAGCGTCGTCGTGGTGAGCACCGACCTGCACGCCGTCAGCATGGCCGCCCACGATCCCGCGCTCCTGGCCCGCTTCTGGGCCGGGGTGCTGCGCCGCGAGATCGTCGACGGGCCGGTCGGCCCGGAGCTGCTGCCCGACGGCGACCCGGCGTTCCTCATCCGCTTCTTCCGCACCGACCAGGAGAAGCAGGGGCCCAACCAGACCCACTTCGACCTCACGAGCACCTCGCTGGACGACCAGCAGGCGATCGTGGACCGCGCCCTCGGCCTCGGCGGCCGCTACCTCGACATCGGCCAGTCGCCCGACGAGGACCACGTCGTCCTGGCCGACCCCGAGGGCAACGAGCTGTGCGTCGTCGGACCGGACAACCGGTTCCTCGCCGACACCGCCCCGATCGGCTGCCTGTCGTCCGACGGGCTGCGCGACGTCGGCGTCTTCTGGAGCGAGGCACTCGGCTGGCCGCTGGTCTGGGACCAGGACACCGAGACCGCCATCCAGTCGCCGCAGGGCGGCAGCAAGATCTCGTGGGGCGGCGACCCGGTCAACGCCAAGCTCGGCCCCAACCGGCTGCACCTCGACCTCAGCCCCACCGCCGACAGCGACCAGGACAGCGAGGTCGAGCGGCTCGTCGGCCTGGGTGCGGTCCGCCTCGACGTCGACCACCCGATCGCCCTCGGTCACGGCGTCCTGCCCGTCGTCGTCCTCGCCGATCCCGGCGGCAACGAGCTCTGCGTCCTGCCGTCCTGACGCCGGTTCGGGATACTTCGTCACCTGGTCAGGCCTAAGACGCGTCTTGACCCTGACCTGGTGACGGACTGTCCCCGAACTCGCCCCACCAGCACCACAGGTTTCTCCGAGCGATCGGCGACACACCTGTTGACATCCGCCCCGGGGTGCATCGCCGCTCCTAATCTCGGTCTGTGGACCTGAGCGCTCTGATCTTCGTCGCCCTGGCGGTGGCCTGGGCCACCTACCTGATCCCGAAGGCGCTGCGGCACCACGAGGACAGCAGCGCCTCCCGCAGCGTCGAGGGCTTCTCCGGCCGGCTCCGCGTGCTCGCGCGCCGTGAGCCCGTCGACAGCAAGTCGGCGCGGCTCGTCGTACCCGGCAAGCCGGCGCGGGTCGCCGAGTCGTCGGTCCCCGCCGCCGAGGCGCTCGTCACCATGAGCAAGGCCGACAAGGCCGCCGCCCGGCAGGCCGCCAAGGACGCCAACGACGCCGTGCGCGTCGAGGACCAGCCCGAGATCGAGGTCGACCTGGAGTTCTGGGCCGAGCGCCGTCCTGCGCCGCCCGCCGTACGCCGTGCCGCAGCCGCCCAGGCCGCCCGCCGCCGCCTCCGGGTCGTGCTCGCCATCCTCACCGCCGGCGTCGTCGTCGGCGTGACCGCCGCGCTCGGTCAGATCGCCTGGGTCTGGCTCGCGGTCCCCGGCGTCGTCCTGCTCGCCTGGCTCGTCGCCTGCCGCTTGATGGTCAAGCGCGAGCGCAGCACCGCCCGCACCACCCGCCGCCTGCCGCTGCCCGCCGTCGAGCCCGTCCCGGTCGACGACGAGGCGGACCCCTCGACCGAGGAGATCGCCCAGGTCGAGCCGGTCGAGGAGACCGAGCCGACCCCCGAGCCCGTCGCGGAGGAGCCCGCCGAGGCGCCCCGGGCCGAGAGCGCCGGATGGGACCCGGTGCCGACGACCCTGCCGACCTACGTCGCCAAGGAACCGGCCGCCCGCCGCTCGGTGCGCACCATCGACCTCGACGCCACCGGCGTCTGGACCTCCGGCCCGCTCGCCGCCGACTCCGCCCTGGCCCGCGAGGCCGAGGCCGAGCGCAAGACCCGCAACGCCCAGGCCGAGCAGGAGCGTCGCGCCGCCGGCTCCTGACCGCCGGATGACCATCGTGTGACGAACGCCACCGGACAGGTGTCCGGTCCACTACCGTTCGGCCGCATGAGCACCAAGGGCACGGCACTGGCGCGGGTCGGCACCGCCTACGTCATCGCGTTCGCCGTCGGCGGGCTGTGGCTCGCGATCGGACCCGACACGGGCCGGCTGTGGCTCGACGGGCTGATCGCCGACCTGCTGGCGACGCTGGTCATCTTCGGCGCCAGCCGGATGCACAAGAACTCCAGCTTCTACGACGCCTACTGGAGCGTCCTGCCGCCGTTCCTGGCGGCGTACTGGTGGATCGCCGCCGCACCCGACGTCAACGACCTGCGCAACTGGCTCGTGCTCGGCGTCATCGTGCTGTGGGCGGTGCGGCTGACCGGCAACTGGATCTACGCGTTCCCCGGTCTGCACCACGAGGACTGGCGCTACCCGCTGCTGCGCGAGAAGGCCGGCAAGGCCGAGATGGCCGCCGACCTGTTCGGGATCCACCTCGTGCCGACGCTGCAGGTGTTCCTCGGGATGGTGCCGGTCTACGTCGCCGTCACCGCGCCCGGTCGCGACGTCGGGCTCATCGACGCGCTGGCCGTGCTGGTCGGGGTCGGCGCGGTCGTGCTCGAGTACGCCGCCGACGTCCAGATGTACCGCTTCGCCCGTGTCAAGCAGCCCGGCCAGGCCATGGACCGAGGGCTGTGGGGCTGGTCGCGCCACCCCAACTACTTCGGCGAGTTCGCCTTCTGGGTGTCGCTCGCGCTGTTCGGCCTGGCGGCGTCGCCGGGCGACTGGTGGTTCCTGTTCGTCGGGGCGGTGGCGATGCTCGCGATGTTCCAGGGCGCGAGCATCCCGCTGATGGAGGAGCGCAGCCTCGAGCGCCGGCCGAGCTACCAGGCCGTCATCGACCGGGTGCCGCGCTTCGTGCCGCGGCCCCCGCGCAAGACCTCCGTCACCACATGACCCGCGTCGTCGTCGCGGGCCTGGGCGACAGCGGGCTGCTCACCGCGATCCAGCTCGTGCGGGCCGACCGCGACCTCGAGCTCGTCGGCATCTCCAGCAAGCCGGCGCTGGTCAGCGGCCAAGAGCTCGGCATCCGCCTGGCCCGACCCGACGACTGGCGCCGCGACTACCTCGTCGGCTTCGACCGCTACCGGCGCCTGCAGGGCCTGCGGGTCGTCCACGGCAGCCTCACCGGGCTCGACCCCGACACCAAGACGGTCGCGGTCAACCGACCCGACGGGACGTCGTACGACGAGCCCTACGACGTCCTCGTCGTCTCGACGGGCGTGAGCAACGGGTTCTGGCGCCGGCCGGGGCTGGAGACGGCTGACGAGGTCGAGCAGGGCCTGTACGCCGCCCACGAGCGGCTCGCGTCGGCCTCGACCATCGCGGTGGTCGGCGGGGGAGCGGCGGCCGTGAGCAGTGCTCACAACCTGGCGCGGGCGCTGCCCGACGCGCAGGTGGGGCTGTGGTTCCCCGGCGAGCGCGCGTTGCCGACCCACCACGGCAAGGTGTGGGCCCACGTGGGTGACGCGCTGGCTGAGCTCGGGGTCGAGGTCCACCCCGGCCACCGCGCGGTCGTGCCCGACGGGTTCGACCTCGACGAGATCACCGCCGGCCCGGTCGCGTGGAGCACTGGCCAGGAGCCGGCCGAGGCCGACGCCGTGCTGTGGGCGATCGGGCGCGTGCGCCCCAACACCGACTGGCTGCCGGCCTCGGTGCTCGACGAGCACGGCTTCGTCGCGGTCGGTCGCGACCTGCGGGTGCCCGGTCTGCCCGGGGTCTGGGCCGTGGGCGACGTCGCCGCCACCGACCCGCTGCGCTCCTCCGCGCGCAACCGCGCCGACAAGCTGCTGGCCCGCAACATCGTCGCCGACCTGGCCGGCAAGCCGCTCAAGGACTTCCGGTTCGCCAAGCGTCGCTGGGGATCGGTCGTCGGCGTGCAGCCCGAGGGCGTCGACATCTACCTGCCCTCCGGCCAGCGGCTGCGCTTCCCCGGCTGGACCGCCCGCGTCGTCATGCAGGACCTCATCGCCCGGCGCGTCATCTACGGCGGCATCCGCAAGCCCTGACGCCACCACACGTTGGTCGAGGAGCTCCCGCTAGGGAGCGTCACGAGACCGTTCATCCGCAGGTTCAGGTCGAGTGGTCCTCGGACCTTGCGGTGTGTGGTCTCGTGACGGTCGCCAGGGCGACCTCCTCGACCGACGTCCGCACCCGTTGGTCGAGGAGATCCCCAGGGCGACCTCCTCGACCGACGTCCGCACACGTTGGTCGAGGAGCTCCCGCTAGGGAGCGTCACGAGACCACTTGACCGCAGGAACAGGTCGAGTCGCCACGGACGCTGCGGTGGACTGGTCTCGTGACGGTCGCCAGGGCGACCTCCTCGACCAACGTGTGGTGCTGTGGTGCTGTGCGGGCTTTCGGCCGGTCGACGGTCGCCCCGGTAGATTCGGCCGGTGCCCGACGCCAGACCCCGCCGTACCTTCGCGGTGATCAGCCACCCCGACGCCGGCAAGTCCACGCTGACCGAGGCGCTCGCCCTGCACGCGCGGGTGATCACCGAGGCCGGGGCCGTGCACGGCAAGGGCAATCGGCGCGCGACCGTGTCCGACTGGATGGACATGGAGAAGGCGCGCGGCATCTCGATCACCTCCGCCGCGCTGCAGTTCAACTACCACGACCACGTGGTCAACCTCGTCGACACCCCTGGCCACTCCGACTTCTCCGAGGACACCTACCGGGTGCTCTCGGCCGTCGACTCCGCGGTGATGCTGGTCGACGCCGGAAAGGGCCTCGAGCCGCAGACGCTCAAGCTGTTCCGGGTCTGTGCCTTGCGCGGCATCCCCGTCATCACCGTCATCAACAAGTGGGACCGGCCGGGCCTGTCGGCGCTGGAGCTGATGGACCTGATCGAGAAGCAGATCAAGCTCCGCCCGACCCCGCTGACCTGGCCCGTCGGCGAGGCGGGCGACTTCCGCGGCGTGCTCGACCGGCGTACGGGGGAGTTCGTGAAGTACACCCGCACGGCGGGCGGCGCGACCCGCGCGCCGGAGCGGCGGATGGCGGCCGAGGACGTCCCCGACGAGGACCGGCAGGTCTGGGAGATCGCGGTCGAGGAGCACGAGCTGCTCGGGCTCGACGGCGCCGACCACGACCAGGAGCTGTTCCTGGCCGGGACGACGACGCCGGTCATGTTCGCCTCCGCCCTGCAGAACTTCGGCGTCGCCCAGCTGCTCGACCTCCTGCTCGACCTGGCCCCGCCGCCGCACGAGACCGAGGGCGTCGACGGCTCGCTGCGCCGGCCCGAGGACCCGTTCAGCGCGTTCGTCTTCAAGGTGCAGTCGGGCATGAACGCCGCCCACCGCGACCGGCTCGCCTACGCCCGTGTGGTCTCGGGCGAGTTCGAGCGCGGCATGGTCGTCACGCACGCCTCGACCGGCCGGCCGTTCGCGACCAAGTACGCGCAGGCCGTCTTCGGCCGCGAGCTGTCGTCGATCGAGACCGCCGCGCCCGGCGACATCATCGGCCTGGTCAACGCCGCCGCGCTGCGCGTGGGCGACACCGTCTACACCGGCGAGCCGATCGAGTACCCGCCCGTGCCGACGTTCGCGCCCGAGCACTTCATGACCGCGACCGCCGCCGACATCGGCCGCTACAAGCAGTTCCGCAAGGGCATCGACCAGCTCGACCAGGAGGGCGTCGTCCAGGTGCTGCGCTCCGACCTGCGCGGTGACCAGAGCCCGGTGCTGGCCGCGGTCGGCCCGATGCAGTTCGAGGTCGTCCAGGAGCGGATGACCCACGAGTTCAACTCCCCGATCCGGCTCTCGCGCCTCGACTACCAGGTCGCCCGGCGCACCGACGAGGCCGGCGCCGCCGCGCTGATCGGCAAGCGCGGCGTCGAGGTCCTGCACCGCTCCGACGGCACGCCGATGGCGCTGTTCGTGGACAAGTGGCGCGCCGACGTCACCGCCCGCGACAACCCGGAGATCCTGCTCGAGGCGCTGCCGGCCGGCGGAGCCTGAGCCCTCGGCTCCGCTTCGGCGCGGGTCGGCCGGGACGTCATACGAGGCGGTCGTCCGGCCAGCCAGGTCGTATGACGCACCACTCCCGCGAGCCCGGCGGAACCCGTCTGCATTGAGGACAGACCTGACCTGAACGGCTCCTAGCCTCGAGCCATGACCCAGAACAGCACCCTCACCGGCACCCCGACCACCGACACCGGAACCGACGCCGAGCGCGACGACCTCCTCGAGGCCATCGCCAAGCACCGCGGCCTCTTCCGTGGCACGCTCGCCGGCCTCAGCGACGACCAGGCCCGGCTGACCCCGACCGTCAGCACCCTGAGCCTCGGCGGCCTCGTCAAGCACCTCACCTCGATCGAGCGGACCTGGGCGGCGTTCGTCGTCGACGGACCCGCGCCGACCCCCGACGTCGACTGGGCGGGCATCGACTGGGCCGACCCGCCGCCGGAGGTCGTCGCCTACCAGGACGGCTTCCGGATGCTGCCCGAGGAGAGCCTCGAGGCCCTCCTCGCGGCGTACGACGAGGCGACGGCCGCCACCGACGAGCTGGTCCGCACGACCGACCTGGCGGCACGCCAGCCGCTGCCGGCCGCGCCGTGGTTCGAGCCCGGGGCGACGTGGAGCGCCCGGCGGGTGTTCGTGCACCTGGTGGCCGAGACCGCGCAGCACGCCGGCCACGCCGACATCGTCCGCGAGACGATCGACGGCCAGAAGTCGATGGGCTGAGGCCTAGCGCCCGGTGCCCGGACCGGCGTAGGTGCCGCGGCCGGTGGGCAGCGGCAGGTCGAGGGTGGTGCGGATGCCGGGCGGGGCGGCCAGCACGTCAGGGATGGCGTTGACGATGCGGCCGCACGCGGCCACGATCGCGGCGTGGTTGTGGTCGCCGTGCTCGCTGCTCGGGACGACGTCGACGACGTAGCTCGGCTCGCCGGTGATCTCGACGCGGTAGGAGCCGCCGCCGGCCGCGGGCCGCGCCCAGTCGGGGCGCAGGTCGTCGCGCGTGCGGGTGACGTGCTCGACGACGATCGCCGGGTGCCCGGCGACCATGCCGCTGATCGAGAACTTCAGCGCCGCGATCGTGCCCTCCTCGATCCGCCCGGCCGCGATGTCGTAGCCCTCGGGCGCAGGCTCGGCCTCCCAGTGCTCGACGATGTCGTCGACCTCGATGCCGAGGGCGGTCGCCATCATCCGGATCGCGGTGCCCCACGCCATGCCGAGCACGCCGGGCAGGAACAGCAGCGGGGTGTCGGTGACCGGCTTGCCGAAGCCCATCAGGTCGAACATCACCTCCGCGCCGTCGTACGTCGCGTAGTCGGCGAGCTCGTAGCACTTGACCTGGGTGATCCGCTGGCACGTGCTGGCCAGGGCCAGCGGCACGAGGTCGCTGGCGAAGCCGGGGTCGACCCCGGTGACGTAGACGCTCGCGCCGCCGGCCTGTGCCGCGGCCTCGACCTTGTCGATGACCTTCTGCGGCATGGTGCCCCAGGGGAACTGCAGGGTGCCGGGCGCGGAGCCGACGACGTCGATGCCGGCCTCGAGCAGCCGGCGCACGTCGTTGGTCGCCTCGACCGGACGCGTGTCGCCCATCGCGCAGTAGACGACGCACTGGGGCCGGGCGGCGATGAGGGCGTCGAGGTCGCCGACCGCGGCGACGCCCGTGGTCACCGGCAGCCCGGCGAGCTCGCCCGCGTCGAGCCCGACCTTGTCGGGGCTGGAGGTGCTGACGGCGACGAGCTCGAAGCGCGGGTCGTCGATGAGCTGGCGCAGCGTCAGCATGCCGGCGTTGCCGGTGGCGACCTGGGCGACACGAATCGTCATGGCGTGAACCTAGAACAGGTTCTAGTTCGGGCGGTAGGGTCCGGCACATGGGACGTGTGGACGGCAAGGTGGTGCTCATCAGCGGCGGGGCCCGCAACATCGGCGGCGCGAGCGCTCGGATGCTGGTCGCCGAGGGTGCCAAGGTGGTCATCGGTGACCTGCTCGACGAGGAGGGCGCGGCCCTGGCCGAGGAGCTCGGCGACGCCGCGCGCTACGTCCACCTCGACGTCACCAGCGACGAGGACTGGAAGGCGGCGGTGGCCTACACAGTCGCCGAGTTCGGCCGGCTCGACGTGCTGTTCAACAACGCCGGCATCTTCAACGGCGGCCAGCTGCAGCGCTACAAGCGCGAGCTGTGGCAGCAGATGCTCGACGTCAACCTCACCGGCGCGTTCCTCGGCATCCGCGCCAGCACCGAGGCCCTGATCGCGTCCGGCAGTGGCTCGATCATCAACACCTCGTCCATCGAGGGCCTGCGCGGCACCCCGTGGGCCCACGGCTACGTCGCCTCCAAGTGGGGGCTGACCGGGCTCACCAAGTCGGTCGCGGTGGAGCTCGCGCCCCACGGCGTCCGCTGCAACTCCCTGCACCCCGGCCGCATCAGCACTCCCGCCACCGACCAGATGCCCGAGGGCCTCATCCCGATCCCGCTCGGCCGAGCGGGCCGGCCCGAGGAGGTCGCGACGTTCGTGCTCTTCCTGGCCAGCGACGAGTCGTCGTACACCACCGGCTCGGAGTTCGTGATGGACGGCGGCACGGTCATGCACATCCCGACCAACCCCTGACAGACACCGGAGACCGGCAGCCTGCGGGTCGTGGACGAGACTCCACCGCGGGCGCACGACGGAACGGCGTGCCCGCGGCGGAGTCTCTCGTCTGCGCGGGTACCGCCGCCCGACGGCGGCCCCGCTGTGACTGCTCCACCGGTACCCGGGGCCGGGTGGTGCACCTGGTCCCGACGGGTGATCGTCGGACGGGTCAACCTCGGCCGAAGAGGAGCCCGTGCCGCTGTCCCTGGCCAAGCCAAGCCCGGCGCCGCCTCCGCCGAGGAGAGGTCGACCACCCCGAGGGGTGGAATCCGACCCTGCAGGTAACGGGGCACCGCGGCCGCCGGAGGAAGTGGTTGCGGGCGTCCCCGAGCCGTCCGTACGAGCCGGCACCGTCCCCCCATCTCCCCCGAGGCAGGGTCCGGTGCCGGATCACAACTCAGCGAAGGGACCAGCACCATGGGTTATGGATTCGGAGCATTCCTGCTCGTCGTGGGCCTCGTGCTCGCCCTGGCCGTCACCGACAGCATCAACGGCGTCGACCTGACGATGGTCGGCTGGATCATGGCCGCCGTCGGTGCCGTGCTGATCGCGATCACCGCCGCCACCTGGAACAGCGGCCGTCGTGCGCGCAACGTGCAGACTGTGACCCACCCCGACGGCTCGCAGACGGTGCGCGAGAACCGCACCAACGGCATCTGAGCCGAGGTCGAGCTCGAGAACAGCCGCAGCGTCCGGATCGGGCCCGGCTAGAGCCGGCGCTCGATCGTGACTCGGGTGCCGTCGGCCGACGGCTGCACGCGTACGTCGCCGGCGGCCGCCATGAGCGTCGCGCCGTGCCCGCGGTCCATGGCCGGTCGGCGCTCGCGCCACTGCCCGGAGTCGTGCACCTCGAGCAGCACGGTCCGCTCGGCCGCGTCGACCCGGACGCGCACCACGACGTCATCGGTGGTCGGGTCGACCGCGTGCTCCGCGGCGTTGTTGACCGCCTCGGTCAGCCCGAGCACCAGGTCGAAGGCCGCGTCGTCGTCGATCCCCGCACCGTCGAGGACCTCGCGCAGCCAGCGGCGTGCGAGGCCCGAGGCGTGCGGGGCTCGCGGCAGCGTGACCTCGGTGTCGACGTCGAGCGGGGGAGGACCGGCAGCCTCGGGCTCCCCGGCCGGGCGGCGTACGACGAGCACGGCGAGGTCGTCGGCCCGGGTGGGCCGGGGCAGCGCCAGGGCGGTGCGCAGGACGTCGTCGGCGCTCGCGCCGGTGGTGTCCTGCAGCGCATCGAGCAGGGCCGGCATGCCGCTGTCGAGCTGGTGGGTGCGGTCCTCGATCAGCCCGTCGGTGTAGGCCAGCAGGCCCCCGCCCGCGGCGACCACGACCGACTGCAGCTCGGCGGCGACACCGAGCCCTGCCCCCAGGGGCGGTGACGGCTCGCCGGCCAGCCAGGTGGCGGTGCCGTCGGGGTGCAGCAGGGCCGGGGGCGGGTGGCCGGCGGTGCACCAGTCGAGGCGGCCCGACGCGACGTCGAGGTAGCCGAGGAACAGCGTGCAGAAGGCGTGGTCGGGCATCCGGGCCACGAACTCGTCGAGCGCCACGACGATGTCGTGGGGCTCGCGGCCGTCCATCGCGTAGGCGCGCACCGCGGCGCGCAGCTGGCCCATGATCAGCGCACTGGTGAGGCCGTGTCCCGCGACGTCGCCGACGACCAGGGCGACCCGGCCGTCCGGCAGGTCGACCACGTCGTACCAGTCGCCGCCGACCTGCACCTGCTCCTCGGCCGGGCGGTACGCCGCGGCGAGGTCGAGTCCGGCGATCCGCGGCAGCCGCTCGGGCAGCAGCGCCCCCTGCAGGGTCGCGGCGACGGCGTTGTCGCGCTCGGCCTGCCAGCCCTCCTCGACGACGGCGGCCAGCATCCCGGCCAGCGGCGTCAGCAGGGCGCGCGTCTCCGGCCGGATCGCGCTGGCCCGGGGCACCGCCACCTCGACGGCACCGAGCTCGCGGTTGCCGCGGCCCAGCACGGGCTCGCGCAGCACCTCGAGGACCCGCGTCGGGTGGTCGGGGTCGTCGTGCACGGCCTCGACGAGTACCGCCTCCTGGCCGGCCTGCGGCACCAGCCGTACGGCGACCCGGCGGGCCCCGGTGAGCTCGCGCAGCTGGGCCACCAGGTCGCCCAGGGCGTCGCTGAGGCTGCGCCCGGAGGTGAGCACCGCGGCCGCCTCGGCCAGCCCGCCCAGGTCGGCCACGTGCTCGCGGCGCTGGCGGGCCAGCCGCATCGTCGTGCGGAGGCGGGCGACGAGGTCGCGGGAGTCGAACGGCTTGACCACGTAGTCGTCGGCGCCGAGGTCGAGGCCCTCGGTGCTGGCGCCCTCGCCGGCGCGCGCCGACAGGACGACGACCGGCAGGGTCGCGGTCCGGGGGTCGGCGCGCAGGGTGCGCAGCAGCTCGAACCCATCGAGGCCCGGCATCATCACGTCGGTCAGCAGCAGGTCGGGCGGGTCGGCGAGCGCCGTGACGAGGGCCTGCGCGCCGTCGGCGACGGCGGTGACCTGCCAGCCCTGGTCGTGGAGCAGACGTACGACGTGCTCGCGCATGTCGGCGTTGTCGTCGGCGACCAGGACGCGCGGGACCACCCCGCCGTCGAGGTCGTCGGACGTGACGGCGGCCGGCGCCGGCGTCCGGGTCGGGGCGACCAGCCAGCCCTCGGCCTCCTCGACCGCGGCCGCGACGACGTCGCCGGTGGGCAGGCCCGCCTCACCGACCGGGGTCAGTGCCCGCCAGGGCAGCTGCACGGTGAACGTCGAGCCGCTGCCGGCCTCGCTGGTGGCCCGCACCTCGCCGCCCATCAGCGTGACGAGCTCGTGGACCAGCGACAGGCCGACGCCCGAGCCCTCGTGGGAGCGCGAGCGGGCGCCGCGGACCCGGTGGAAGCGCTCGAACAGGTGCGGGAGCTCCGCGGCCGGGATGCCGACCCCGGAGTCGGCGACCTCGAGCCGCAGGCCGTCGTCGTCGGAGGTGAGCGAGACTCGCACCTGGCCGACGAAGGTGAACTTGAGCGCGTTGGAGAGCAGGTTGGTGACCACGGTCTCCCAGTGGTCGACGTCGACCGCGACGCCGCGGGGCAGCGGCGGGCAGTCGACCTCGAGGCCCAGGCCGCCCCGCTCGACGGCGGCCCGGAAGCCGGCGGCGACGTCGGCGGTCAGCTGGGCCAGGTCGACGTCGCGCGCCTGCGGTCGAGCCGAGCCGGCCTCGACGCTGGAGAAGGTCAGCAGGTTGTTGACGAGCTTGGCCAGGCGTCGCGAGGCGCGCAGCGCGGTGGCGACCCGCTCGCGCTGCTCGGGCGGGAGGTCGTTGCCGGCGTCGGCCAGCGCGTCCTCGAGCGGGCCGAGCATGAGCGTCAGTGGCGTGCGGAACTCGTGGCTGACGTTGGTGAAGAAGTCGGTCTTGGCGCGGTCGAGCTCGGCGAGCGCGGCCGCCCGGGCGCGCTCCTCCTCGTGGACCAGGGCGTTGCGGACGGCGACGCCGACCTGCTGCACGAGCAGGTCGAGGAAGGAGCGGTAGAGCTCGTCGAGGCCGCGGCTCGGACTGAGCCCGACGACCACGACGCCGAACGGGTGCTGGGGATCGCCGCCCGGTACCGGCAGTGCGAAGGCGTGCGTCACGGGGTCGCCGAAGGCGCCGCCGACCAGCTGCTCACCCTCGGGCAGCGGTACGGCGACCGGCCGGCCGCTCGCCGCGGAGAGCAGGCCCCACTCGTCGTCGGGCCCGTCGAGAGCGATGCTCTCGGGCAGCGACGCGCGGGCCGAGGCCATGCGGCGCAGGCTCACGCCCTCGCGCAGGTAGATGCCGACGAACGGCACGTCCTGAGGGTCGCTGTCCACCGAGGCGACGAGCCTCTCGGCCACGTCGCTGACGGTGAGGGTGTCGGCGTTGTCGAGCGAGAGCTGCTGCAGGAGGCGCAGCCGCCGCTCGCCCACGACCTGCTCGGTGACCTCGCTGCACACGGTGAGCACACCGCGGGTGACGCCCTCGTCGTCGGAGGCCGGGGCGTGGGAGACGGTGAAGTAGGCCTCCTCGCGGTAGCCGGCGCGGTCGAGCAGCAGCTGCAGCGCCGGCACCCAGCTCGCGACGCCGGTCACCATGGCGTCCTCGATGAGCGGCCCCAGGACCGGCCAGCCCTCGGCGAGCGTGACGCGGCAGTCCTCGCCCATGGCGGAGGGGTGCTGGTCGCCGATCAGCCTGGAGTAAGCGTCGTTGTAGAGCTGGATGTAGCTCTCGCCCCACAGCACGAGCATCGGGTAGCGCGACGACAGTGCCGTGCGGACCAGCACCGCCAGGCTCTCGGGCCAGGTCGACGGGTCGCCGATCGGGGTCGCGGCCCAGTCGGTCTCGGCCATGAGCCGTCCGGCTGCCGTGGAGGTGTCGAACACCGACGACCGTTCGTGCACGCCCACTCCTCCCGGATCGGCCACCCGGGCCGTCTGGAACCCTAGACGACCGCGGCCCCCGCCGGCCGGTACGACGCCGATCCGCCAGCCGGTCAGTGGCCGGTCAGCGGCCGGTCAGCGAGCGGTGTAGCGGGCGTAGAGCGGGCCGTTGTCGAAGGCCCGCTGCTCGACCAGGTCGAGGTCGAGCCGGACGCCGTCGGGGAAGAAGCGGGTGCCGCTGCCGACGACGGTGGTCGTCAGGAACAGGTGGTACTCGTCGACCAGCCCGGCCGCGACCGCCTGGGCGGCCAGGGCGGGCCCGCTGATGCTGAGGTCGTGCTCGGACCCGTCCTTGAGGCGGCGTACGGCGTCGGGGTCGAAGGTGCGCTCGATCCGGGTGCGCTCGCTCGTGACCGACGGCAGCGTCGTCGACCAGACGACCTTGTCGGCGGCCCGCCAGTCGCGCCCGTGGTCGAGGATGTGCGCCGGCACGTCGGGCTCGAGGTGGACGGTGTCCCAGAAGAGCATCGTCTCGTACATCCGCCGCCCGTAGAGGAACGTGCGGACGTGGCGGAAGGTGTCGCCGATGAAGGTGTGCACCTCCTCGTCCTCCGCGCCGCGCCCGAGGTCGCCGTCGGTCTTGGCGTAGCCGTCGAGCGAGGTGATCATCCCGTAGAGGAGCTTGCCCATGCGGCTCTGACCGGACCCGCGCGCCGGACTCATCGATGGGGCGCCGGATCGTCCTGGTCCGGTGCGAGGCTGTCGGGATGGGCAGCACGGCGGAGGTCTCGGTCACCTGGGCGCAGGCGCTGCCGTGGCGCTCGGGCCGCCACCTGCTCGACCCGGTCGGCACGGGCTCGGCGACCGACGTCGTGCGCCGTCTCGGAGCGGTGCTCTCGATGGACGAGTCGGCGGCCGGGCTCGCCGTGTCGACCCGTCGAACGACGTCGCGGCCCGGCGACCTCGCGGCCGCGGTGGCGTCGGGCGAGGTGGTCAAGGCGTTCGCCTTCCGCGGTGCCGTGCACCACCTCGCCGCGGACGAGGGTGGCGCCTACCTCGCGCTGCGGGCGGCCGGACGGCAGTGGGAGCGGACCAGCTGGGTCGAGCACTACCGGCTGGCGGCGGGGGACTGGCCCGGCTTCCGTGCGGCCGTGCGCGCGGCGCTGGCCGACGGCCCGCTGACGCTGCCCGAGCTCGGCGAGGTGCTGGGCCGCGACCGCGCCTACCGCCACCTGCGCCCGGTCTTCGACGAGGGCGCCGGCACGCTGGTCAAGCCGCTGGGCTGGCAGGGCGACCTGAGCGTCGGCCCACCGCGCGACCGGCAGATGACCGTGCAGGGCCTGGCCGCCAACCCGTGGTGGCGCGGCGTCCCCGACCTCGACGTGGCCGGCCCGGCCGCGGTGACGGCGTACGTCGGCACCTACGGACCCGCGACCCACGACCACGTCCACCACTGGCTCGGGGACGGCCTCAGCGCCGGGCGCGGGCGGCTGGCCGGCTGGCTCGCGGGCCTCGGTGACCGGCTCGTCCCGGTCGACGTCGACGGCACGCGTGCCCACGTCCTGCGCGAGCACGTCGACGACCTCGTGGCCGCCGTGCCGTCCGAGGCCGTGCGGCTGCTGCCCGGCCACGACCAGTGGGTGATGGGGCCCGGGACGAAGGACACCCAGGTCATCCCGCCGCCGCTGCGCGACCTCGTCACGCGCAAGGCAGGCCTGGTCGTGGTGGGCGGCGTCGTGCGCGGCACCTGGAGCCGCCGCGGCGACGACGTCACGGTCGAGTGGCGCGACGAGCGGCCCCGCCCGACGCGCGAGATCGACCAGGAGGTCGCCCGCCTGCTGGACCGTTGAGGGGCTAGAGCTCCGACGCGCTGCGCACGAGCCCGGCCACGGCCGCCGAGGTGCTGTGGGGAGGCCAGGCGATGACGGTGGTGACCTGTGCCGCGTCCGCGAGCGGTACGACGGCCAGCCCGTCGCGCAGGTCGGCCCGGGCCGACTCGGGCAGCACGACCGCGGCCCGGCCGAGCTGCACCAGCTGCAGCACCTGGGTCAGGTCGCGCAGCTCGGGACCCGGACCCTCGGGGTAGCTGCCGTCGAGGTGGGGCCACCGCGGCAGCGGCAGGTCGGGGATCGAGGCGGCCTCGGCGACGGTCATCGAGGCGCGGGTGCTCTCCGGGTGCCCGCCCGGCAGGACCACGACCTGCTCCTCGACCGACAGGTCGACCACGTCGAACCCGCTCAGGTCGTCGAACGGCCGGTGCAGGATCGCGACGTCGGCACGGCCGTCGCGCAGCATCGGGGCCTGGTGTCCCGGCGGGCTCAGCAGCACCTCGACGTCGTGGGCGCCGGGGGTGGCGGCGTAGGCGTCGAGGAGCTTGTGCACCAGCTCGCTGGAGGCACCGGCCTTGGCGGCCTACGCGGCCCGGCCCTCGCGCAGCAGCACCTCGCCGGCGCCGGTGAGCGTCACGCCACGCGGCGTACGGACGAACAGCTCGGCGCCCAGGCGCCGCTCGAGCTGGGCGATGGCCCGCGACAGCGGCGGCTGGGCCATCCCGAGCCGCTCGGCGGCCCGGCCGACGTGGGACTCCTCGGCGACGGCGACGAAGTAGCGCAGCTCGCGGGTCTCCACCTCGCCGAGCGTACGCCGCCTGACCTGGTCCCATACCGCTGCGGTATCGACACCGACCCGATCGGTCTTGGAACGCGGCCGTCCCCCGAGCACACACTCGAGGCATGACCGAGACCACCGAGAACAGCAACAGGAACACCGACGACAGCACCAGGATCGC
>JAOPXU010000091.1 GCA_025964985.1 Nocardioides sp.
CGCGACCATCGCCTCGTCGACGTCGCAGCCCGTGACGTCGTAGCCCTGCTCGGCCAGCCGTACGGCGACCCGCCCGGTGCCGCAGCCGGCGTCGAGCACGCGGGCCGGGGGCGGGACCAGCGTCGCCACGAACGTCGCCTCGCCGTGCACGTCGGCACCCTCGGCGGCGAGCCGGCGGAAGCGCTCGGCGTACTCGGCGGCGTAGTCGTCGCCGGCCTCGGCGCGGGCGACGTCGCGCCAGCGGCGCCGGTCGGGGTCGAGCGGGTCCTCGATCACGGGGCGGGCTCCTCGCTGGCGGGCGTGGGCGGACGGGTCGGCACGGGCGGCGGCGAGGTCACGCCGGTGTAGCCGTCGCCGGCGAAGCGGGTGGTGGGGCGCTCGGCGCTCGGGCCGCCGACGCCGGTGACGCAGGAGCGGCCGTCGCGGCTCTCGACGAAGACGCGGAAGGTGCGCTGCTCGTCCTCGAGCCCTTCCTCGGGACTGCTGATGGCCAGCACGAACGAGCCCGACGTGCCCTCGTCGACGTCGCTGACGTCGGCCGCCACCTCGGGCACCTGGGTGCCGGACAGCGACTGCCAGCGGATGATCGTCGACTCGACGGCCATCCGGTAGAGGTCGATCGGCCGGTCGCAGAGCAGCGCGACACCGCCGACGATGTCGAGGTCCTCGGTCACGGTCACGGCGAGGTCGGCTACCTGCTGGACCGACCCGGTCTCGCTCGGCTCCTCGGACTCGGTCACGAAGAGCCGGACGACGGCGACCGCGGCCAGGGCCACCATGACGACACCGAGGACGACGTAGGCGAGGACCCGGACGGTCCGTCGGCGACGGTCGTCGGAGACCTGCGTCATGCCCCCAGTGTCGCAGCCGCACCAACCGTCCCGGGCGGCGCCGCTGGTGCGTCGGAGCCGGTCGGTCAGTCGGGCGGCTCGGGCGAGCCGGGGACGGCCCCCACGAGGCGTCGCGGTCCACCCCGGGTGGTGCGGGCCAGGCGGCTGAACCGCCTGCTCCTCTTGGGTTGCTGAGGCGGCTCGGACGGAGACGCCCTCAAGATGTAGGGGTTACATCCGTGTAGTTCACCAGATATGGTGCTCGTCGTAGCTGGTTCGGCCCGTCATCCAGAGGGGCCGAGGCAAGAGGGAACCCGGTGTGAGTCCGGGACTGCCCCGCAGCGGTGAGTGGGAACGAACGCCGTCACGAGCACTGGGTGCCACCTGGGAAGCGACGGCCAGTAGGGGTCGAGCCGAGCCATCGGTACGACGTGCCCGCGAGTCCGAAGACCTGCCAGCGCACCACGCCCGTCGGGCGTGGTGGTCCGAGGCCCCGAGGGAGGGCCGGCGGGCAGCAGGTCGTGCGCGCCCGGGTCCCCCGGGTCGTCGTGTCCTGCCGCCGTCACCTCCCCGAGCCCGGACCGACCAGGACCGATCTCGCGAGGAGAGAGACATGACGGTCACAGAAGTCGGCGCGCGTACCACGATGGGCGTGCGCAAGCGCAACGGCGACACCGAGCCGGTCGACGTCAACAAGATCGTGCGCGCGGTCGACCGGGTCGCGGACGACCTGGTCGACGTCGACCCGATGCGGGTCGCCACCCGCACCATCAGCGGCCTCTACGACGGCGCCAGCACCGCCGAGCTCGACCGGCTGTCGATCCAGACGGCGGCCGAGATGATCAGCGAGGAGCCGCAGTACTCACGCCTGGCGGCGCGGCTGCTGGCCGGCTACATCGACAAGGAGGTCCGCCACCAGGGCGTCGCCTCCTTCAGCCAGTCGGTCGCCCTGGGCCACGCCGAGGGCCTGATCGGCGACGAGACGGCGGCGTTCGTCAAGGACAACGCCCGCAAGCTCGACTTCGCCGTCGACGCCCAGGGCGACCGGCGCTTCGAGTACTTCGGGCTGCGCACCGTCTACGACCGCTACCTGCTGCGCCACCCCATCACCCGCCACGTCGTCGAGACGCCGCAGTACTTCCTGCTGCGGGTGGCCTGCGGACTGGCCCGGACGCCGTACGAGGCGATCGACTTCTACCGGCTGATGTCGTCGCTGGCCTACCTGCCGTCGTCGCCGACGCTGTTCAACTCCGGCACCCGCCACACGCAGATGTCGTCGTGCTACCTCGTCGACAGCCCGCGCGACGACCTCGACTCGATCTACGCCCGCTACGCGCAGGTGGCCAAGCTGTCGAAGTTCGCCGGCGGGATCGGCATCGCGTTCTCGCGGGTCCGCTCGCGCGGTGCGCTCATCCGCGGCACCAACGGGCAGTCCAACGGGATCGTGCCGTTCCTGCGCACCCTCGACTCGTCGGTCGCCGCCGTCAACCAGGGCGGACGCCGCAAGGGCGCGGCCTGCGTCTACCTCGAGCCGTGGCACCCCGACGTCGAGGAGTTCCTCGAGCTGCGCGACAACACCGGCGAGGACGCGCGCCGCACCCACAACCTCAACCTGGCCAACTGGGTGCCCGACGAGTTCATGCGCCGCGTCGAGGCCGACGCGGTGTGGTCGCTGATCGACCCCGACCAGGCGCCCGAGCTGGTCGACCTGTGGGGCGAGGCGTTCGACGCGGCGTACCGACGGGTCGAGGAGGAGGGGCGCTACGTGCGCCAGGTCAAGGCCCGCGACCTCTACGGCCGGATGATGCGCACGCTGGCCCAGACCGGCAACGGGTGGATGACCTTCAAGGACGCGGCCAACCGCACCTGCAACCAGACGTCTGACACCCCCGGCGGGCCGGTCGTGCACCTGTCCAACCTGTGCACGGAGATCATCGAGGTCTCCTCCGACACCGAGACGGCGGTCTGCAACCTGGGCTCGATCAACCTCGCCCAGCACTTGACGTCGGTGCTCACCGACACGGTCTCGGCGACCGGGTCCACCGGCGTCGGCGTCGACTGGGACAAGCTGCGCGAGACGGTGCGCACCGCCGTACCCCTGCTCGACCGGGTGATCGACGTCAACTACTACCCGTCGACCGAGGCCGCGCGGTCCAACCCGCGGTGGCGCCCGGTCGGCCTCGGCCTGATGGGGCTGCAGGACGCGTTCTTCGCGCTGGGTCTCCCGTTCGACTCCCCCGAGGCCAGCGAGCTGTCGACCCGGATCTCGGAGGAGATCTACCTGACCGCGCTCGAGGTCTCCTGCGACCTGGCCCGCGAGCACGGGCCGCACCCGGCGTTCGCCGAGACCCGGGCCGCCGCCGGGGTCCTGCAGCCCGACCATTGGGACGTCGCCTGCAGCCAGCCCGAGCGCTGGGCCGCGTTGCGCGAGGCCGTCGCCACCCACGGGCTGCGCAACTCGCTGCTGATCGCCATCGCCCCGACGGCCACCATCGCCTCGATCGCCGGTTGCTACGAGTGCATCGAGCCGCAGGTGTCCAACCTGTTCAAGCGCGAGACGCTCTCGGGCGAGTTCGTGCAGATCAACACCGCGCTGGTGCGCGAGCTCAAGGCCCGCGGGCTGTGGACGCCCGAGGTGCGCGAGCAGATCAAGAAGGCCGAGGGGTCCGTGCAGGGCGTCGCGGCCCTGCCCGACGACGTACGCAGGCTCTTCCGCACCGCGTGGGAGCTGCCCCAGCGGGCGCTGATCGACATGGCCGCCGAGCGGTCGGCGTTCATCGACCAGAGCCAGTCGCTCAACCTGTTCATCGCCGGGCCGTCGATCGGCAAGCTGTCGTCGATGTACCTGCACGCCTGGAAGGCCGGGCTCAAGACGACCTACTACCTGCGCTCGCGACCGGCCACCCGGATCCAGCAGGCGACGACGTCCGGCGCCTCGACCAGCACCGCCAACGTCCCCGTCATCCCCGACACCCCCGACACCCCCGTCATCGACGCGAGCGAGGGCGACGCCGTCGCCTGCTCGCTCGAGAACCCCGAGAGCTGCGAGGCCTGCCAGTGACCACCGTCCACAACGACGCTCTGCCCACCCGGACCCGGATGCTGCTCGACCCGGGGATGGACCTCACGCTTCGGCCGATGCGCTACCCGCACTTCTACGACCGCTTCCGCGACGCCATCAAGAACACCTGGACCGTCGAGGAGGTCGACCTGCACTCCGACCTCAAGGACCTGCAGCGACTCTCCGAGGCCGAGCGCCACCTGGTCTCGCGCCTGGTCGCGTTCTTCGCGACCGGCGACACGATCGTGTCCAACAACCTGGTGCTCAACCTCTACCAGCACGTCAACTCGCCCGAGGGCCGGCTCTACCTCTCGCGCCAGCTGTTCGAGGAGGCGGTGCACGTGCAGTTCTACCTGACCCTGCTCGACACCTACGTCCCCGACGACAAGGAGCGGCACGAGGCGTTCGCCGCGGTCGACAACATCCCGTCCATCAAGGCGAAGGCCGACTTCTGCTTCCGCTGGATCGACTCGGTCTTCGAGCTCGACGCGCTCGAGACGCAGGAGCACCGCCGGCGCTTCCTGCTCAACCTGATCTGCTTCGCGGCGGTCATCGAGGGCCTGTTCTTCTACGGCGCGTTCGCCTACGTCTACTTCCTGCGCTCGCGCGGCCTCCTCAACGGCCTGGCGTCCGGCACCAACTGGGTCTTCCGCGACGAGTCGATGCACATGGCGTTCGCGTTCGACGTCGTCGACACGGTGCGCGAGGAGGAGCCCGACCTGTTCGACGGTGCCCTGGCCGCCGAGGTCCGTCAGATGCTGATCGACGGGGTCGACGCCGAGGCGCAGTTCGCCGAGGACCTGCTCGGCGGCGGGGTGGCCGGGCTGTCGACGGCCGACATGCGCTCCTACCTCGAGTACGTCGCCGACCGGCGGGCGATTGGGCTCGCATTGCAGCATGAGCCGCAGCCCCGGCGAGGTCGTCGTTCTCGTTGACCGGGCTCGTCGACTGCTGCTGGAGCACTAGCACGCCTCGTTGACCGGCTCCGCATGAGCACGCCTCATCGTGCTCCAGGACCGCGCTGAGGTCGGCCGTATCCAGCGCCAATCCCGACGGGCGACCCCAGCCGTCCACGCAGGTTTACCTGAATCGTATAAGTCTGGATATGGTTTCATCAATCAGTCGAGGACTTATATGGAAGGTGCAACATGGCCCGTGCGTACCTCAGTGTTTCTCAGGCCGCCCAACGACTGGGGGTCAACCCTCAGCGGGTCCATCACCGCATCCGGGAAGGCTCCCTGGCAGCGCAGAAGGTGGGCCACCAGTGGGTCATCGACGAGGCCGACGTGCGGCGCGTGGCAGGACAGAGCGGGTCGGGACGACCCGGGCGCCCTCTGTCGGCGAAGTCCGCCTGGGATCTTCTGGCCCTCGCCATCGGTGGGGACGCCGAGAAGTCCTTGGACCCGGTGTCACGCAGCCGAGCACGCACCCGGCTTCGCAACCTCATCGCGCACGCCTCGCAGGCTGACCTCGACCACATCTCTGCGGTGCTGAGCCACGCGCTGCGTAACCGCGCATCTAGGCGTCTGTACGTCGCTTCGCCGCGCGACCTCGACGACTTGCGCGACGACAAGCGCGTTCACCTGTCCGGCATCGCGGTACCCGAGTCCCAGTTGGCCGCTGGTCGTTCGGTCGAGGCATATGTTTCCTCAGACGACCTCGAGGCCCTCGTCGAGGACTACCTGCTGTCCGCGGGTCACCACGACGACGCGAACGTCATTCTCCACGTCGTCCCCTCCGAGCAGGCAGCACACGGCCCGAACCTGCGTGCTGTCGTGCACTCACCCCTTGCCCTGGCCGCCGACCTGGCCGAGCACGAGGGGGTCCGCGAAAGGAACGAAGCGCTGCGGGCAGTGACCGAGGTCCGCAGCCTCGACCTGCCCGACAAGAAGCCGGGGAAGCCGGGGACGTCAGGGAAGTCGGGAGTCGGTCGTGGTTGAGCCGGTCGTGTTGCCGCCCATGAGCGCGGCGCAGGAGCAGTCGTGGCTCGCGCTCATCGACCTGCATGAGCGGGTGCCGTCCGACTGGGCTCTCGTCGGCGGCCAGCTCGTCCACCTGCACTGCGCCGAACGCGGGGCAAGCCCCCAGCGGCCCACCCTCGACATCGACGCTGTCGTAGATGTCCGTGCCTCGCCGGACATCCTGGAGGCCTTCACCGGGGCGCTGAAAGACATGGGCTTCGACCCTGACACCTCCGCAGACGGCGCTCAGCACCGGTGGCGGCGCGACCACGCCCAGATCGACGACGTCCTCATCCCCGAGGGCGTCGGCGAGAAGGCAGCGTCGCGTCAAGGCGCTGGCGGCGGCCGTACGATCTCGGCACCTGGCACGACGCAGGCCCTGTCGCGAAGCGAGCAGGTGACCATTCAGGTCGGCGATCGGGTGGGGACGGTCTTGCGGCCGAATCTTGTCGGAGCTCTCGTCGCGAAGGCAGCTGCGCGCACCGAGATCGTCAACGACCGGGCCCGCGGCCGGCACTGTGCCGACTTCGTCGTGCTCGCCACCCTGATCGCCGCCCGTGACTTCCGAACAGCCGACCTGGGCAAGAAGGACCGGCAACGGCTCCGCAAAATGGTCGTCTGTTGCCGCGACGATCCATCAGCCCTGTCAATCGAGGGCGCAACAGAAGCGCTGAACCGACTAGAAAGAGCCGCAGGACTACTCGACTGACCCCTTGGAACACGGGGTACAGGCTCCAACGTCAGAGCCGGATGTGCAGACCCAGCACAAGGGAAGTAGCGAACGCGCCCCGTCACCGATCACCGGCATCGGCATCGGCATCGGCATCGGCATCGGCATCGGCATCGACATCCTTCCGGTCAACACGACGTTCAGCGGCTGCGTCCGCAACTGGCCAAGAGCGCTGGAGGCGTAGGCAATCGCCCCTCCATCTGCGTCTTGAAAGCCGCACCAGGCCCGCGAACCCACGACCTCAACCGCAAGTGTCAGGTGCGCGCCTACGGCCGCACAGCCACAGCGACCGCACTGGCCAGGGTGAAACGCTCTCTCCCCCGCGCCGGTTATGTCGGGCCCGGCCGAGCGCACACCCCACGGTCCGTAGCCCCGCGTTGCGGACTGACGGAATCAGAAGGTTCCTGTGTTGCCGCAGGTCAGGCGACTGGCTTCCTCGACGCACGCGGTCAAACGAGCAGTTAATGAGCCGCCCGGCCCATTAACTGGGCGGGGGTTCCGAGACCCGTCATCACGTTGTTGCAGGTCAGGGCGGTCATGCCTTGTGCGCCTGTAGGGATTCGAACCCCAAACCTTCTGATCCGTAGGGCTCAGATGGGGTGACTCGTGCCGTCTCGGCGCACCTGCAGACGACAATCGCTTAGACACGAAAGTAGCAGGTCAGACGCGTCTCGCCGCTCTGTCCGCAGGTGACGTCTCACGTCGCGTCGAGTCGGTATCGCGGCTACGGCGACCCATACTTGAGCCGTTTTTGGGCCGGGCCGATTGCACTCTGCGCTGGCTGCGTGGCCTGCGTCCTCGCGCCGCTTCTGGGCCGCCGATACGCCCGCACATGGCTCCCCTCTGTGTCAAGCAGGGGTGGCGATGGGGGTTCTAGGATCAGTGGTGGCGGGTCCGGGAAGTGACTTGTCCGAAGAGCTGGTGTGGGGCTGTGAGCCGGTCGCGCTGGAGTCAGAGCCGTTGCCCCGTTGTCCTCCCGGGCCCGTCTCTGGTCTGCCGTGGCCGCTCGCGACGATCGCAATCGAGTCGTCGAGCATCGTGCGGTAGACGATGTCGGACAGCCCTGGCGGTGCCCGGCCTGCGCATGCCATGTGAGAGCCACACGGGAACTCCGCAATGCATCCGAGCTCAGCGTGGGCAGCCGAAATGAGAACGACAGACCGGGCACCTAGACCGGAGCCTGGCCAGGCACCGGTCCTGCGGTCAATGAAACAAGTAGCCGAGAGTCGGGCACATCTGATGAGGGCGAACGTGTACGCCACCGATCAAGCCGGCTCTCAGGCGTTTGCAGCAAACACACGTTGGAGCGCTCGTTTACTCTGAGCGGTTTCTTGATTACCTTGACGGGTAAGTAGCAGTCCAGGTACATAGCAGTCATGGAACGAGCGCTCCGGGCCCTCGCCGACGTCAACCGGCGAACGATGTTGGACACCCTTGCCGACGGTCCGGCGACCGCCGGGGACCTCGCGGCACTCCTGCCGATAGCGCGTCCAGGCGTGTCGAGGCACCTGCGAGTGCTTCGGGAGGCGGGCCTCGTGGAAGTTCGTCAAGAGGCCCAAAGACGGATCTACTCCCTCCGCCCGCAGCCGCTCGCTGAACTCAACGACTGGCTGAGTCGCTACGTCCCGTTGTGGGAACAGCGCCTGGTTGCTTTGCACACAGAGATCACGCGCGGCAAGCGCGACCGAAGGAGCTCATGATGAACGCCAACACTCCTGGCAGCCCGCGCGTCCTCGGCACCCTGAGAGCGACGGACGGCACGGGCGTAGTCCGTCTTCAAGACCGGTTCGACACAGATGTCGACGACCTGTGGTCGGCCTTGACCGACCCGAGCCGTCTTGCCCGGTGGCTCGGCGAGGTAGACGGAGACCTGCGCGAAGGCGGCGAGTTCCGCGCCCGCTACTTCGCCAGCGGTTGGGAGGGAGTCTGCCAGGTAGAAGCCTGCGAGCCCCCGAAACGGTTGCTGCTCCGGACTTCCTCAGCCGACGAGCCGAACGGCACGGTCAAGGTGACACTCACGGCAGACGGCCACCAGACCATCCTCGTGATAGAGGACCGCGGGTTGCCCCTCGAACCGATCGCTGCCTACGGGGCAGGCGACCAGATCCACATAGAGGATCTGTCTGCCTATCTTGCGGGTCACGAACGTTGCGACGCACGGGCGCGCTGGCAGGAACTCCACCCCGCATACCAATCTTTGGCCACCCAAATACAGTGACTCCGCCCCGGCCAAGGCGTGCTGGATGCGCGGTCAAGGCGCGCTGCGGGCTCCGCCCGACCATGCCGCGAGTCGGGCACCTGCTCGGAAGCACTACGCCGTGCCGGCTAACGGTGTGAGTCGCTGGAGGACGGCACGAAGTGGGGGCCAATGCTCTCGGCCCCGGCGGACGAGAGCGTGCGCGCGCAGGGTGAGGCGGGGGTCTTCGAACGGCAGAACGGTCACGGGCCTCGTAGGGGGTCTGTCGGCGGCAAAAGAGCTACACCACGGCCAGTAGCGATGAGTTCCTCGACAAGGTCGAGGGAATCGACGCGGTGGGTGATGAGAGGAGTGAACCCGGCGAGGGAAGCGAGCGTCCGCAGGGCGTCCTCGTCGGCGTTGTTGCGTGAGTTGACGATCCAGCCGTGGTCGGCGTAGTCGCTGACGCCGTTCCGCCTGTCGTTGTTCGGCACACCGAGGCCCCAGGGTGTTGACCACAACGGCACCACGCCCAGCGAAGCAGGCCACGCCGCGGGCGCGAGGTCGTAGTCGTAGACCAGAGCAAGGTCGACGGCGTCTCGGGCGAAGAGGTCGAGGGCCTCTGGCGGCTCGTGTTCGTGGACGCGGATGTCGAGTCCGGGGTGGATGCGCGCCAGGTCGTCGACGACCGGGAGGAGCGAGCGGCGCAGGGCGGTGGCGAAGCCGGCCACACGAACAGCGCCGCGCGGTTCTGCCGTGCCGTCCAGGTCGAGACGGGCGGCGTCCACGGCCGCGAGGATGGCGACGGCATGGTCGGCAAGCCGACGCCCCGCTGGCGTGAGCCGAACTCGACGGCCATCAGGCTCTGTAAGCGCAACACCCACCTCACGACCCAGGGCCGCTATGCCCTGCGACACGTTGGAGGTCGTCGTGCCCAACTCGGCTGCCACCTCGCCCATGGACCCCAGGCGGGCAAGCTCGACCAGCAGCCGGAGTCGTCGTACGGGACTGCTGCACGGATAGGTGACATCTGATCTGCGTCGATGTGCGTCGGCGCTGGAAGGATGCGCACCATGCCGAAGGCTGTTCCCAAGGAGTTCCGCGAGGACGTGATCCGGGTCTACCGGGACTCCGATTCCTCTGTCGCCCAGGTCGCGAAGGACTTCGGTGTCTCGCCGTCGTGCCTAAAGCGGTGGTTCACGATCGATAACCGCACGTCCGCCAACCCGTCGTCAGCCGGCCGGGCCGCGAACGAGTCCGACGCACTGCGTGAGGCGAACAAGCGGATCAAGCTCCTCGAGCAGGAGAACGAGGTCCTACGGCGCGCAGCGGTGTATCTCTCGCGGGCGAACCTGCCGGGAATTGCTCTACCCGCTCGTCCGTGAGCTGGCTGTCGACGGGATTCCCGTCGCGGTGACGAGCCGGGTGCTCAAGATCGCCCGCCAGCCCTACTACCGCTGGTTCGCGGACCCGGTCACCACTGCCGAACTGATCGCGGCCTATCGGGCGAACGCCCTGTTCGACGCCCACCGTGATGATCCGGAGTTCGGCTACCGGTTCTTGGTCGATGAGGCACGCGAAGCCGGCGAGTCGATGGCCGAGCGAACCGCTTGGCGAATCTGTTCGGAACTGGGCTGGTGGTCGGCGTTCGGGAAGAAACGTGGGAAGAACGGAAGAAAACCCGGGCCACCGGTTCACGACGACCTCTGCACCGTCGTCGACAAGCACGGCGTCACCCGTCACGCGTTCAGTGCCGATGCTCCGAACGAGCTGTGGCTCAGCGACATCACGGAGCACTGGACCGGCGAAGGCAAGCTCTGCGTCTGCGTGATCAAGGACGTCTACTCGAATCGAATCGTGGGCTACTCCATCGACCCACGGATGAAGTAGTCCCGGCTCGCAGTCGCTGCGCTGAATCACGCTGTCGCTCGTCGTGGCGATGTGGCTGGCTGTGTCTTACACACGGACCGAGGGTCGCAAATTTCGCGGTCGGAATTTGTCCACTCATCAACCGTCACTACGTGGTCGGGTCGATGGGCCGCGTCGGTGCTGCGGCGACAACGCGGCCGTGGAGTCCTTCTTTAGCCTTCTGCAGAAGAACGTCCTTGACCGCCGTTCCTGGGGCACCCGCGAGGAACTGCAAATCGCGATCGTCAGGGGGATCGAGAGGACCTACCACCGGCGCCGAAGGCAAGCCGGTCTCGGGCGGTTGACCCCGATCGAATACGAGTTGATTACGACGACAAACCGCCACCCAGGCGGCCTAACCGAAGTTGTCACCAGTTCGTGCAGCAGACCCCCGAACTGGGTTTCGCCATCGACGAGACCGTCCTTCGCTCGCTGCACTTCATGCTGGTCGACCACGACCTGTTCTAAGACACCAGGGCGCTACCGCGCCCAAGAGAACTTGTGCGCGACGACAAAACGTGGGGTCAACGTCTACTAAGGTCCCGACGGCGACCTGATGCCCCGTGGGTGTCTGCCCCAGCCCCGCGTAGACCAGCAGTTCGTGCTCTAGCTGGTTGTGGTCAGGGTCGCGTGTGCGAACAGGTAGTTCTCGAGGACCGGTTCGAAGTCGTAGCCCAGCCGCACAACGGGCACCGCCCGAACAGCCGCTAGCGGCGCGCCGTCCGCCCAGCCGGTTGGTTCTGCGCCGGAGCCCGGTACGTGGGAAGCACCAGCATCGCGCATCGCGCATCGCTTACGCCGAGGATGGACGGCCCTTCGACCAGGAGAGCGCCGCAGCGGGCGGCCGCGGCCTGCGGTGTTCGTGGCGAGCGATCGTCCGTCGGTGGACGGCGTCCGGTCCGTCGACGATCCGTAGCACGCGCGCCCAGGCGTAGAAGTAGGCCAGCGGCGTGTCGTCGCTGACACCCGCAGCGCCGAAGACCTCGATCGCCCGGTCGATCACGGCGAGAGCGACAGCGGGAGCCGCGACCTTGATCCCGGCGACCTCGCTCGCGGCCGCACGGGCTCCGTGCTGGTCGATCATCCAGGCGGTCTTGTAGACGTAGAGCCGTACCTGCTCGATCTCGATCCGCGACCGGGCGATGAGCTCCTGGACGACACCTTGGTCGGCCAGAGGCTTGCCGAAGGCGACACGGTCCTCCGCCCGGGCCACCATCAGTGCCAGGGCCCGCTCAGCCATGCCGATGGCGCGCATCGCGTGGTGGACCCGGCCCGGCCCGAGCCGGGCCTGGGCGATGGTGAACCCGTCACCCTCGCCGCCCACCAGGTACGAGGCAGGCACGCGGACGTCGTCGAAAACCAGCTCGGAGTGCCCGTGCTGGTCCTGGTAGCCGAAGATGGGCAGGTGTCGCTCGATGCTCACCCCGGGCGTGTCTCGCGGCACAAGGATCATCGACTGCTGCCGATGGCGCTCCTCGGTCGCGCTCGTGCGTCCCATGACGATGAAGACCTGGCACCGCTCGTCCGCGACGCCGGTGATCCACCACTTGCGCCCGCTGATGACGTAGTCGTCGCCGTCACGCACGATCGAGGTCTGGATGTTGGTGGCGTCCGACGACGCCACGGCGGGCTCGGTCATCGCGAACGCCGACCGGATCTCACCGGCCAGCAGTGGCTCCAGCCACCGGGCCTGCTGCTCAGCGGTGCCGAAGAGATGCAGCACCTCCATGTTGCCGGTGTCGGGCGCCTGACAGTTGATGGCCTCCGGCGCGATGACCGGGGACCAGCCGGTCACCTCGGCGACCGCGGCGTACTCCAGGTTGGTCAACCCCGAGAGGTCGGGCAGGAAGAGGTTCCACAGGCCACGCTCCCTCGCCGAGGCCTTCAGGCGGTCCATCACCGGCGGGTACGTGTGCTCACCGTGGGTGGCGAGGTGGTGCGCCCACTCGGCTTCCGCCGGGAACACCTCCTCCTCCATGAAGGCCCACATCCGGCTGGTGGCGTCGGCGGCTCGTTCCGAGGGCGCGAAGTCCATCAGACCTCCTTGTTGTCGAATCGTTCGAGACCTTGCGTGGCGATACGGACCACCTCGTCGTCGAGGTCGCCGAAGTCCTGTCCCGCCATGGCCCCCGCCCGGGTCCGCTGGGCGATGCCCTGGGCGATGACGGCGAACTTGAGGTGGGCGAAGGCGACGTAGGCAGGAAGGATGTCGCTGCGGTCCTTGGCGTCGCGGAAGTAGCGCTCGGCGACCTCGCGCCGGGTCGGGAACCCGCTCGTCGAGGTGATGGCCGGGGTGAGCACCGGCAGCGGTTCCCCGGACTCGGTCCAGTAGAAGAGGAGCATCCCGACGTCGGCGAGCGGGTCGCCGAGGGTGGAGAGCTCCCAGTCGAGCACCGCCGCAATCGGCCGGTCCAGGTCTGCGCGGAGCAGGCAGTTGTCGAGGCGGTAGTCGCCATGCACGATCGCTCCGGGCGCCTCAGGAAAGTCGACCTCGCCCAGTAGGGCGACGAGACGGTCGACCTCGGCGACTTCCCGGGTCATCGACCGCTGCCACTGGTCGGCCCAGCGAGAGACCTGTCGTCTCATGAACCCGGCCGGACGACCGAAGTCGGCCAGCCCCACTTCCTGCGGGACCACCTGGTGCAGCGCGACCAGGGTCGCGACGAGCGCTTCCGCGACAGTGGACCGGTCCGCAGGCGCGTCTGCCAGGCCCGCCGGGAACTGGTCCCGGACGACGGCCCCGTCGACCTTCTCCATGACGTAGTAGGGCACACCGAAGTCGCGCCCGTCGGCGTCGAGGTGGACGATCCGCGGCACCGGTACGTCGCTGGAGGCCAGTGCCCGTTGAACCCTCGCCTCACGGCCCATGTCGTGCGCGGTCGGCAGGAGTGCGCCCGTGGGCGGCCGGCGCAGGATCAGTGAACCGGCACCCGACCGCAGCTCGTAGGTCAGGTTCGACTTGCCGCCGGCGACGAGGATGGCCCTGAAGCTCTGCCACTCCGGGTCTCCAGTGGCTATCGCCAGGCGACGGCCGACGACCTGTTTGTCGATCGCTCCGTCCGGGCCCTCGGGCACGGCGTCCGGCCCGCGCTGCCCGCTCAATGCCCCGACATCCCGCCGTCGACGGCCAGCGTGGTGCCGGTGATGTACGACGACGCGGGGCTGGCCAGGAACACGACAGCCGCATCCAGTTCTTCCTGCTCGCCCAGGCGCCCGAGCGTGCAGGTGGTGTCGAGGAAGTGCTGCAGCTGCGCTGCCGGCACCCCTTGCGTCATCTCGCTCACGAAGTAGCCCGGAGCCACCGCGTTGACTCGGATCCCGCGACGTGCCGCCCACTGCTGGGACAGGTCCCGGGTCAGGCCGATCAGCCCGGCCTTCCCGGAGGAGTAGGCAGCCTGCGGCGCGTAGGACTTCACCAGCCCGAGGACGCTGGCGATGTTGACGATGCTCGAGCCGGGGCCCATCACCCGCCCCGCGGCCTGCGCCATCCAGTAGGCGCCGAAGAGGTTCACGTCGATCACTGCGCGGAACTGCTCGGGGGTCTCCCGGATCGCGGGGACGGCCGAGCCGAGGCCGGCGTTGTTGACCAGGACGTCGAGCTGCCCGAACTGCTCCATCGCACGCTCGGCGACGGCGGTGCACGCGTCGGGATCCGTCACGTCGGCCTGCACCGGTAGCGCGTGGCGGCCCAGCTTCTCGACGGACCGCGCCACGAGGTCGAGGCGATCGGTGCGGCGGGCGGCGAGGACGACGTCCGCGCCTGCCGCTGCCAACGCCGTCGCGAAGCCGGCTCCGAGTCCGGAGCTCGCCCCCGTGACGACGGCGACCCGTCCGTCGAGCCGGAAGCGGTCGAGGACGCTCGAAGGGGGTGTGGGGGTGGAGGTGGAGGTGGAGGTCGACGTCATCGTGCGTCCTTCCCGCCGGAGGTACGCAGAACGTTCTTCTGGACCTTCCCGGTGGTGGTCTTGGGGAGCTCACCGAAATGGATCACCTTGGGCACCTTGTAGCGGGCCAGCTGGGTTCGTACGTGGTCCTGCAGCTCGCCCACCGTCACCTCGGCGCCGGGCCGGAGGTTGACGAACGCGACCGGGACCTGTCCCCAGTGGTCGTCGGCCCGCCCCACGACGGCGGACTCGGAGACCGCGGGGTGGGAGTCGAGGGCCCGCTCGACCTCGACGGAGGCGATGTTCTCGCCGCCGGAGATGATCACATCCTTGAGTCGGTCGCGGATCTCGACGTAGCCGTCGGGGTGCATGACGGCCAGGTCGCCGGTCCGGAACCAGCCCTCGTGGCTAGCGGCTCGCGTGCTCTCCTCGTCGCGGTAGTACCCGAGCATGACGTCATTCCCGCGGATCAGGAGCTCCCCCACCTCGATGCCGTCGTCGGCGACGTCGCGTCCCTCCGCGTCGACCACCCGCGGTGGTCGTGCGATCAGGTTCGCGATGCCCTGCCTGGCGGTCATAGAGGCCCGCTCGCCCGCGCTCCGCTCATCCCACTCCGGCTGCCACTGGTTGACCATCACTGGTCCGAAGGTCTCGGTGAGCCCGTAGGCGTGGGTGACGTGCAGGTTCAGCGCAGCCATCCGCTCGAGGAGCGTGGGCGTGGGCGGCGCGCCACCTGTGGTGACGGCCACGGGGTGGGGCGCGCCGGCCCCGGCGGCGGCGTGGTCCGCGATCATCGTCAGCACGGTCGGCGCGGCGCTGAAGTGCGTCGCCCCGCCGCGGATCTCCTCCCAGATGCGCGCCAAGTCGATGCTGCGCAGGCAGACGTGGGTGCCGCCCGCGCCAGTGACGGCGAACGGGAAGCTCCAGCCGTGGCAGTGGAACATGGGCAGGGTCCACAGGTACTTCGTTCCTGGCTGTAGCGCTGTGTGGTAGGCCATGGCCACGGACTGCAGGAACGCGCCGCGGTGGTGGTACATCACGCCCTTGCTGCGTCCGGTGGTGCCGCTGGTGTAGTTGATCGACATCAAGGCGCGCTCGTCGGTCGTCTCGACCCGACGAGGCTCCGCCTGCGTCAGAGCGTGCTCGTAGGCCTCGCCCTCGGCGAGCATGCCCAGCTCGAGTGAGTCCGCGAGCGCCGCGCCGGCCGCGGCGAACTCGGAGGTCGTCACGAGCAGTCGTGCTCCGGAGTGCTTCAGCACGTACGCGAGCTCGGCCCCAGCCAGGCGCGTGTTCATCGGCACCAGGACGGCGCCGGCGAGGAGGGCGCCGAAGTGGACCTCGAGCATCACGTGGCTGTTCGAGCACAAGGCCCCCACCCGGTCCCCGGGCCGGATCCCCGCCTCGATGAGCGCGCCGGACAGGCGCTCGCACCGGGCGGCGAACTCGCGGTAGGTGAGGACGACGTCACCGTCGACGACCGCGGTCCGCTCGGCGAAGCTCTGCGCGGCGCGGTCCAGGAGGAGGACGGGGGTGAGCGAGGCGTACGATTCGATCATCCCTCGTCCTCGGACCGCGTGCGGTTGCGCCGCGGCAGCCGCAGCTCCATCCCGTTCAGCACACCGCCCGGACGGCGGGTCAGCACGACGAGCGTAAGGAGCCCGAGGACCACGAACCGGAGTCCGGGGCGGCCGTCGAACGAGATGCCCGAGACGTGGAAGCCGGAGTCCAGCGGCTCCAGGACCTGGCGCAGGATCTGGACGAGCAGGGTGCCGACGACGTCGCCGGTGACTCTCGTCATCCCCCCCACCACCAGGAACGTCAGCAGGGTGAACATCATCGAGATGTAGAAGAAGTCGGGGCTGATCGAGCCGACGAAGAAGACGTAGAGAGCGCCGGCGACCGCCATCAGCCCGCCGCTGTAGACCATCGAGATCCAGCGCCCGAGGTAGACGCGCGCACCCATGGCGTGGGCCGCGGCCTCGTCCTCGCGCGCTGCCCGGGCGAGACGCGCTGCCTTGCTCCGGGCGAAGGCGACGGTGCCCCAGATGGCTGCCACCGCGAGCAGGACCGCCGTGGTGTCCGCGTCCATCGCGGGAACGCCGGGGACGGCCCCGCGGCCGCCGGTCACGTTCTCCCAGCCGCTCGTCACGCTGTAGATGACCAGGAGGAACGCCAGGGTCGAGATGCCCGCGGCCAGGCCGCTGAGTCGCCACACCAGCAGGCCGAAGAGCGCCGCGGCGAACGAGCCGGCCACGAATGCCACGACGAGGGAGGCGTAGGGGTCGAGCTCCATGTCCGACAGCCAGCCGGGGAGGCCGGTGAGCCGGTACGCCTTCACGTACGGCGGTAGCGAGACCAGGGTGGCGACGTACCCGCCGACCGCCATGTAGCCGACGTGACCGAAGCTGGCGATGCCCGTCGTGCCGGAGTAGCCGTAGAGGCCGAGCACGGCGATGAGCATGATCAGCGCCTCGGTCCCGTCTCGCCCGAAGCCCATCAGGTGCAGCAGGCCGTAGCCCGCCAGGGCGATGACGGTAAGGACGACCGGGGTGGACCACCGGACGTCCGTGTCCAGGAACCGGGCCAGCCCACCGAGCCGCTTGCCTGGTTCGTCGGTGAACGTCGACCGGGTCCGTCGGGTTGCGGTCGTCATGCGCGCTCCTGGACGTTGCTGGAGTTGATGAACAGGCCCTGCGGACGCCAGATGAGCAGCAGCAGGACGCCGGAGAACAGGAACGCGTCCCGGAAGACGAGTGCGTCGGTGGGCAGCAGGTACTGGAGGATCTGCGTCACGGCGCCCAGGAGGAATCCGCCGCCCGCGGCTGCGGGCAGGCTTCCCATGCCGCCGATGACGACGGCGATGAAGCCGAGGAGGGCCGGCGTGGTGCCGCTGGTCGGCGTGACGACGCCAGTCGCCGACACCAGCAGGTAGCCGACCACGGCGGCGATCAGACCGCTGAGCACGAACGCCACGCGGATGACTGAGTTGGCGCGGACGCCGAGCAGTCGGGCTGCGTCGAAGTCCTCGGCTGCCGCGCGCATGCCGATGCCGAGGGTGCTCCTGACCAGAAAGGTGCGCAGCGCGATCACGATGACGAGGACCGCGACGACCGTGACCAGGCTGTAGGCCGGGACGTCGACGGGGCCGAGGTGCTTCACCTCCGCCAGGCTCGATCCGGCGGACACCGACCGGGGGCTGGCCCCGACCGTGGCGAGCGCGGCGTTCTGCAGCGTGAAGCTGACGGCGAACGCGGCGATCAGCATCGTCGTCGGACTGGCGTTGCGCAGGGGACGGAACGCCAACCGCTCGATGAGGACGGAGATCACGACCCCGGCGACCAGCATGCCGCCGATGACCACGAGTGGAGGCTGGTCGCGCAGGAAGTAGGCGACGTAGATGGTCGCGATGACCGTCTCGCCGTAGGCCATGTTGATGAGCCTCATGACCCCGAAGATCAGGGCGATGCCGAGTGCCACGAGGGCATAGAGGCTTCCCGAGCTGATGGCGTCGGCGAGAGCCTGGAGGGTCCGGTCCATCAGGCACCTTCTTCCGCGAGCTGGATGGTGTCGGCCGACTGCATCGACCGGCCGGAGTAGGCCTCGAAGAAGGTCCCGGCGGCGATGGCCGCCTTGGCCTCGGCCTGGGTCATCGAGGGGCCGACCCGCCCGCGCGCCAGCACGTGGACGCGGTCGGTCACGGCCACGGCCTGGGTGACGAACTGCTCCACGAGCAGGACACCGACGCCGGACGCGGCGAGGGTTCGCAGGATCGAGAAGACCTCCTGGACGACCTGGGGCGCGAGCCCCATGGACGGCTCGTCCAGCAGCAGGAACTGTGGCGACCCGACCAGGGCCCGCGCGATCATCAGCTGCTGCTGCTCGCCGCCGGACAGGGAGGAGGCCCGTTGCGGCCGGCGCTCCTGCAGCTTCGGGAACTGCTCGATGGCGCGCTCGATGGCCTCACCGCTGCTCCCGGGGAAGGCCGCAGCCGCGAGCCGCAGGTTCTCCGCCACCGTCAGTGACGTGAAGACGTGCTTGCCTTCGGGGACCAGGGCGACGCCTTGGCGGACCACGCGCTCGGCGGGCATCTTGGTGAGCACCGTGTCGCCCGAGGCCACGGATCCGGACGACGACGGGATGAGACCGCTGATGCAGTTCAGGAGCGTCGACTTCCCGGCCCCGTTCGGGCCCACCACACTCACGACCTCACCGGCCTCGAGCCGGAGGTTGGCTCCAGCCAGTGCGAGCCGCCTGCCGTAGTGCACATCGACGTCGGAGACGAGGAGTGTCATGCGAACCTTCTCTCTCAGTGCTCGATCTCGCCAAGGTAGGCCTGTTGGACCACCGGGCTGGCAAAGGTGTCGGCCACCGTCCCCTGGAAGAGCAGGGAGCCCTCGGACAGGACGTAGATGCGGTCGCACACGGACTCGACGAAGCGCATGTCGTGCTCGACGACCAGCACGCCCGTGCCCGCCTCGCGAGCCGCTCGGAGCAGGTGCTCGAACTCCTCGGTCTCGACCTCGGAGAGTCCCGCTGCGGGCTCGTCGAGCATCAGGAACCGCGGCCGGGTCGCCAGGGCGCGCGCCAGGACGATGCGTTGGGTGATGCCCTGCGGCAGCCCGGAGGAGCGCTGGTGCCGCCACCTGTCGAGCTCCAGCGACGCCAGCAGCTCGTCGCACTCCGACCGCGCCGCGGCGGCCGAACGCCCGCTCGCGAGCGCACCGACCATCACGTTCTCCTCGACGCTGAGGTTCGAGAAGAGCCGCGACCCCTGGAACGTGCGGTGGATGCCGCGGCGGGACCGTCGGCTCGCGCTCTCGCGGGTGACATCGGCCCCGTTGATGGTGACGGTGCCGGACATGCGGGCGAGGAATCCGCTGAGCGCGTCGAGCAACGTCGTCTTGCCGGCCCCGTTGGGGCCGATCAAGCCGACGATCTCGCCCACGTCGACGCGGAGACTCACGTCGTCGAGGGCTCGCACACCGCCGCGCTGGACGCCGATGCCGTGACACTCCAGTGACGCCGTCTCCGCCGCCGTGGTTGCCTCGTCCATGGGTTGCGCTCCTCGCCCGCTTGTCCGCCGCATGTCAGGGAGCCGGGACCTCGGCCGGGCTGACCAGGTCGACGAAGCTCGGCTTCCCCTGGTCGACCTTGATGATGGCGACATCGTTGTCGCCGACCATCCGGATGTGCTGGTCCTTGTTGAAGGTCACCGGTCCGACGAGGAACTTCTCGTTGTCAAAGGTCTCCATGGCCGCGACGACCTCGTCGGCGTTGGTCGTTCCGGCGATCTCGACGCCCTTGACCAGGGCCTCGATCGCGCTGTAGCCCGGGATGGTGAAGGAGGTGAACGGGACCGAGCCCATCTTCTCCTTGACCGTCTGGACCAGGTCGTTCACGGCCGGGCGCGGGTCGTCGCCGTACAGGCTGGCGTACGCCGGGAAGTAGACGTCCGACAGCGTGCCGGCGTCGCCCAGCCACGAGTCGCCGTCCCAGGTGAAGCTCCCGAGCAGCGGGGCGTCGATGCCGCCCGACCGGATCTGGCGCACCGCGGTCGTCAGACCGGGGTTGTAGGTGCACAGGTTGATCGCGTCGTAGTCACCTTCGGCGTCGCGCAGGCTGCTCACCTGCGACTGCAGGGAGGAGTCCGAGTTGTTGAACCCGTCCTCACCGACGATCTCGCCGCCGAGGGCCTCGAAGGCCTCGGCGAAGTAGCCACAGACGGACTTGCTGTACTCGATGGAGTTGTCGCGCAGCTGGTAGACCTTCTCGTAGCCCAGCGTGTTGTAGGCGTACTCGGCGATGGCGGCGGACTCGACGTTGGTCGCGATACCCATGGAGAAGCCGCCGGGCAGGATCTTGGGGTCGCCCGCGCGCGGCGAGCCGGCGCACAGGTTCATCGCGACGACGCCGCGCTCCTGGGCGACCTGAGCGGCGGGGAGTCCGTAGTCGAAGTCGCAGTCGACCAGGAGGGCCTGAGCGCCTTGGTCGATGACTTTCTCGGCCGCGGCCGCGCTCTGGGCGAAGTCGGTCTGGGAGTCCTCCCAGATCAGCCGGATCTGCTTGCCGTCCACGCCGCCGTCGGCGTTGATCGCGTCGATGGCCTCCTGGACCGAGATCATGGCGGGGCCGCCGTAGAACGTCTGGCCACCGGTCTTGGCGACCGAGGCCCCGATGACGAACTCGTCGAGCTCGTCCAGGTTCGTGCCCTCGGACTTGCTGCCGCCGGAGTCGGATCCGCAGGCAGCGATCATGAGGAGGGGCGCGAGCGCGAGCGCGGCCACCCAGGGACGATTCGGTGTCTTCATGAAGGTTCCTAGTTCCTTTGCGTCGAGTGGATCTGGTGGTGGATCTCCCGCGGAGCCGTGGGCGACCGGTCAAACAGGGAGACCGACCCATCCGTGGCGGCGCTCGTAGCGCCCGGCGAGGTCGATCAGCTGCGCGTCGGATCCGTGCGAGCCGATGAGCATCGCGCCGACGGGCAGACCGTCCGCGGTGGCGGCCGGCAGGCTCAGGGCCGGGTGACCGGTCATGTTGAGTGGCGTGCAGTTGGCGAGCGCGGCCCACCCCTTGAGCGCTCGTGCCGCCAGACCGAGCTCGGGTTCGATCTCGTGCGCCACGTAGGGCACGGTGGGCATGAGCAGGACGTCGTGGCGCGCCAGTGCCCTGTCGTAGGCCGCGCGCAGCCAGGTTCGCTGGTTCTGCGCGGAGGCGTAGCCGGCACCCGACGTCGTACGACGCAGGTGCTCGCCCAGCAGGGCGACCAGCTTGATCTGGGGGCTCAGCAGCTGGCCGTGACGGTGGAACGCCTCGTGCAGGGCGCCCGCCAGCTCCGGGTTGTAGCGACCCTCCCAGCCGAAGCCGTTGCCGCCGCCGAGCGCGGTGGCGGACATGCCCTCGATGAATCCGGCGAACGCGACGCCGCCGCCCAGGAGGTGCTCGGGCACGCTGACGTCCTCGACCAGGGCGCCCGCGTCGCGAAGCTTGTCGGCCACCCCCCGGACGGCGGCGGCGGTAGCTGCTCTGGTCGGGTCGTCCTCGGAGAAGCCCTCGGTGACGACCCCGACGCGCACGCCGGTGAAGTCGGTGGCGGTCGAGTCGAGGGCTGCGCGGACCGGGTCCGGGTCGAACTCGACCCCGCGCTGCCGGGGGTCGCTCGGGTCAGGTCCGGCGATGGCGAGGAACACGCGGCCCAGGACGTCGACGGAGGTCGCCATGGGGCCTACGTGGTCGAACGTCGCGTCGATGCCGGCGATGTCGGTGTAGGGCACGACCCCGTGGGTGGGCTTGAGGCCGAGTGCCCCGCACCAGGCCGCGGGGACCCGGATGCTCCCGCCCTGGTCGGTGCCGATGGCGGCATCGATCCGGTCGCGGTACGAGAGCGCGGCGGCTGACCCGCTCGAGGAGCCACCAGCCGCGCGGGAGGGGTCGTGGGGGTTGCGGATGGGACCGAAGGCGCTGGTCTCGCCGCCGCCCGAGAAGGCGAAGTCGTCCATGTTCGCGGTGGCGACGATTCGGCCGCCCTGGGCGAGGATCCGGTCGACCACCACGCTGTCGACGCTGGGGGCGTAGCCCTGCACTGCGGCACTGCCCAGGGTCATCGGAACCCCTGCGATGGAGACCGAGTCCTTGATGGCGAGGCGGAGACCGTCCAGGAGACCGCTGTCGCCCGAGGCGATGTCGGTCCAGCCCACGATCGCGTTCAGCGGGTCGTCTGCGTCGGTCCGCGGGGTGTACGGGCGGGGTCCGGCCGCACGGGGTGTCGGGCGGGCGTAGCCCGGCAGCGGGGCGACGTCGACGAGGTCCAGCACGTCGAGGACCGCGTCCGCGAGCCCGGCGTACTCCTCGGCCTCGTCGCTTCCGAGGCGGAACCAGCCGATCTGATCGGCGAGGGCGATCAACTCGTCCTTGTCGGGTCTGCTCATCTCGTCCTCCGCTCAGATCGCCGGTGCGCGGACCGGGATGGTCTTGGCCTGCGGGATGAGCTCGCCGAAGCTCTCGACGAGCTCGAGGTACTCGGCGTACGTCGTCGACTGGACGTCGAGGTGGACGACCGCGCGGGAGTATCCCGCGTCGGCGAACTCCTGGAGGCCTTCGAGGATCTGCTCGGGGGTCCCGGTCAGCGCCTTGCGGCGCTTGGCCGTGGACGCCGGGTCGCTCGCCGAGGTCGGGCGAGCTGAGACCATCACCGAGAACTCGAAGCCCTGCGGGTCGCGACCGACGGTCTCGAGCTGGCGGAACAGCTGCTGGTGCAGCTCGTCGTACCGGCGGGGGTCCGGGTACGGGTCGAGGAACAGGAGGTAGAGACCGGCACCCCACCGGGCCGCGCGCCGTGCGCCGGCCTTGGTGGCAGCCCCGAAGACGATCGGGATGTCGCTCTGGATGGGCTTGGGGTTCATCGAGACGTCGCGGAACGTGTAGAACTCGCCGTCGTGGTCGACCCACTCGTCCTTCCAGGACTTGATGTAGATCTCGACGCACTCCTGCAGCATCCGGCCGCGCGCCTCGAACGGCAGGCCGAGGGCGTCGAACTCCTCCTTCATCCAGCCCGCGCCCACGCCGGCGATGAGCCGACCATTGGACAGGATGTCGGCGGCCGCGAGCTGGCGCGCGTCGTGGAGAGGATGGCGGTACGGGCTGATCAGGACACTCGGCGAGAACCGGATGCGCGAGGTCGAGGCGGCCACGGCGCCCATCGAGACCAGCCCGTCGAGCATGTAGGCGTCACCCGGGTAGGCGCGCTCGCCCGACCAGTTGGCCGGGTGCCCCGAGTCGCTCGTCCTGGTCATCAGCACGTGGTCGGAGAACCAGAGCGAGTGGTAATCGAGGCGCTCGGCGAGCTGCGCGACCTCCACCACGTCCACGTTGCGGTCCGGTGCCGGGAGGAAGGCGTTCTCCTCGTTGCGGAACAGCAGCCCGTGGGTGGGCATCATCAGCGAGATCTCCACGAGTCGTCTCCTCGAAGTGGAAGGTCAGCCGATCTGCGGAAGGCGCAGATCGAAGAGCGTGTGGACGTGCAGGTGCTTGAAGCGCCAGACGCCGTCGTCGCAGCGATAGGTGTGGCGGTAGACCGCCGACATGAGCTTCGCCTCGTTGGCCGTGACGGCGTGCTCGTCGTCGGCCAGCTTCATCAGCACGAACGTGTTCCACCGCCCCGTGGCGGAGACACCGGGCTCGACGACGTCGATCTCGGCCGACATCACGATGTGGTGGGCGTGCACGATCTGGGACGAGACGCCGGCGAAGAAGTCGTGGATGGCCTGACGCCCGCGGTGGACGCCGAAGTCGGACGTCCCGTTCTCCGAGCTCGCCTCCCACACCGCGTCCTCGGTGAACAGCGGGGCCAGCTTGACGGGGTCGTACATCTCGTCGCAGACGTCGGCGTAGTGGCGCACCAGGCGCTGGATGGCGCGCTCGTCGTCGAGGTTGCCGGGTCGGGCCACACCCAGTTCGTTGACGCTCATCGTTCCTCCTGTCGACTGACTGATCGGTACAGACTGACCGATCGGTACAGAGTATGGTGTGGCTCACGTTGGCCGTCAAGGGATTCGGCGAACGCGCAGACGCAGACCTCGCGGGTTGCCAGAGTTGACGGTGAGTTGCCAGACCTGGCGCACTGCTCCCCGTCACCCAGCACGGAAGGACCTACATGACCGCTACGAACGACTCGGCCGCGCGGGAGCGGATCCACCGCACCGCAGCCGAGCTCTTTGCCCGCAACGGCTACCACGGGACGGGGATGTCCGAGCTCTCCGAAGCCGTGGGCCTGGGTCGGGGTGCGCTCTACTACCACATCGTCAGCAAGGAGTCCGTGCTCTACGCGATCACCGCCGGAGCGATCGAGCAGCTGATCAAGCCCTCCGACCTCATCGTCCAGGGCGACGGCACAGCGGAGGCCCGCATCCGCGAGCTGGCCCGCGTGCTCATGCGCAACATCGCCGAGCTGTCCAACCAGTGGACGGTGTTCTTCCGCGAGCACTCCTCACTCACGGGCCAGTGGCACGAGGACCTGATGCACAAGCGCGAGCACTACGAAGGGCTGTGGTGGCAGCTGCTGCAGGAGGGCGTTGCCTCGGGCGAGTTCGGCCCGGTGCCCCAGATCGTCACCAAGGGGGTGTTGGGGATGTTCAACTACTCCTACCTGTGGCTTCGCGTTGACGGGTTGAGCACTCCTGAAGACGTGGCAGACCTTTTCTGCGACGTCCTTCTCGGCGGGCTGCGTGCCACCGAGTAATGTCAGCGCGACGAGGCACCCTCAATTGAGTCGTTGCGCAGCGAGCGAATAGGCGTTGGCTTGGCCCGCCATGCGAGGCCACCGCAGAACTCGTCCTTCGTGCCTAGAGCGCCCGCGGAGGAATCCCGGCGGAGACCGGCTCGGAAGTCAAACCTGGTGCGGAGACCGGCTGTCCCACGCAGCGTTGCACCCGCCACTAGGGATCAGGATCGCGGGCGTCTGATTCGTCCTCAGAAGGTTCGCGCCAGAAGGATCGCCGCGCGGAGCCTGGCTAGGTCGGCAGAGCCCGCTGATCAGTCCCTCACTCAGCTTCCGCGACAACCATCTGAACCCGACGTCGGAACGTCCGCGCCGCCGCAGCCTGCTCCACGTGGTCGCGCCGGAACCACAAACGCAGGCCCCGGCGCTCGACTGGGAGGAGGCTCTGGTCCGCTCGGTAGCGAACGCCGGTTTTCAAAAGCCCGAGCACGAGCGCCGCCTCCGCCGTGGAGAGCCAGACTTTGCCGTCATCTGGTGCCGACCAGTCCGGGCGTTCCATCCGACGCTTCGCCTCTGCTCGCTTCTGCGCCTCCACCGCTTGCTGTTCGGCGACCCATTCGCGTGCGAAGGCTTGCACGCTCGACCGTCTGAGTGACGGCAGGCTGCGCGAGCCTCTGCGTTTGGCAACCCGGCCGCTTCCAATTGCCCACCCGATGCGCGACCGAGGCAGACCCGTCATAACGGCCGCCTGTGTCCAGGTGATCCAGTCCTGGCCCTCGTCCACATCGCGACCCTAGCGGAATGAGCAGATGTGCAACTGAGGACTGTCGGTGCTCGAGAGCAGACTGAAGCCTGACGGTCTGTGGCCGCAGAACCCTCCCGGCGCCTACGGCCCACAACGGCAGTCGAGGCGCACTAGCGCCACGGAACCGAGGAGTTGGCGGTGGGTAACGGGACGCGAATGCTGAGATTGGTGGCCGTGGGTCCGGCCGTGGTGATGAGCACCGCGGCATGGCTGATGCTGACTGCACTGCTGCCCGCTGGAGCGGGTGGGCTGGTCTTGGTCGTCGTGCCAGTGGTGTTGGCGGTGCTGTGGTTCGGCAGGTCGGGCCGTGTTGGTCGTCTGGTTAACCAAGTGGGCGTGCTGCTCGCCGGTGCCCGCGAGCCGACGGCCAAAGAGCTCGAAGTGCTCAGGCCAGTGATTGCGCGGCTGGTCGAACTCGAGGTCGACCCAACGCAACTACTGGTCAGTCGTCCCGCACGGCCCTTCCCGACGGTGCGCCCGTTCGGCCGAGACCAGGTCGTGGTCTCTCCAGTCTTGATCGAGGTGGTCCGGCGTCGCCAATTCGCCGTGGAGCACGCCGCTGCACTGATCACGCACGACATCGGGTGGCTGCGCGCTCAACCGACACGAGCTGCGGTCGCGATCGCGGCGTGGGCCCTTCCATGGCGCGCCCTCTCCACAATGGCTTCGGGCCTCGGGACGGCCGCTCGGCGGGTGCCCCTTGTCGAGTTCGCGTGGAAGCTGCGGCTCCTGGTCGGCACCGTGGCCGTCATTCAGTCAGCGGCGGAGGGCCGGATGACCTCCGCTGTCTTGGTCGCGGCGTTGCTCGCCGTTACCTACACCACGCCGGCGGCACGTCGAGCTCACGATGGGCGTCTGCAGACGGCTGCCGACCGCTACGTGATCGACCGCGGGCTCGGCCCGACGCTGCTAGGCGCCCTGGCTCAGGTCGGCGCACCCCGACCTGAGGTGGAGCGCATCCGCAGGCTCCAAGCCGTTGTTCATGCGGAGGCCTCGAGTGGGTCGCCGACAGAGCCTGTCGTCCGTCTCGTCCCGTCCTGAACGCACACGCTGCCCACGCATCAAGCGTGAATTCGAGATGTTCCTTCGCCGCAGTGGTGGGTCTCATGCGGACCGGACGTGAGTCAACGCCCCGGACTCGGTCGACCACGGTGTTGTTCTGGTCCTGGACGGTGCCGCTCGGATACAGCACGTGATGGCTCCGGGACGAACGACTCGTCGAGCTCCGTAATCAATTCGGTCATGAACGTCCGTACGTCTGCCCACTCGCGGGGGCTGAGGCCTTCCTGCAGGACGGTAGCCACGACAGCTGCGAGCGGGTAGGGCTTGCCGGCGGGGATCTGGTCCAGGGCGCACCAGGCGCGCGCCCCGTCGCCGTTGAGCCAGCTGGCGAAACCGCAGAGTGCTGCGGGGGCTGCTCTGACCTGATCGGGTGCTCGTCGCACAAGGTCGCTCCAGAGCGCCGTATGTGTCGATGCGTTGTCGACGGTGGCGGCCTCCCACAGTGCGTCCCGGGTGCTCGTGGCCTGCATTGCCAGGAGCATGCGTGCGCTGTCTGCGTCACTTAATCGGATGCCGTCGTTCTCGAACTGCCGGCACCGGTCGGTGGCCCAAGTTCGCTCAGCTGTCAGTGTGCTCGCTTCCGCGTCAGTCCGTGCTGACGACAAGCATGCCGCGACGGGGCCACGATCACCGACCAGCGATGCCCCCAACTCAGAACGAGTAGCGACGGGCGCAGCCACCCCGGCGACGACGGCCTCGCTCGCCACGCGCAGCGCCGCCTGCGCCGTCACGGGGCCGCCGGAGCCGACGTCGAGGTCTTGCCACCGCTCAGAGCCCGCCGCAAGTCGCAGCTTCGTCGCTACCCCGACGAACTGGAACCGTTGCGCGAGCTGCTCGCTGACGGCCTCGGCCAACGCCGCGTCCTCGGTGAAGCACACAACGGCCACCGCCGAACCCGTGGTGGCATGGCGGGCATACGGACCCGTCAGGGCGTCCAGGAAGTCTTCGAAGTCGCGACTGCTTGTGGGCAGGTCGAGCCGCGCTACGGGGAGCTCTTTGCTCAACGGCACGACCACCGCGGAGTCCGAGGGGGTGAACCCGAGGACGTGTGGGATTGCGGCGACCAGCTCATCGGGCGAGTTGACGACGAGCTTCATCGACCCTCACCCCCGGCCACGGCCTCAGATGCGGCGACCAGATCGCGTTCCGAGGTGTCCTCGGCGGTCGCATCAACAGCGTTGTCAGGCCCGCAACCAGCAGCGAGCGACTTGAGCCTGGTCGCAGTGCGCAGGCTGACGGCCGAGCCGCACCATCGGATGGCGTCGTGCAAGCTGAGCCCTTCACCCTCCACCATCGCGGTCAGCGCCCGGCCGGCCTGACGTTCGCATTCGGTTCGCCTGTCGAGGGCCACCAGCACCGCGACTGCGAGGTCCTCGAGCCGCTTCTCTTTCTCCTTACGCCTCATCGCGTGCTCCGAGCGCACTTCGCGTGCGCGCCGCCGCGCCTCTTGACGTTGAGTCTCTGTGGGCATCCGGCCGATCCTCCTGAGATCTCGGCCGCTCCATCTACGGAACGACCCCTCACTTAGATATGGCGCCAAGACCCCCGCCGGTGATCAACGGATCGAGAACTCCCAAGAAGAGCGCGCGGACGGGCGAGCCAGATCAGCGCAGGTTCGAGCGCCCCAGTACCGGCTGACTAACCCGCATTTTCAATGCTGCCGGCAGCGTTGGGACATGCGGCCCCACCTGACGGCAGCGTTCCTCCCCCTCAAAATTCCGAACAGCAATGCCCTACACACCTCTTGCATTCTCGGAAGTGAGCGGGAGGTGCGTGATCGCCAAGAGGGGGTTCGCGCGCATATCTAGATGTGACGATGAGTCTGCACAAGCTCACCGCCGGGAGTGGGTACACGTATTGGCGCACCGAGGTTG
>JAOPXU010000128.1 GCA_025964985.1 Nocardioides sp.
TCCGCAGCCGGAGCGGCCTCGCCGGCCGCCTCGACGGGGGTGAGGCTGATCTTGCCGCGCTGGTCGATCTCGGTGATCTCGACCTGGATCTTGTCGCCGACGTTGACGACGTCCTCGACCTTGCCGATGCGCTTGCCGTTCCCCAGCTTGGAGATGTGGACGAGGCCGTCCTTGCCCGGGAGCAGGCTGACGAACGCGCCGAACGCGGCGGTCTTGACGACGGTGCCGAGGAAGCGCTCCCCGACCTTCGGCATCGTCGGGTTGGCGATCATGTTGATCGTCGCCATGGCGGCCTCGGCGGACGGGCCGTCGGTGGCACCGATGTAGATGGTGCCGTCGTCCTCGACGCTGATGTCGGCGCCGGTGTCCGCCTGGATCTGGTTGATCATCTTCCCCTTCGGGCCGATGACCTCACCGATCTTGTCGACGGGGATCTTCACCATGAGCACGCGCGGTGCGAACGGCGACATCTCGTCGGGGGCGTCGATCGCCTCGTTCATGACCTCGAGGATCGCGAGGCGGGCGGTGCGGGCCTGCTGCAGGGCGTCGGCGAGCACCGAGCTCGGGATGCCGTCCAGCTTGGTGTCGAGCTGCAGGGCCGTCACGAACTCCTTGGTGCCGGCGACCTTGAAGTCCATGTCGCCGAACGCGTCCTCGGCGCCGAGGATGTCGGTCAGCGTGGCGTACTCGCCGCCCTCGAAGACCAGGCCCATGGCGATGCCGGCGACCGGCGCCTTGAGCGGCACGCCGGCGTTGAGCAGCGACATCGTGGACGCGCAGACCGAGCCCATCGAGGTCGAGCCGTTGGAGCCCAGCGCCTCGGAGACCTGGCGGATCGCGTAGGGGAAGTCCGCGCGGCTCGGCAGGACGGGCAGCAGCGCGCGCTCGGCGAGCGCGCCGTGGCCGATCTCGCGGCGCTTGGGCGAGCCCACGCGGCCGGTCTCGCCGGTGGAGTACGGCGGGAAGTTGTAGTGGTGCATGTAGCGCTTGCGGTTCTCGGGGTTGAGCGTGTCGACCATCTGCTCCATGCGGAGCATGTTCAGCGTGGTGACGCCCATGATCTGGGTCTCGCCGCGCTCGAACAGGGCCGAGCCGTGCACGCGCGGCAGGATCTCGACCTCGGCCGAGAGCTGGCGGATGTCCTCGAGGCCACGGCCGTCGATGCGGACCTTGTCCTTGACGATGCGACGACGCACGACGGCCTTGGTCAGGCTGCGGAACGCGGCGCTGACCTCCTTCTCACGACCCTCGAACTGCGCGCCGACGGCCTCGACGACCTTGGCCTTGGCGGCGTCGGTCGCGGCGTCGCGGTCCTGCTTGCCGGCGATGCTCATCGCGGCGGTCAGGTCGGCCTCGCCGGCCGCGGTGACGGCCGCGAGGACGTCGTCCTCGTAGTCGAGGAAGACCGGGAACTCGAGCGGCTCCTTGGGCGACTTCGCCTTGAGCTCGAGCTGGGCCTTGCAGACCGCGGCGATGGCGGGCTTGGCGGCCTCGAGGCCCTCGGCCACGACGGCCTCGGTCGGCATCTTGCCGCCGCCGGCGATGATCTCGACGGCCTCGCGGGTGGCCTCGGCCTCGACCATCATGATCGCGACGTCGCCGTCGTCGAGCAGGCGGCCGGCGACGACCATGTCGAAGGTCGCGCCCTCGAGCTCCTCGATCGTCGGGAAGGCGATCCACTGGCCCGCGACGCAGGCCACGCGGGTGGCGCCGACCGGACCGGTGAACGGCAGGCCGGACAGCAGCACCGAGCAGGCGGCCGAGTTGATGGCCAGCACGTCGTACAGGTGGTCCGGGTCGAGCGACAGGACCGTCGAGACGATCTGGACCTCGTTGCGCAGGCCCTTCTTGAACGACGGGCGCAGCGGCCGGTCGGTCAGGCGGCAGGTGAGGATCGCGTCCTCGGACGGGCGGCCCTCGCGGCGGAAGAACGAGCCGGGGATCTTGCCCGCGGCGTACATCCGCTCCTCGACGTCGACCGTCAGCGGGAAGAAGTCGAGGTTCTCCTTCGGCCGCTTGGAGGCGGTCGCGGCGGTCAGGATCATCGTGTCGCCGAGGTAGATCGTCACCGCGCCGGCGGCCTGCTGCGCGAGGCGGCCGGTCTCGAAGCGGATGGTGCGCGCGGGGCCGGCGCTGCCGTTGTCGATGACGGCGTCGACGAACTCGCTGCCGTAGATGTTGCTCTCGTTCCCCAGATCAGCCATGCAGGCCGTCTCCTCTTCACTGCGGGCCGCTCCCGACGCCGGACGCGGTGCTCAGTGGAGGACGTCGTGGCTGCTGCAGGGCAGGACCTCGGCGGCCACTCCCGAGGACCGTGTCGCGCGCGGTTCCGGCTCGTGGCTGTGCCGTCCGACGGGCGCCGGACGACGAAGGGAGCGCCTCCTGTGCGGAAGCACTCCCCCTCGTGCGGACTAGCGGCGCAGTCCGAGGCGCTCGATGAGCGCGCGGTAGCGCGAGATGTCGGTCTTCTCCAGGTACTTGAGGAGTCGACGACGACGTCCGACGAGACCCAGCAGGCCGCGTCGGGTGTGGTGGTCGTGCTTGTGCGTCTTCAGGTGCTCGGTGAGGTCCTGGATGCGCTTGGTGAGCATCGCGACCTGCACCTCCGGCGAGCCGGTGTCACCCTCGACCGTGGCGTAGTCCGCCATGATCGTCTTCTTCTGGTCGGTGGTCAGAGCCACGGGTTCCTCCGGTCACTGGTGTGCGCCCAGAGGCTTCGTCACCTGGGCAGACAGACACACCGCCGGTCGGGACCGGCGACCCTCAGGCTATCAGCGCGACGCGCGGGCCCCAGCCGTCGCGACCGCGGACGGGTCGAAGAGGTGGTCGAGGAAGCGCAGCAGGTCGGAGGCGTCGAAGGGCTTGGCCAGGAAGTAGTCGACCCCGCCGCTCCACGCCTGCCAGGCCTGGGCGTCGTCGGCCGCGGCGGTCAGCATGACGACCGGGAGCATCGCCCCGCCCTCGTCGGCCTCGCGCAGCCGCGCGAGGACCTCGTGGCCGGACAGCCCGGGCATCATCACGTCGAGCAGGACGCAGTCGGGCCGGTCGCCCGCGACGTGCAGCAGAGCCGACGCGCCGTCCTCGACGGTGTCGACCTCGTAGCCCTCGATCTCGAGGACGTCGCGGACGAGCTGGCGGACGGACGGGTCGTCGTCGACGACCAGGATCTTGGGCATGCAGCCTCCCGCGGCGGGTGTGCTGTGCACATCGTCACGACGGCGACGCGGACGCGTCACCCGTTCGGGTGGTCCACCAGCAGCGCGCGCGTGCGGGCGATGTCCTTGGCCATCTGCTCGACCAGCGGGTCGACTCCGTCGAACGTCAGGGTCTCGCGCAGCCGGGCGGCGAAGCTCAGCCCGACGTGCTCGCCGTACAGGTCGAGCCCGGCCACGGCGTCGAGCACGTACGCCTCGACGCGGCGCTCCCGGCCCGCGAAGGTCGGGTTGGTGCCGATGCTGATCGCCGCCGGGAGGCGCTCCCCGCCGGCGCGCAGCAGCCGTCCGGCGTAGACGCCGTCGGCGGGCACCGCGCTCCACGGCAGCGGCTCGAGGTTGGCGGTCGGGTAGCCGATCTCGCGCCCGCGCTGGTCGCCGCGCACGACGACGCCGTCGATGCGGTGGTCGCGCCCAAGCGCCGCGGCGGCGCCCTCGACGTCACCGGCGTCGACGCAGGAGCGGACGTAGGTCGACGACCAGGTCGTCTCCTCGCTGCCCTGCAGCGGCACGCCCTCGACGCTGAAGCCGAACCGCTTGCCCGAGGCGGCGAGGGCGACGACGTCACCGGCCGCCCTGTGGCCGTACCGGAAGTTCTCCCCCACCACGACCGAGCGGGCGTGCAGGTGCTCGACCAGCACGGCGTGGACGAACTCGTCGGGGCTCAGGCGGCTGAACTCGACGGTGAACGGCAGGACGCACAGCACGTCGACCCCGAGGGCCTGGAGCAGCTCGGCCTTGGCGTGCTGGCCGGTGAGCATCGGCGGGTGGCTGCCGGGGCGGACCACCTCGCTCGGGTGCGGGTCGAAGGTCAGCACGACCGACGGCACCCCGAGGGCGCGAGCCTGGTCGACCGCACGGCCGATGATCAGCTGGTGACCCCGGTGGACGCCGTCAAACACGCCGATCGTCACCACGCACCGGCCCCACCCGGGCGGGGCGCTCTCCACACCTCTCCAGCGCTGCACGTGCCCCAGCCTGCCACGGGTGGACCTCGGGCCCCCGGGAAGGCCGACGTCATGATCCTCACGTCCGGTCGGCTCGACGAGGTCCTGCCCGAGGAGTCGCTGCGCAGCGCGGTCGACCTGCTGGTGCGGCTGGTGGAGGCCGCCGGCATCCTCGTGATCTTCGTGGGAGCGGTGCTCGCCGCGGTCGGCTTCGCGCGGGCGGTCTCGCACCCGGGTCGCGACCGCGACTTCACGCGCGTGCGGCTGGGCCTCGGGCGCTACCTCGCGCTGGGGCTGGAGTTCCAGCTGGCCAGCGACGTGCTCTCGACCGCCATCGCGCCGACCTTCGAGGAGATCGGGCAGCTCGGCGCCATCGCCGCCATCCGCACGCTCCTCAACTACTTCTTGCGCAAGGAGCTGGTCGAGGAGCGCGCGGACCTCGCGAAGGACCCCGCCTGACCAGGGCCTGACGGGTCAGCTGCCGGCGGGGGCGAAGACGACGGACGCGCGCGCGGCGCCGCCCGAGTCCTCGACCAGGGCGATGCACCGGCCCTGCGGGGAGAAGGCACCGACGGTGCCCGGCGCTCCGGTCGGGGCGAGCTTCTTCCCGTACGACAGGTCGACCGCCTCGTCGTCGGTGAGCTCGCGCCGCGGGAACGACGCGGCCACGGCGGCGTCGAGCGGCACCACCGGCAGCTGTTCCGGCGACGGCGCCTCGGCGAGCTGCTCGAGGGTGCGGGCGCGGTCGAGCGAGAACGGACCGACCCGGGTGCGGCGCAGGGCGGTGAGGTGGCCTCCGACGCCGAGCGCCGCGCCGAGGTCGCGGGCGAGGGCGCGGACGTAGGTGCCGGACGTGCACTCGACGGCGACGTCGAGCTCGTCGCCCCGGCGGGCCAGCACCTCGAAGCGGGAGACGGTGACCGAGCGGGGCGTCAGCTCGACGGTCTCGCCGGCACGCACCCGGGCGTAGGACCGCTTGCCGTCGACCTTGACGGCCGACACCGACGACGGGACCTGCTCGATCGCCCCGGTCAGGGTCGCGAGCACGGCGGCGACCGCCGCGTCGGTGACGCCCGAGGCGTCCACCGTGGTGACGACGTCGCCCTGGGCGTCGTCGGTGACGGTGGTGGCGCCGAGCCGGATCGTCGCGTCGTACGCCTTGTCGGTCAGCGACAGGTGGCCGAGCAGCCGGGTCGCCCGGCCGATCCCGAGCACGAGCACGCCGGTGGCCATCGGGTCCAGCGTGCCGGCGTGCCCGACCTTCTTGGTCGCGGCCAGCCGGCGGGTGCGGCCGACGACGTCGTGCGACGTCCAGCCGGCCGGCTTGTCGACGACCAGCAGCCCGTCGGGGGCGCTCACGGCTGCAGGTGGGGGGCGTGCGCGAGGGCCTCCCGGACCCGGGCGACGACGTCCGGGGCGCTGCCGGCAGCCGTGAAGCCGGCGGCGAAGCGGTGGCCGCCCCCGCCGAGCGACGTGCAGACCCGCCCCACGTCGACGGCCCCCTTGCTGCGCGTCGAGACCTTCCAGCCCCCCTCGACCGGGTCGGACTTGAGGACCAGGGCCACCTCGGCCTCGACCGTCACCCGCAGGACGTCGATGACGCCCTCGACCTCGGCCAGCCCCAGCCCGGTGGCGTCGTAGTCGGTCGGCTCGACGACGGTCCAGACCAGGCCGAGCCCGCCGACGTCGCCCGGCTCGAGCCGGGCCCGGCTGCAGGCGCGGCCGAGCAGCTGGACCCAGCCGAACGGCGCCGTGTCGTAGATGGCCCGGCTGATCAGGTCGTGCCGGATGCCGGTGGCCAGCAGCCGGCCGGCCAGCTCGTGCACGGCAGGGGTCGTCGCGAGGTACTTGAACGAGCCGGTGTCGGTGACCAGGCCGGTGTAGAGCGGGGTCGCGGTCTCCTGGGTCAGCTCGACGCCCAGCCGGTCGAGCAGGTCGGCGACGAGCACGACGGTCGCGGCGGCGCCGTCGTCGACCAGCCGCAGGTCGCCGTACGGGACGCCGTTGGCGTGGTGGTCGACCACGACCGTGCACCCGGCGCGGTCCACCCGGTCGGCCAGCGAGCCGAGCCGCTCGAGGCTGCCGGTGTCGAGCGTGACGAGCAGCTCGGGGGCCTGTGGGAAGTCCGCCGGCTTGACCAGCAGGTCGACCGCCGGCAGGAAGGAGTAGGCCGCCGGCACCTCGAACGGCTCGCCGCCCCAGGACGCCACGACGTCGACCCCCCGCTCGCGCAGCCCTGCGCCGAGGGCCAGCATCGAGCCGAGCGCGTCGCCGTCCGGGCCGACGTGGCAGGCCAGCGCGACCTCCCGGGCACCGGCGAGCAGGCCGACGACCTGCTCCCAGTCGCGCTCAGAGGGTGCGCTCACCCCGCCACGTCGTCGTCCTCGTCGACGACCCGCGGGACGCGGTACGGGTCGGCGTCACCGGCGGGACGGGCCTGCTCGGCGATCGACTGCACGCGGGCGTCCTCGCGGCGCGCCTGCTCCAGCAGCTCCTCGATCTTCCCGGCGGTCTCGGGGACGACGTCGGCGATGAAGGTCAGCGACGGCGTGTAGCGCACACCGGTCTGCTGCCCCACGGTCTTGCGCAGGACGCCCTTGGCCGACTCGAGCGCGATGGCACTGCTCTGCCGCTCCTCGTCGCTGCCGTAGACCGTGTAGTAGAGCGTGGCCTCCCGCAGGTCGGGGGTGAGCTTGGCGTCGGTGATCGTGACCATGCCGAGGCGCGGGTCCTTGACCTGCATCTCGAGCGTCATCGAGACCACCTCGCGGATGCGCACGGCGAGCTTCCTCGCGCGGGCTACGTCAACCATGACGGCCTCCCATCAGTCGTCCCCTTCCTCGTACAGCTGCGTGTGGGCCGAGAGCACCTCGACCTCGGGACGATCAGCGACCAGGCGCTCACAGGCTGCGAGCACCTCGAGACAGTGTCGGGCATCGGCGGCCACGACGGCCACCCCCACCAGAGCCCGCCGGTGCAGGTCGAGGTGACCCGCCTCCGCCACGGCCACGTCCAGCCGCTTGAGC
>JAOPXU010000098.1 GCA_025964985.1 Nocardioides sp.
TCGACTTCGCCCGCGACACCGCCGACGTCACCGACCGCGAGAACATCCAGTACCACTGGATCCGCGTCGAGGACGTCCCCGAGATCTGGGACCGGCTCGACGCCGCCGGGCTGAGCAGCCTCGAGGCGTGCGGCGACTCCCCGCGCCCCTTCCTCGGCTCCCCCGTCGCCGGCGTCGCCGCCGACGAGATCATCGACGGCACCTCCGCGCTCGAGGAGATCTTCGAGCGCTACATCGGCGACCCGGCCTTCTCGAACTTCCCGCGCAAGTTCAAGACCGCGCTGACCGGGCACCCGGGCCACGACGTCGTACCCGAGATCAACGACGTCGCCTTCGTCGGCACCGTCCACCCCGAGCACGGCCCCGGCTTCGACTGCTGGGTCGGCGGCGGACTGTCGACCAACCCGATGCTCGCGGCCAAGCTCGGCGTCTGGATCCCGCTCGACGAGGTCGCCGACGTGTGGGCCGCCGTCGCGTCGGTCTTCCGCGACTACGGCTACCGCCGGCTGCGCTCGCGCGCCCGGCTGAAGTTCCTCGTCGCCGACTGGGGCGTGGAGAAGTTCCGCGAGGTGATGGAGAAGGAGTACCTCGGGCGTGAGATGGTCTCCTGCGAGTCCCCCGCCGCCCCCGTCGGCCACCGCGACCACATCGGCGTCCACGACCAGAAGGACGGTCTCAAGTACGTCGGCATCGCGCCCGTCGCGGGCCGCGTCTCCGGCACCCTGCTCGTCCAGCTCGCCGACCTGATCGAGCGCCACGGCGTCGCGGGCGCCCGGCTGACGCCGTACCAGAAGATCGTGCTCATCGGCGTGCAGCCCGACGTCGTCGAGGAGCTCATCACCGACCTCGACGCGATCGGCCTGTCGGCTCGTCCGTCGAACTGGCGCCGCAACACGATGGCCTGCACCGGCATCGAGTTCTGCAAGCTCGCCATCGTCGACACCAAGGAGCGCGCCCGCGCCCTGGTCGGCGAGCTCGAGAAGCGCTTCCCCGACCTCGACACCCCGATCACCGTCAACGTCAACGGCTGCCCCAACGCCTGCGCACGCACCCAGGTCGGCGACATCGGACTCAAGGGCCAGCTCGTCATGCACGAGGGCCAGCAGGTCGAGGGCTTCCAGGTCCACCTCGGCGGCGCCACCGGCCTGCAGGCCAACTTCGGCCGCAAGCTGCGCGCCCACAAGGTCACCAGCGCCGGCCTCGACGACTACATCACGGCCGTCGTCACCAACTACCTCGCCGACCGTGTCGACGCCGACGAGAGCTTCGCGACCTGGGTCGCTCGCGCCGACGAGGAACTACTTCGGGGCGAGAAGGTGTTGACCCCGTCATGAGCGAGCGAGCGGTCCCCTTCCACTGCGCCTACTGCGGCGACACCAACCTGTGGCCCCACGAGGCCACGCACGGTGCGTGGGAGTGCCGCGACTGCCAGCGGATCTTCTCCGTGAAGATGCTCGGCACCCTGCGTCCCGAGGGAGTCGTCCGATGACCACCCTGACGACCCAGACCGCCCGCGACATGCGCGGCATCGCCACCGAGGGCCGCTCGTCGGAGGAGCTGCGTGACCTCGTCTCCCACTGGGGCGCCGAGCTCGAGCTCGCGCCGGCCGAGACCATCATCGAGTGGGCCGCCGCGACGTTCGGCGACCGCTTCGCCATCACCTCCTCCATGGGTGACGCCGTGCTCGCGCACGTCGCCGCCAAGGTCGTGCCCGGCATCGACGTCGTCTTCCTCGACACCGGCTACCACTTCGCCGAGACCATCGGGACCCGCGACGCCGTCCAGCACACGATGGACGTCACGATGCTCTCGATCACGCCCAAGCAGACGGTGGCCGAGCAGGACGCCACCGAGGGCAAGGACCTCTACAAGACCGACCCCGACCGGTGCTGCGCGCTGCGCAAGGTCGCCCCGCTCGCCGACGCCCTCTCGGCGTACGACGCCTGGGCGACGGGCCTGCGCCGCGCCGAGACCCACAACCGCGTCATCGCGCCGGTCATCGGCTGGGACGCCAAGAAGGGCAAGGTCAAGGTCTCGCCGCTCGCACGCTGGAGCGACGAGCAGGTGGAGCGCTACATCGCGGACAACGGCGTCCTCGTCAACCCGCTCGTCTACGACGGGTACCCCTCCATCGGGTGCGCTCCGTGCACCCGACGCGTCGCGCCCGGCGAGGACCCGCGCAGCGGGCGCTGGGCCGGCACCAACAAGACCGAGTGCGGGATCCACCAGTGATCCCCGCTCGCGCCACATCCGAGGATGAGAGGAGGCGGCCCTGATGGCTGCTCCCGCACTGGTGGCACTGGCTCCGGCCAGTCGTGACGCACGGACCACCAAGACGATCACCGCCCTCGTCGACGAGGTGAAGGCCCAGCGCAGCGACCTCCGTGTCGAGCGTGCCTTCCTCGACCCCGAGGGCACCGGCGCCCGTTGGACGCGCCCCGAGCTGCAGACGGTCGTCGACCGGCTGGTGAAGGCCGGGCACGACGAGGTCGTCGTCGTACCGCTGGTGCTGTCGGAGGCCTTCGGCGGTCTCGTCGGCCTCGAGTCGGCGCTCGCGTCGATCGGCGCCCGCCACCCGGGCATCCAGGTGCGCGTCACCGCCGCCCTCGGCCTCGAGGCGTGCTTCCTCGAGGTGCTCGACGAGCGGCTGCGCGACGCCCTGCGCGACGCCCGCTGCCGCGAGCTCGACGCGCTGGTCCTCGCCGCCGCTGGGTCCACCGACCCGCTGGCCAACCAGTCGGTCGCCCGCCTCGCCCGCCTGTGGGGCAGCCACCACAAGCTGCCGGTCACCGCGGCGTACGCCGCCAGCGCGCCGCCCGCCACCGGCGAGGCCGTCCGTGCCTTCCGCGGCGAGGGCCGCCGCCACATCGCCGTCGCCTCGCTGTTCCTCACCCCCGGCGAGCTCACCGACCGCGCCGCCGAGCTGGCGGTCGAGGCCGGCGCCGTCGCCGTCTCCCTCCCCCTCGGCGCCCACCCCGAGGTCGCCCGCGTCGTCCTCGCCCGCTACGCCGTCGGCGCCGTCGAGCTCGTCCCGGTCTAGGTCTCAGACGCTGACCCGTCGCCCAGAGGCGACGGGTCAGCGTGGTTCCCGTGGTCGACCCGTCCCCTTTAGGGGACTGGTCGGCGTCGTCTTCATGGTCGACCCGGCGCGTTTACGCGCCGGGGCGACGGCGTTTTCATGGTCGACCCGGCGCGTAGACGCGCCGGGTCGGCGTGCCCTCAGCCGACGAGGTGGTGGAGGAGGCGCTCGAGCTGGCGGGCGGGGTCGGGGGTGAGGCCGCCGTGGACGGGGCCGGGCTGCAGGACCGTGCTGCGCGGGGCCTTGAGGTAGCCGAAGCGCTGGCTGACCGGGACCTTGCCTGCGCTGCCCGCGCGGTCCTGACCGGCGCAGACCGCGTCGACGAAGGCGAGGGACTCGCGCAGCTGGCCGGGGTTGATCAGGGCGTCGAGGGCGCCGAGGCGGGCGGGGTCGACCTGCCAGGCCGCAGCCAGGTAGTCGGTGGCGTGGCAGTAGAGGACGACGCCGACGTTGACGAACTCCTCGCGGTCCACGCGCGGGACGCAGCGCAGGGCGACGTACTGGTAGGCGTGCTGGGCCGCGCCGCTCACGGGAGCCACTGCCGGGTGGCCAGCCGCGCGGTGAGGAAGGCGACGTACGCCGCGCGCAGGGCCTCGGGGGTCTCGCCGCCGGGCACCGGGTCGAGCCAGGTGTCGGGCACCAGCGCGACGACCTCGGCCAGCAGCTCGGGGGTGACGACCTCGCTGAGGCGGGCGTCGGTGGCGGCGAGGTCGCCGGCGCGGTCGCGCAGGACGTGGTCGGACGGGTCCCAGGGCTGGGCGGCGAAGCGGGCCGGGTCGGTGACGCCGCCGGGCCAGGCGTGGTGGAAGTAGAGCGCGGCACCGTGGTCGATGACCCAGAGCTCGTCGCCCCACAGCAGCAGGTTGGGGTTGCGCCACGAGCGGTCGACGTTGGCGCAGAACGCGTCGAGCCACACGACGGTGCCGGCCACCTCGAGCGTCGTCCCGGTGTCGCCGTCGAAGCCGAAGGACCCGGGCAGGAAGTCGATGCCGAGGTTGAGGCCGGTGCTCGAGGTCAGCAGGTCCTGGACCTCCTCGTCGGCCTCGTAGCGCGCGATCTCCACGGACAGGTCGAGCACGACCTGGCGCGGAGTGTTGAGGCCGATCCGCCGGGCCAGCTCGCCGACGATGACCTCGGCGACCAGCACCCGCGGGCCCTGGCCGGCGCCGCGGAACTTGCAGACATAGGTGCCGAGGTCCTCGGCCTCCACCACACCCGGCATGCTGCCGCCCTCACGCAGCGGCGTGACGTAGCGCGTCACCGCCACGGTCGGCAGTGCCGCGGGATCCTCGCTCACGTGAGCGGGGCCTCGCCCTCGAGGCGCGCGCGCTGCTCGGCGACGTCGAAGTCGGCGGCCGGCCACTGCGGGTCGAGGCCCCGCAGGGTGTCGAGGAGCAGGGTGCCGATGGCGAGGTTGCGGTACCACTTCTTGTCGGCGGGGACGACGTACCACGGCGCGACCTCGGTGCCGGTGCGCTCCAGGGCGATCCCGTAGGCCTCCTGGTAGGCCGACCAGTGAGCCCGCTCGTCGATGTCGCCCGGGTTGAACTTCCAGTGCTTGGTCGGGTCGTCGAGGCGGGCCAGCAGCCGCGCCTTCTGCTCCTCGGCGGAGACGTGGAGCATGCACTTGAGGATCGTCGTGCCGCTCCCGACCACGCGCTGCTCGAAGGCGTTGATGTCGTCGTAGCGCCGCTCGAGCTCCTCGGGCGTCGCCAGCTGGCGGACCCGGCCGATGAGGACGTCCTCGTAGTGGGAGCGATCGAAGACGCCGAGGTAGCCCGGGGTCGGCAGTGCGCGCTCGATGCGCCACAGGAAGTCGTGGAGGCGCTCCTCCTCGGTGGGCGCCTTGAACGACGTGATGCGCAGGCCCTGGGGGTCGACGAGCCCGACGGTGTGGCGCAGGGTGCCGCCCTTGCCGGAGGTGTCCATCCCCTGCAGGACCAGCAGCACCGAGCGGTTGCCACCGGACTTGCCCTCGGCGAAAAGCCGCTCCTGCAGCTCGGACAGCTCGTCGCCCATGGCGGCGAGGTCGGTCTTGCCCGACGCCTTGTCGCCGGCGTAGCCCGGCTTGGCGTCGGTCTCGAGGGCGGTGAGGTCGACGGGACCCGGGGACAGACGCAGGGCGTCGGCGATGCTGCTCACCCCGCCACCCTAGTGAGCCAGCGCGGCTCCGTGCTCGACACCGGCCCGGCGGTCGACCAGCGGAGGCTCGGTCGACCAGGGGAAGTTGATCCACCGGTCGGTGACCCGCCAGACGTAGTCGGCGCGGACGTCGGTGTGCGGCTTCTCGTAGATGACGGCGATGCGGGCCTCGGCGACGTGGTCGGCGAAGAAGTCGCGCACCAGCTCGAGGGTGCGGCCGGTGTCGCTGACGTCGTCGGCGATGAGGACCCGGAGCCCGGAGAGGTCGACCGCTGCCGGGGTCGGCGGCAGCATGATCGGTACGTCGAGGCGCTGGTCGACGCCGGTGTAGAACTCGACGTTGACCGTGGAGAGGTTCTTGACGTCGAGGGCGTAGCCCAGGCCCATCGCCAGGCCCAGACCTCCTCGCGCCACCCCGAGCACCACGTCGGGCTCGTAGCCGGAGGCCACCACCTGGCGGGCCAGGTCGCGCACCGCGTCGCCGAACAGCTCGTAGGTCAGGGTCTCGCGCTCGTCGGCCACCGCGTCAGTCTGGCGGGCGGGGATGACAGCGGTGTGAACTCTTCCGTCGACACGGGATCTCGACACCTCGCCGGCGCTCGGCCGGCTCGATCACCGGAGGTCGGGCTCGGGGGCCTCGCGGTCGGCCTGGGCGAGCTCGTCCTTGACGATGGCGTAGGCGAGGCCGGCGCCGTAGCCCTTGCGGGCCAGCAGGCCGACGAGGCGACGGGTGGCGGTGGTGTCGTCGACGCGGGTCAGGGTGCGCAGCTTCTTGCGGACCAACAGCCGGGCGGCGTGCTCCTCGTCGGCGGGGTCGAGCTCGTCGAGGGCGTCCTTGGCCACCTCGTCGTCGATGCCCTTGCGCCGCAGCTCCTGGGCCAGCGCCCGGCGGGCCAGGCCCTTGGCGGACTGACGGCCGGAGACCCAGGCCCGGGCGAAGGCCTCGTCGTCGACGAGGCCGACCTCCTCGAACCGGTCGAGCAGCGTGGTCGCCACCTCGTCGGGGACGCCCTTGTCCGCCAGCTTGTCGGCCAGCTCGCGGCGCGAGCGGGCCCGCCCGGTCAGCTGGTCGAGCAGGATGGTGCGGGCGACCGACTCGGGGTCGGCCTCCGGGCCGTCGGCCACCGGGTCGGCCGGGGCGGCGCTGGGCCAGCGGGACCGGCTGCGGCTGCGTGGTCTCGTGACGCTCCCTGGCGGGAGCTCCTCGACCGACGTGGGGTCGGGTGCACCTGCGCGGCGGGTCCAGGCGGCGACGCCGTCGTGGACGTCGCCGCGCCAGGACGCCTCGGGCCCCGACTCAGAAGTCGTCGACACCGATCGGCTTGTCGGAGAGGTCGGAGAGCTCGGACAGCGGGTCGGCCGGCTTCGCGACGCTCGGGCCGACGCCCAGCTTCTCGAGGATCTTCTTCTCCAGCTCGTTGGCCAGGTCGGGGTTGTCCTTGAGGAACGTGCGGGCATTTTCCTTGCCCTGGCCGAGCTGGTCTCCCTCGTAGGTGTACCAAGCGCCGGCCTTGCGGACGAGGCCCGCCTCGACACCGACGTCGATCAGGCCGCCCTCGCGGCTGATGCCCTTCCCGTACATGATGTCGAACTCGGCCTGCTTGAACGGCGGGGCGACCTTGGTCTTGACGACCTTGACCCGGGTGCGGTTGCCGACCATGTCGGTGCCGTCCTTGAGGGTCTCGATGCGGCGCACGTCGAGGCGGACCGAGGAGTAGAACTTCAGCGCGCGGCCACCGGTCGTGGTCTCGGGCGAGCCGAACATGACGCCGATCTTCTCGCGCAGCTGGTTGATGAAGATGGCGGTGGTGCCGGAGTTGTTGAGGGCACCGGTCATCTTGCGCAGCGCCTGGCTCATCAGTCGGGCCTGGAGGCCGACGTGGCTGTCGCCCATCTCGCCCTCGATCTCGGCGCGGGGCACGAGCGCGGCCACGGAGTCGATGACGATCAGGTCGAGCGCACCGGAGCGGATGAGCATGTCGGCGATCTCGAGCGCCTGCTCACCGGAGTCGGGCTGGGAGACCAGCAGGGCGTCGGTGTCGACGCCGAGGTTGGCGGCGTAGTCGGGGTCGAGCGCGTGCTCGGCGTCGATGAAGGCCACGATGCCGCCGGCGGCCTGGGCGTTGGCCACCGCGTGCAGGGCGACCGTCGTCTTGCCGGAGGACTCCGGGCCGTAGATCTCGACGACCCGGCCGCGCGGCAGGCCGCCCAGGCCCAGGGCCACGTCGAGGGCGATCGAGCCCGTCGGGATGATCTCGAGCGGGGCGCGCGTCTCGTCACCGAGGCGCATCACCGAGCCCTTGCCGAACTGCTTCTCGATGTTCATCAGTGCCGCATCGAGGGCCTTGTCGCGGTCTCCACCAGCCATGGTCGTGTGTCCTCACGTGTGTGTGTCGGATGTGCGCAGGACGGGAGGTCCTGGTCTGTCCGGCGAGACGCTAGGGGCGAGCACCGACAGTCCGCTCGCTCGAGCGACCTGCCTGTGGATGACCGCCTGGGACAGCGCCTCCGACTGGTCCGAATGTATGCCGAACACACGTTCGAAGCCACTCGACACGCCGGGTCCGACGGTCAGCGGGCCGACGGGTGCCGCGACGCCCGCAGCCGGACCACGCAGGCCACCGCCACGGCGACCACCACGACGGCGGCGAAGACCGCCCAGCCGCCCACGAAGTCGCGGTCGAGCAGGGTCGGGTTGTCGGGCTTGCGGCCGTAGGACAGCAGCACCGGCACGGCGAGCAGGGTGATCGAGCCGAGCACGACACCGCCGACGACGACGGGCGCGCGCACGGCTGCCGGGAGGAACCGCAGGACGAGGAAGCCCACGGCCAGGGTGACGGCCGCGACCACGAGGTCGCTGAAGACGACCCCGCCCGCCAGCCACTTCGCCGCGCTGGTGATCTGGGCCGACGACTGCCGTGAGAGCAGCAGGTAGGCGCCGTAGAGCCCCGCGACGACGCCGAGCGCGACCAGCCCGAGCCGGGCGACGCCCACGCCGCCGGTCATGCCTGGACCTCGATGCTGCCGAGCCACTTGGTCTGCAGGACACCCGGGCGGTTGGGCGCGACGAGGCGGCACGGGTAGCCGTGGTCGAGGGCGAGCGCCTCACCGTTCAGGCCGAGCGCGAGCAGCGTGCGGTCGTCGCCGGCGAAGCTCTTCTGCAGCGTGTTGACGGTGTAGTAGGGCCCGTTCTCCTGGAACGACGAGATCGTGACGTCGCTGGCGGCGTCGGCCCCGACGAGGGCGAGCACGTCACCGAGGCGTACGCCGGTCCACTCGCCGCTGGCGCTCCACCCCTCGACGCAGGCGATCGGAAGGGTCTCGGTGCGCTGGGGCATGGCCAGCAGGTCGGGGCGGGAGAGCTCGACGACCTGGTCGCCGTTGCTGACCGTCAGGCGCCAGGCGTCGCTGACCGCGGTGACGGTCACGCCGGCGGCCTTGGCCGAGCGGTTGACGGGGATGCCCTGCGGACCGTCGCCGGAGCGGACGGCGAGCACGGAGACCTTGCGCAGGAGCGGCACCGAGGCGCCGGCCGTCAGCAGGACGGCCGCGCCGCCGGCCAGCCAGGTGGTGCGGAGCAGACCGCGCCGCGACATGACCCCGGCCTCGACCGCGGTCGGCCGGTCGTGGGAGTGGGTCGCCTCGACGTCGTTGAGCAGCGCCTCGCGGATGACGGGCAGCTTGACGGCGATGTGCACGAGCAGCGCGCCGATCGCCACCCAGGCGACGGCGTAGTGGGCGGCACGGAAGCCGAAGCCCCAGACGTACCAGGACGCGGTGTTGGTCAGGCCGCTGGTGAGCATGAAGATCGCGGAGGCGACCAGGACCAGGATGGAGACGCGCTCGAGGCCGGTGAGCAGGAGCTGGCGCGCGCGCATCGACGGCGGGCGCTCGAAGAGCCGCGGGAAGACCGTCCACAGCTTGACCAGCAGCAGCGGGACGGCGGCGGTGCCGGTGACGACGTGGAGGCCCTGGGTGACCCGGTAGCCCCACGAGGGGCTGGCGGGGAACGGGATCGGCTGGCTGGTGTTCTGGGCGTAGTGGCTCAGCAGGCCGGTGAGGAAGCAGATGCCGAAGCTGATGCCGAGCCACATGCCGACGCGAGCGGCGACGGCCGGGCTGCGCAGGCGCGACGTGAAGTGCTCGGGTGCGGGGGCCGCGACCTTCACTCGGCGACCTCGAGCACGACGCACCAGCGCTCGCCGTGCAGCGCGGACTCGGACACCCGCAGGCCGGCTCGCTCGGCGATGTCGCCGATGTCGTCGAGACCGACGACCGACCACCGGAACGGGCGGCTGCGCAGGCCCGCGGCCTCGATGCTGGCCCACGACGTGCGGTGGGGCACGCCGGGCGCCGCGACCTCCACGACGACCCGGCCACGGGGGTCGAGGAGCTCGCGCACGCGGCGCAGGAGCGGCACCGGGTCGCCGCCGATGCCGACGTTGCCGTCGGCCAGCAGCACCGAGGACCAGCGGCCCTCGCCGGGCAGGGTGTCGAAGACGTCGCGCTGCAGCGCCGCTCCCCCGCGCTCGACGGTCTGGCCGACGGCCTCCTCGACGACGTCGATCCCGAGGGCGAGGACGCCGCGCTCGAGCAGCGCCGCCGTCATCCGGCCCGGGCCGCAGCCGATGTCGAGCGTCGGTCCCTCGCAGTGGTCGAGGATCGCGTGGTCGTGCTCGTCGGCGGAGCGGGTCCAGGCCTCGACGGGCAGGTGCTCGGGAGCGTCCTCGACGCCCCAGACGGCACAGGGGTGGCCCTGCAGGGCGTAGGCGAAGACGGTGGAGAAGGGCTGCTCCTCGATCGGACGGTCGATCTGGTCGGTCATCGTGACGCCACCTCTCGGGCGAGCCAGGCGGTGGAGAACAGGGTGTGCGGCGCGGTCGCCGCCACCCGGTCGGCGTCGGCGGCGGTGTCGACGTCGGTGAGCTCGACGGTCGCGCCGACGTCGAGCCCGGCGGCGCGGAGCGCGGCCAGCGTGTCGTCGTGGGTCGTGGGGGTCGACATCGGTACGCCGCGCAGCGCCTCGGCGGCGCCCGGGTCGCGCAGGGCGAGCACCCACCAGCCGCCGTCGTCGGCGCGGCCGAGCACGGCGTCGTGGTCGGCGAGGCCGGCAGCGACGTCGGCCAGCTGGTCGGCGGTGACCTGTGGGGTGTCCATGCCGACCTGGACGACGGGGCCGGGGCCGGCGTCGGCGTGGGCGGCGGTGAGGCGCTCGTCGAACCCCTCCCCGCGCTGCGGTACGACGACCCACCCGGTCAGCGCGGCGCGCAGGTCGTCGGCCCGCTCGGCGGCGTCGAGGTCGCCGGTCAGGGCGATGACGCGGCGCGGAGCACCGGCTGCGGCGGCCAGGGTGTCGAGGAGCGCGGCGGCGGCGAGGTCGGCGGCACGGGTCGCACCGACACCCGCGGCGAGGCGGGTCTTGGCCAGGCCCGCGACGGGGGCCTTGGCGACCACGAGCGCCGTCCAGTCCGCCGTCATCGGGAGAGCACCTTCGCGAAGTCGCGCGCGGTGCGCACGGTGCCGGTCACCGAGCCGGAGACCTTGGACCGGGTGCCGGCCGCGCGCGGGTGGTAGGTCACGTCGTGCTCGCTGAACCGCCAGCCGGCGGCGGTCGCCTTCTGCAGCAGCTCGACGGGGTAGCCGAAGCGGCGGTCGCGCACGTCGAGGGCCAGCAGGTCCTCGCGGCGGCAGACGCGCAGCGGCGCGATGTCGTGGGCGTCGAGGTCGATGCGCCGGCGCAGCCAGGCGACGATGAGCGCGTTGCCGGCGCGCGCGTGCCAGGGCCACACCGAGCGGGACACCGGGCGCCGTCGTCCGACCGCGATGTCGGCACTGCCGGCGCGCACCTCGGCGAGCAGCGGCAGCACCTCGTCGGGGTCAAAGGATCCGTCTCCGTCCATGAAGGCCACGTACGTGTTCGTCGCCGCGAGCAGTCCGGAGTGCACCGCAGCGCCATAACCCGGTGTGGACTCGCTCACCACCCGTGCCCCGAGCGCCGCGGCGACCTCGGCGGTGCCGTCGCTGGAGCCGTTGTCGACGACGATGACGGACAGGCCGTCGGGCACACGTGGGAGCAGCACGCGCAGGGCGGCGGCCTCGTCACGGCAGGGAAGGATGAGGTCGCAGTCGGGCATGGTGGTCACACGGTAGGGCTGCGGCGCCCTCCTGAACCCACCCGCTCGCCGACATGCCGCCGACCGTGGCCATCCGGGGCCTCTAGGGTCGGACGGTGAGCACGACGACCGCCGACGCTCCCGCCGTCGAGCCCGACCGTCGCGCCGTGGTCCGAGCCGCCCGGGTCGGCGCCGCACTGGCCGTCCTGGTGCTCGTGCTGTCGTTCGTGCTCCCCCACCTGCTGCCGATCGACCCGATGAGCCGTCGTCCGGTCGCCGGCGAGGACCCGGTCCCCCCGCTGCGCGGCTACCTCGACGTCAAGACGCCCGGGGTGGCCACCTCGCGGGTCGTACTGCTGGGCCTGCTGGCGTTCCTCGTGCTGCCCCGCTGGGCGCTGCGGGCGCGCTGGCCGGTCCTCGTCGCGGTGTCGTACGCCGTGGGGCTGGCCTGGCTGCTCGCCCTCGCCCTCGTCGACGGCTCCGAGGGCATCTCCCGGGTCGAGGAGATGGACGGCGAGTACCTCGACACCGCCCGCACGATCACCGACGTGCCCGCCACCCTCGACACCTTCGTCGGCGGCATCACCTACGGCGAGCCCGACAGCTGGCCCACGCACGTCGCCGGGCACCCGCCCGGGGCGCTGCTGCTCTTCGTCGCCCTGGTGCGCATCGGCGTCACCTCGTCGCTGGGCGTGGGGCTGGTGATCACGGCGGTCGCCGCGGCCGCGACACCCGCGGTCCTGGTCGCCCTGCGTGCCCTCGGCGCCGAGGCGGTGGCCCGCCGCGCGGTGGCGTTCCTGGTGCTGGCGCCTGCTGCGGTGCTGATGGCCGTCTCGGCCGACGCCGTCTTCACGACCGTGGCCGCGTGGGGACTGGCGTTCCTGGCTCTGGCTGCCACCGCGGCCTCGCGACGGCGGTCGGTCGCCTGGGCCGTGCTCGCCGGCGTCGTGCTCGGCTACGGCGTCTTCATGTCCTACGGGCTGGTGCTGATGGGCCCGGTCGCGCTCGCCATCCTGGCCGCGGCGCGCTCGTGGCGGCCGCTGCCCTGGGCGGTCGGCGGGGCGCTGCTCGTCGTCGCAGCGTTCGGGTCGGTCGGGTTCTTCTGGTGGGAGGCCTACGGCCCGCTGCAGGACCGCTACGTCGCCGGCCTCGGCGGCAAGCGCCCGCAGTCCTACTGGCTGTGGGGCAACCTCGGCGCGCTGCTCGTCAGCGCGGGCCCGGTCATCGGCGCCGGCATCGCCTGTGCCCTGCCCGGGGTGCGCGCGACGCTGCGCGGGCCCGTCGGCGAGCGGCGTACGACGGTGCTGCTGGTGCTCTCGGCCGCTGCGGCCCTGCTCCTCGCCGACCTGTCGGGGATGAGCAAGTCCGAGGTCGAGCGGATCTGGCTGCCGTGGGTCCCCTGGCTGCTGCTGTCGGCCGCGCTGCTGCCGGAGCGGTGGCGGCGCCCGGCGCTGGCGGTGCAGGTGGTGACGGCGATCGTGCTGCAGCAGCTGGTGTTCACGCAGTGGTGAGCGTCGACGTCACGCCCGCAGCGGTGCCGTCGCGAACGCCCGCAGCCCGTCCTCGGGCGACACCTGCGCGGTGAACCCCAGCCGCTCGGCGGCACGGGCCGGCGAGGCGACGACGTGGCGGACGTCGCCGAGGCGGTAGCCGCCGGTGACCTCGGGCTCGATGCCCGCGCCGGTGCCCTCGCCGACGAGCCGGGCGACCTCGAGGATCGAGACGGGGCGCCCGGAGGCGACGTTGTAGGCGGCGTAGGCCTCGGGCGGTCCGGCGACGACCGACTCGAGCGCCAGCACGTTGGCGCGCGCCACGTCGTCGACATGCACGAAGTCGCGGGCCTGCGAGCCGTCCTCGTAGACCTTCGGGCGCTCGCCGCGTTCGAGGGAGGAGCGGAACATCGCCGCGACGCCGGAGTAGGGCGTGTCGCGGGGCATGCCCGGTCCGTAGACGTTGTGGTAGCGCAGTGCGACCGCCGAGGACGAGGCCTGGCGGACCCAGGCGGCGGTGTAGTGCTCCTGGGCGAGCTTGCTGGCGGCGTAGGAGCTGCGCGGGTCGAGCCGGGCGTCCTCGTCGACGGTGGCCCACGCGAGCGGCTGGCCGCAGACCGGGCAGCGGTTGTCGAAGTCGCCGGCGTCGAGCGCTGCGACCGTGCGCGGCGGCGGGGCCTGGTCGCCGTGGACGGCGCACGTGTAGCGGCCCTCGCCGTAGACGACCATCGAGCTCGCCACGACGAGCCGGTCGACGCCCGCGACCGACATGGCGGCCAGCAGCGCGGCGGTGCCGAGGTCGTTGTGGGCGGCGTACAGCGGCAGGTCGGCGACCGTGACGCCAGCCCCGACCATGGCGGCCTGGTGGCAGACCGCGTCGATCCCGTCGAGCAGGTGGGTCCAGGCGCCCGCGTCGCGCACGTCGAGGTGGTGGGTGCCGTCGGGCGGCGTCGTCGCGCCGTGGGCCTGCTCGAGCATCAGGTCGACCCGGACGACGTCATGGCCGCCGGCCTCGAGGCCCGAGCCGATCGCCGTACCGATGAAGCCGGCGGAGCCGGTGAGGAGGACGCGCATCAGCCAGGGATGTCGTAGGTCGGCTCGACCTCGTCGGCCCACGTCGAGCACGAGCAGCCGTCGGGGTCGGGCAGCGTCTCGATCGCGCGGGTCAGCAGGGCGGTCAGCCGCTCGAGGTTGGCGCGGAACAGCGCGAAGACCTCCTCCTGCCCGACGCCCTGACCCGTCTCGGCACCGGCGTCCATGTCGGTGACCAGCGCGATGGCGGCGTAGCACTGGCGCATCTCGCGAGCCAGCGCCGCCTCGGGGGCGCCGGTCATGTTGACGAGGTTCCAGCCGGCCTCGGCGTAGCTGCGCGACTCGGCGCGCGTGGAGAAGCGCGGGCCCTCGATGACGACCATCGTCCCGCCGGCCCGTACGTCGGGCGCTGCGGCGACCGCGGCCGCGGAGACCTGCGGGCAGTAGGGGTCGGCGAACGGCAGGTGGCAGGCGCCGGTCTCGACGAACGACCCGACCCGGCGGAACGTGCGGTCGACCAGCTGGTCGGGCACCACGACGTCGCCGGGCGCGACGTCGACCAGGCCGCCCACGGCGCAGGGTGCCAGCACCTGGCGCACGCCGAGCGAGCGCAGCGCCCAGGCGTTGGCGCGGTAGGGGATCCCGTGCGGCGGGTGGCGGTGGTCCTGGCCGTGGCGCGGCAGGAACGCGACCCGGCGTCCGGCGACCTCGCCCACCGCGATCGGCCCCGACGGGTCGCCGTAGGGCGTGGTCACGGCGTGCTCGGTGACGTCGCTCCCCTGGAGGAACGAGTAGAAGCCGGTGCCGCCGATGACGGCCACCTCTGCGATGGGGCTGCTCACCCCGTCATCGTGTCAGGCGCGGGTCAGGAGCTGGAGCCGCACTCGACCAGGCCGTACTCGGTCAGCGTCACGTTGACCTCCTCGAACGGGCCCGCACCGCCCGCGAGCAGGCTCGGGTCGGCCTCGACCTCGTCGAGGGCCGCGTCGGCGTCGGCGTAGGCGGCCTCGAGGGTCTCCTCGTCGCCCTCGGGGTAGCCCAGCGCGCGCAGCTCGTCGAGCTGGCCGCGGATGTTGGGGACCAGGACGTCGTCGGCGTAGGTCGCGATCGACTCGGGGTCGGCCGGGTCGATGCCCTCCGCGCCGGCGGCGAGCTCCTCGTTGCCGGCGGCGCAGATCTCGTTGCCCTGCTCGACGTAGTCGGCCTTGCTGATGGCCTCGGAGCCGGAGTCGCCGGACCCGCCCGACCCGCTGTCGGCGTCGTCGTCGCCACCGCAGGCGGTGAGCGAGAGCGCCAGCACGAGGGCGGCGGCGGCGGACAGGGCCTGGGGACGACGCGTCATGGCCGGAGCGTAGGACCGGGAGCCGACCGACGGCCACGGCCCGTTCGGGCCGGACGGGTGCTCGGGGTGCGGCGTCTAGCGCTCGCGGTCGGGCAGGCCGAGCGCCTGCCAGCAGGCGGCCCAGACCCGCTTGGGCTCGACGCCGGCGTCGAGCGCCTCCTGCGCCGTACGGCGGTCCAGGTCGGCCATCACGAACTGGCTCGCCCACGTCCGGTAATAGCCGGTGCCAAGGGCCTGCTCGAGCCGCGCCCAGAACTCGGTGTGCCTCACGTCCGTCAACGTTAGGCGACGGGTGGGGACCGCCTGGCGAGGACCGTGAGCCAGCGCTCGCCGCGCATCCCGTCGGACTCCTCGACGCGCTCGACGCCCCAGCCGGCGCCGGTGACGACGGCCTCGAGGGCGGGCCGGCGCCAGTAGGTGAACATCCGCGGGACGTCGATGCTGCCGTGGGTCGACCAGCCCTCGCCGTCGCCGTCCTTGACCGACATCCGCAGCACTCCCCCGGGCCGCGTCGCCGCTGCCAGCCGCTCGAGCACGACCAGCAGGTCGGCGCGGGCGACGTGCAGCAGGCTCGCGTTCGCCCACACGGCGTCGTGCGGTCCGCCGAGGTCGTCCTGGAGCGGGTCGAGCACCTCGGCCTCGTGGCCCTGCTCGCGCAGCAGGGCGACGAACCCGGGTGTCACGTCCGTACGACGCACCCGCATCCCTCGCGCCTCGAGCTCGCGGGCGTCGCGCCCGCCGCCGCTGCCGACCTCGAGGACCACTGCGCCGGGGGCGAGGCGGGCGGCGAGGTCATCGAGCCCGCGGCGCACGGCGTCGCCGAGCGGGGCCGAGGCCTCGCGGTAGTCGGTGGCCTGCCGGTCGTAGGCCGCCACGGTGAGCTCGCGGCGCATGTCCCAGACGTGGTGGACCAGGTCGTGCAGGTGGTAGCGGGCGATCGTGTCGAGGGTGAACGCGCTGCCGTCGCTGCGGAAGCCGGGCCGCCCCAGCGCTTCGGGCCGTACGCCGTCGTAGAGGTCGGCGACGACAGCGGCGGCCTCGAGGAGCTCGGGACCGACCGCGGCCGGGTCGGCCAGGTCGTAGCGCTCCTCGAGGGCGGTGGCGTCCTGGTCCCAGTTGGCGAAGCGCGGTCCGTCCTCGGCGAGCATCGCGGTGACCCGCTCGGTGAAGACGCGGTGCACGTCGCGCACGTGGGCGGCGTACTCGGTGGGCGACCAGGTCGCCGCGTCCGGGCGCTCGGTGGCCCCCCGGCCGGCGAGGACGACCGGCCACAGCGCGGCGTTGGCGCGGATCGCGTCGCCGACGTGGGCGACGTCGACGTCGTCGGCGACGAAGCCGCAGTCGGCGCAGGGCTCGGTGAGGACCCAGGTCCAGTCCTTGGTGTCGGGCACGATCACGGGTCAGAGCGTGGCAGGTGCGGCGCCGGGCCGTCGTCGGACTTCCTGCCAACGTCCGGCAGGATGCGGCCATGTCCGTGCGCGACGCCGAGGCCGGCGACCTCGCCGCGATCAAGGCGATCTACGACGCCCAGGTGGCCGGCGGGATCGCCACGTTCGACACGGTCACTCCCCCGCTCGAGCACTGGCAGGACAAGCTCACCGGACCCCACCACCTGCTCGTCGACGAGGAGGACGGGCGGGTGCAGGGCTACGCCTACTCGGCGACGTACCGGCCGCGGGCGGCCTACGACCGGACCCGGGAGGTCTCGGTCTACCTCGACGAGTCGGCGCGCGGTCGCGGCGTGGGCCGCCGGCTCTACGCCGTGCTGCTCGACCGGCTGCGCGCCGACGGTGTGCACACCGTGCTGGCGGTGATCGCGCAGCCCAACCCGGCGAGCGAGGCGCTGCACCGCGGCTTCGGGTTCGAGCGGGTCGGGGTGCTGCCGGAGGTCGGCCACAAGCTCGGCCGGTGGGTGGACACGGCGTTCTGGGCGCTCGTGCTCGACGACGCCTGAACGCTCAGGTGAGCAGCAGGGTGTCGAGGCGCTTGCGCACGACCCACAGCCCCGCGGCGCCCATGAGCACGAGGTAGACGACGGAGACCAGCGAGTCGGCCGTCACCGTGCCGGTGGTGAGCTCGCGGCAGAGCACGACGCCGCGGTAGAGCGGGGTGCACTCCACCATCCAGCGCAGCCAGCCGTCGAACGCCGTCACCGGGAAGAACGTCGCCGAGAACAGGAACAGCGGCGTCTGCACCAGCGTCACCTTCTCGAAGTCCTGCCACGAGGTGAACCAGGTCGTGCACGCCATCGCGACGGCGCTGAACGCGAAGCCGATGAGCAGCGCCGCTGGCAGGGCGAGCACGGCCCACCACGTGTCGATGTAGCCGAGCAGCAGCATCACGACCAGGAACGCCGCCGAGTAGGACCCGCCGCGCAGCTGGCCCCAGATCACCTCGCCGCGGGCGACGTCGGCGGTGCCGACGGGCGTGGCGAGCACCGAGTCGTAGAGGCGCAGGTGCTTGAGCTTGAAGAAGAAGTTGAAGCAGGAGTCCATCAGGGCGCCGTTGAAGGCCGAGGCGGCGAGCATGCCGGGCGCGACGAACTCGGCGTAGGGGATCGTCTGGCCATTGAACTCGAAGGTGTCGATGAGCTGGCCGACGCCGATGCCGATCGAGAGCAGGTAGAAGACCGGCTCGAGGAAGCCGGTGATGAACAGCTTCCACGCCGAGCGGTAGGTGATGACGTTGCGCTCGACGAGCAGGA
>JAOPXU010000166.1 GCA_025964985.1 Nocardioides sp.
GACGCCGCCGACCTGCTCGCCGAGGCGGCGCAGTTCGCGCTCGGCGCCGGCGACCGCGAGGTCGCCGCCGACTGCCTCGAGCGCGCCCTGGTCGAGCGCCCGGGCGACCCGGTCCTGCGCGAGCGGCTCGGACACACCCTGCTGCGGGCGGGTCGTCCCGACGAGGCGCACCGCCACCTCGTCGAGGCGGCCGCCGCCGAGCCCGACGTACGCCGCCGCGCCGGGCTGCTCGCCTCTGCCGCCCAGGCCACGCTCGCCTCGGGTGGGGCCGAGGCCGCGGTGGCCGAGCTGGTCACCACCCTGGAGGAGTGGCCCCCGCTGGCGGAGGAGCCGGCGCGGATCACGCTCGAGGCGGCGCTCGGCGTCGTCCGCCAGTTCGTGCCGGCGCAGCGGCGCCAGGCGATGGAGCACCTGCTGCAGTTCGAGGGCCTGCGCGGCGCCTCGGCCGACGAGCGCACCCTGCTCGCCCTGCTCGCCCAGCGCGGGCGGCACCAGAACCTCCCGCACACCGTCGTCGCCGACCACGCCCGTCGGGCCCTGGGCGACGGCGCGCTCTTCGACGACGCCGCCCGCGGCGACGGGCTCGTGCCGTGGACGCTGGCGATGATGGCGGCCGTCTCGGCCGACGTCGTGGTCGAGACGCGCCACGAGATCGACCGCGCCCGCACCCGGATCCTGCGCGGCGGCTCACCGGTCGACTACGCGATGGCCTCCAACGCCGCACAGCTGCTGGCGTGGCGCCTGGGCGACGTCACCACCACCGAGGCCGAGGCCGAGGCGGTGCTGGCCGCCGTCGCCCACGAGCCCCTGACCCCGGAGGTGCTGTCGCTGCGCGCCACCGCCGTCCACTTCACCTGCTTCGTCGCGATGGAGCGCCGTGACCTCCCGGCTGCGAAGGCCGCACTGGCCGAGCTCGACGCCGGCACCCACGGCGTCCGGGTGATGCCGCTGCTGTGGCTGCAAGAGGTCCGCGCCCGCGTCAGCCTCGCCGAGGACGACCCGCACGGCGCCCTCAAGCACCTGACGACGCTGCGCCGCGAGATCGAGCTGACCGGCACCGACCCCGCCGGCCTGGCTTGGCGCCTGCCCGCCGCCGTCGCCCAGTCACGGCTCGGCCACGACGACGAGGCCCGCTCGCTGCTGGCCGAGCAGGTCGCGTCGGCCCGGGCCTGGGGCTCCGCCGCCGAGATCGGCTCGGCGCTGCGCGTCGCCGCCCGCTTCGACCCCGACCCCGTGGCCCGCGCCGCCGGCCTCGACGAGGCCGTCGCGGTCCTCGCCGGCTCGCACGACCGCCTCGAGCACGCCAAGTGCCTGGCCGACCAGGCCGAGACGTGGCGCGCCCCAGGGCCGTCGTACGGAGTCGCGCGAGCTGCTCGCGGAGGCCGCCGAGATGGCCCACACCTGCGGCGCCCAGGCCCTGCAGACCCGCATCGCCGACGCCCTCCAGGCCCTCGGCGACCGCCCCCGCCGCCAGACCGCCCCCGGGCCCGAGTCCCTCACGGCCAGTGAGCGCCGCGTCGCCACCCTCGCCGTCATGGGCCGCAGCAACCGCGACATCGCCCAGGAGCTGTTCGTCTCCCCCAAGACCGTCGAGAACCATCTCGGCCGCGTCTACACCAAGCTCGGCATCGCCAGCCGCCGCGAGCTCGCCGGCGCCCTCGCCTGACCGGACGGGTCTCGACCGGGGCGGGGTCGTGTGCCCCAGGACGATCTGGAGGCCGGTGACAGGCACACGACCGCACCACGCCGGCCCCGGCCTGCGCCGTACGTCGAGTCGTGTGCCTCAGGACGACATGCAGGCCGGTAACAGGCACACGACCGGGCCCGATGCACGCGCCGAGTCGGCCGCGGACCAACCGGCCACAGCCCCACGTTGCTTAGACCGCTAGATGTACTGATCACGGACGTTAGGTACGGCGTTGCCTGCTGGACGATGACGAAGACCTCCGGGTGAGGTGTGGAGCAACCACGCAACCACATCTGAACCACCACGGAGGTCTTCGTGTCCCACGCTAACGCTCAACTGACCCCGGCCGGACGCCTGCGCCTTGCCCAACTTGTCGTGGACAAGGGCTGGTCGCTACGTCGGGCCGCTGAACGGTGGAACTGCTCAGTCACAACCGCTCGGCGCTGGGCAGATCGGTACCGCGAGTTCGGACGCGCCGGCATGACCGACCGCTCGAGCCGACCATCGCACAGTGCCAACCAGACCCCGGCTCGCCGCGAGCGCCGCGTGATCGGCCTACGCATCAGCCGCCGTTGGGGACCGGCACGGATCGCCTACCTGTTGGGCATGAACGTCTCCACGGTCCACAAGATCCTGCGCCGCTACCGCTGTCCTCCGTTGGCCTGGACCGATCCCGCAACCGGTGTACGGATCAAGTGGGCACGTCGCCAGGTTCAGCACTACGTCCACCCGGCCCCAGGCGACCTGGTGCACGTCGACATCAAGAAGCTCGGTCGCATCCCCGACGGCGGTGGACACAAGACGCTGGGTCGTGCCCAGGGCAAACGCAACCGCCGAGCCGGCGTCGGCTACTGGTACATCCACAACGCGATCGATGACTGCACCCGACTCGCCTACAGCGAGCTGCTGGCTGATGAGAAGAAAGAGACCGCTGCCGGGTTCTGGCAACGCGCCCAGGCCTACTACGAGGCCGCCGGCATCACCGTTCGACGTGTCCTGACCGACAACGGCGCCTGCTACCGCTCGAAGCTGTGGAAACAGACCCTGCAGGAAGCCGACATCGTCCACAAACGGACCCGCCCCTACCGACCGCAGACCAACGGCAAGGTCGAACGGTTCAACCGCACCATGGTCGAGGAGTGGGCCTACGCCCGCCCCTACGGCTCAGAGACCGAACGC
>JAOPXU010000177.1 GCA_025964985.1 Nocardioides sp.
CGCCGGTGATGTTGGCCGAGCCGAGCAGCTGGCGGTAGTACCAGTGGCCGCGCGACTCGTCCTCGCACTCCTCCTCGGAGAACGTCGCGACGCCCGCCGGGAAGTGGCCGCAGAAGATGATGTTGAAGGCCCACACGTTGCGGATCAGGTTGGCCGTGACGTTGCCCGCGAAGGTCAGCGGGAACAGCGGGCCGGTGAGCGCCGGGAACAGCAGGTAGTCCTTGACCGCCTGGCGCTTGACCTTGCGCATGATGCCGGCGTGCAGGGCCTTGTTCTCGGAGAACTTGCGCTTGCCGGCGACGAGGTTCTCGACCTCAAGGTCGTGCATCGCGACGCCCCACTCGAAGAAGAGCATCAGCCCCAGGGCGTAGAGGGGGTTACCGAGGTAGTAGGGGTGCCACGGCTGGTCCTCGTCCATCCGGAGGATCCCGTAGCCGATGTCGCGGTCCTTGCCGAGCACGTTGGTGAACGTGTGGTGGATGTAGTTGTGGCTGTACTTCCACTGGTCACCGGGGCACACGTTGTCCCAGTCGTACATGCGGGAGTTGAGGCCGGGGTCGCCCATCCAGTCGTACTGGCCGTGCATGACGTTGTGGCCGATCTCCATGTTCTCGAGGATCTTGGAGACCGAGAGGGAGGCGACGGCGAGCGGCCAGGCCGGCGGCAGGTAGAAGAGCGCGCGGCCGGCGATCTCGAAGCCGCGCTGCAGCTTGACGACCTTGCGGATGTAGTCGGCGTCCTCCTCGCCCAGGTCGTCGAGGATGCGCTGGCGGATCGCGTCCATCTCGGCGCCGAACGCGTCGAGCTGCTCGGCGCTCAGCTTGGCGGTGGCCTTCTTGGTCTCCTCGACGTCGATCGTCTCGAGGATGTCTTCGATGTGTGCTGCAGACATGTCGGTGTCTCCTTACAGCTCGACGGCGCAGCCGCCCTCGGGGGCGCTGACGCAGATCTGGATGTCCTCGTCGGGAAGCGACGAGGTGGTGCCGGACAGGACGTTGCGGACGGTGCCCTCGGTCTTGCGGGTCGTGCAGGAGAAGCAGATGCCCATGCGGCAGCCGAACTCGGGCTTCAGGCCCAGGGCCTCGGCCTGCTCGAGCAGGGTGGCGCCGGAGTTGGCGGCCTCGGCGAGCACGCTGCCGGAGCGGGTGAAGCTCACGTCGCCCTCGGCGTTGCCCGGCGTGGTGCGCGGGGCCTTGAAGAACTCGGTGCGCAGCTTGGGGCTCTCGTCGTACGCCGCCGCGACGAGCTCCATCAGGCCGGCGGGGCCGCACGCCCAGGTGTCGGTGGTGCGGTAGGCCGGGACGAGGCGGCGCAGCTCGAACTCGGAGAACACGTGGTCGCCGTGCCGCAGCAGGACGGTGACGTCGTTGTCGGCGGCGGCGATCTCGGCGAGCTCGTCGGCGAAGATCTGGTCCTCGGGCGAGCGGGCGTAGTGCAGGAAGGTGACCTTGCGGCCTGCTCCGCCGTCGTAGCCGTCGCGCAGCAGCGTGCGCACCATCGACATGGCCGGGGTGATGCCCGAGCCGCCGGTGATGAACAGCAGGTGGTTGTTGGTCGGGGTCGCCGGGCTCTCGTCGAGCGTGAACTCGCCCTGGGCCTGGCTGAGGTGGAGCACGAGGCCGGGCTCGGCGGCGACCAAGTGCTTGGACACCTGGCCCTCGTCGTGGGCGCGGACCGTCAGGGTGATCTGCTCACCGGGCACCGAGGCGGCCGAGGAGACGGTGAAGCAGCGCGTCATCCGCTTGGCCGAGCCGGGCAGGTCGAGGCCGACCTGGACGTACTGGCCGGCACGGTGCCCGCGCCACGTCGAGGTGGGCTGCAGCGTGATGGTCGCGACCGCGGCGGTGCCGTCGGACCGCGGGTTCTCCCGCACGACCGAGACGACCCGGGCGCGGACCTCCTCGGCGGCCCACATCGGGTTGACCATCTCGAGGTAGCGGTCCACGCCGTGGGGCGTGGTGAGGGCGGCCAGGACGCGGGAGCGCAGGATGCGCTGGCCGACCGACTGCGTGACAGCCTGGCCGACGGACCGCGTGGCGGGCCGGTGTGGGGCGGTGGTGCTCATGTCGCCTCCGAAATTTGAGTGTACGTCTGTACACCCAAACTATGTCGTGCGGCGCCCAGCACGGTCAACCACCGCGTCCCGTGAGGGTGGACACACGTGCACCGGGGCCGGCCGGCGGCCAGCGCCTAGACTGGTGCGGGTGACCGTGAGCCCGGACCTCTCCGAGACGCGCGTGGTGCGCAAGGAACGCACCCGGCGCTCCATCCTCGACGCCACGCTCGAGCTCTGCGAGGACAGCAGCCTGGTCGCGCTGTCGCTGCGCCAGGTCGCCAAGCAGGTCGGCATCGTGCCCACGGCCTTCTACCGCCACTTCGAGTCCATCGAGTCGCTGGGGCTGGCCCTCGTCGACGAGTCCTTCGTTTCCCTGCGCGCGATGCTGCGCGACGTGCGCCGCCACGACCCGACCTACCGCGACATCGTCGACCAGTCCGTCGACACGCTGGTCAGCCACGTGCAGAAGGAGCGGCAGCACTTCAACTTCATCGTGCGCGAGCGGGCCGCCGGGCCGCTCACCGTGCGCGCCGCGATCCGCCACCAGATCGAGCTGTGCGAGCGCGAGCTGGCCACCGACCTGGCCCGGTTGCCGGGCACCGACGTGTGGACCCCCGAGGACCTGCAGGTGCTCTCGACGCTCATCGTGACCGCCATGGTCGCGACGGTCGAGGACATCCTGGTGGCCGCCGGGCGGCCCGACGCCGAGCAGGTGGTCGCCGAGCGGGCGCGCACCCAGCTGCGGATGGTGATCATCGGCGCCCTGCAGTGGCGCTCGCAGTAGACGTCCGCACCGCCACGCTCGACGACCTCGACGCGGTGCTGGCCGTCGGGCACGCGTGCTGGTGGGCGACGTACGAGCCGATCGCCGGGGCCGACCACGTCGAGCGCGGCCTGGCGACCTGGTGGACGCCGGAGACCAACCGGCCCGCGATCGAGGCCGGCCGGGTGCTCGTGGCGGAGGTCGACGATCGGGTGCTCGCGATGGCGTCGTCGTCGCTGGTCGACGACCACGTCGTGGTCTGGCGCCTCTACGTGCTGCCGGAGGCGCAGGGTCTGGGCATCGGCACGCGCCTGCTCGACGCCGTCGAGGCGGCGGCGCCGGCGCAGGCCGTCGGCCTGCGGTTGTCGCACCTCGAGGGCAACGACAAGGCGCGCGACTACTACGTGCGCCAGGGGTTCGTGGCGACCGGCGAACGCGTGCCCGGCGCCCTCGGCGGACCCGACGACCTCACGATGCGGCGTCCGCTCCGTCGCTGAGGTGCGCGCTCAGTACTGTCGCGCCATGGAGCACCACGAGTACGCCGCCCACGACGCCGTCGGTCTCGCTGCGCTGGTCCGCAGCGGTGACGTCACCTCCGACGAGCTGGTCGCCGCGGCCCGCGCCCGCACCGCCCAGGTCAACGAGCGGATCAACGCGGTCGTCGTCGACCTCGACCCGCCGGTGAGCGGACCGGCCGCCGGCTCCGAGACCGACCGCCCGTTCGCCGGCGTGCCGTTCCTGGTCAAGGACCTGCACCAGGACGTCGTCGGCTTCCCGACCAGTGGCGGATCGCGCTCGCTCGCGACCACCGTCGCCACCGAGAACGCCGACGTCGTGCAGCGCTGGCTCGACTCCGGCCTGGTCCTGCTCGGCAAGACCAACACGCCGGAGTTCGGCGCCAAGGGCATCACCGAGCCGGCGCTCTTCGGCGCGGCCCGCAACCCGTGGGACACCGACCACACGCCCGGCGGGTCCTCCGGCGGCAGCGCCGCGGCCGTGGCCGCCGGCATCGTGCCGTGCGCCGGTGCCAGCGACGGCGGCGGCTCGATCCGCATCCCGGCCTCGGCCTGCGGGCTGTTCGGGCTGAAGCCGACCCGTGGCCTGGTGCCGTCGGGGCCCGCGCACGGCGAGCCGCTCGGCGGCACCGCCACCGACGGCGTCATCTCCCGCAGCGTCCGCGACAGCGCCGCGATGCTCGACGTGCTGGCCGGGCCGTCGCCGGCGTCGCCGTACCTGTCCGCCTCGCCGGCGACGTCGTACGCCGACGAGGTCGGCCAGGACCCCGGCGTCCTCAGGATCGCGCTGTGCACGGCGAGCGCCATCAACCCGACGCCCGACCCCGAGGCGGTGGCGGCGGCCACCGAGGCGGCCGAGCTGCTGGAGAGCCTGGGCCACCACGTCGACGTGCTCGAGGCCGCGCCGATCGACGACGCCGCGCTGGCCAAGGACTTCCTCACCACGTGGTTCGCCTACTGCGCCTACTCGGTCGACGAGGCCAAGCGCGTCTCCGGCAGCGGCGACAGCGGTTTCGAGGACGACACGCTCACGATGGCCGCGCTCGGCCGGGCGACGTCGCCGGTCGACTTCGTGCGCGCGGTGGAGAACCGCCACCTCCACGTACGCCGCCTCGCGGAGTTCCACGAGACCTACGACCTCCTCCTGACCCCGACCACGGCGACCGCTCCCCCGCGCATCGGCGCCTTCGAGGCGCCGTTGCCGGTGCGGCTGGCGCAGCGCGCGCTGCTGACCGCCCGGGCCGCGAGCGTGCTGCGGCTGACGCCGATCGTCGACCAGATGATCACGCAGAACCTCGGCTGGGTGCCCTACACCCAGCTCGCCAACCTCACCGGCCGTCCGGCCATGACGGTGCCGCTGCACTGGACCGCCGCCGGGCTGCCCATCGGCAGCCAGCTGGTCGGGCGTCTCGGCTCCGACGGCCTGCTCCTGCGCCTGGCCGCCCAGCTCGAGGAGGCCCGGCCGTGGGCCGACCGGAGGCCGTCGCTCTAGGACCCGTCGGCGGGGTCAGGTGGTGCGGGGCACCACCGGACGCACGGTCACGTCGGGGATGGTCGCGTCGGCAGGCAGGTCGAGCGCGTGCAGGATCGTCGCGGCGACGGTGTCGGGGCTGATCCAGCGCGAGGCGTCGTAGGTGCGGCCCTCCTGCTCGTGCACCTTCTCCTGCATGGGCGTGGCCGTCCGGCTCGGGAACACCGAGGTCACGCGGACCCCGTGCTCGGCCTCCTCGGCGCGCAGCGCGTCGGCGAAGGCGCGCAGGCCGAACTTCGAGGCGGCGTAGGCCGACCAGTCCGCGTTGGCCGTCAGGCCGGCCGACGAGTTGACGAAGACGAACAGCCCACGCGCGCGTCGTACGGCGGGCAGCAGCAGGCGGCTCAACACCATCGGCGAGACCAGGTTGACGTTGAGCTGCGAGCTCAGCGAGTCGAGACCCAGGTCGGCGACCGGTGCCAGGTCGACCACGCCGGCCGACATCACGACCGAGTCGAGCCGCTCGGTCAGCGCGTCGGTCGTGCCGGCGACCAGCGCCGGCGCGACGAGGTCGCAGACCAGCGTGGACGAGCCCGGCCAGCGGGCGCGCAGCTCGTCGGCGCGCTCCTCGGACCGGGCGACGAGCACCAGCTCGTCGCCGCGGGCGTGGAGGCGGTCGGCGACGGCGGCTCCGATGCCGGAGCCGGCGCCGGTGACCAGGTGGGTGGCCACGTCAGGCGGTGAAGACGATCTTGCCGAAGACGTCGCCGCCGGCCATCGCCTCGAAGCCCTGGCGGGCGTCGGTGAGCGCGATCTCGCGGTCGATCAGCGGCTTGGTGCCGGTGGCGTCGAGCATCGTGACCAACGAGGCGAGCTCGTCGCGGGTGCCCATGGTGGAGCCGATGACGGAGAGCTGCAGGAAGAAGATCCGGGTCAGCTCGGCGTCGTCGAGCTTGGGGCCGGACGTCGTACCGCTGACGACGATGGCGCCGCCGGGACGCAGGGCGCGGATCGAGTGCGACCAGGTGGCGCGCCCGACGGTCTCCATGACGGCGTCGACCTTGACCGGCAGCCGGGCGCCCGACTCGAACACGTCGTGAGCACCGATCTCGAGGGCCCTGGCGCGCTTGGCCTCGTCGCGGCTGGTCGCCAGCACCTTCAGGCCCGCGGCGCGGGCCAGGATGATGCACGCGGTCGCGACTCCCCCGCCGGCGCCCTGCACGAGCACGGTGTCGCCGGCCTTGAGGCCGCCGCGGGTGAAGAGCATCCGGTACGCCGTCAGCCACGCGGTCGGCAGGCATGCCGCCTCGGCAAAGGACAGCGAGGCCGGCTTGGGCACCACGTTGCGGCGGGGCACGACGACCTTCTCGGCCAGCGTGCCCTGGTGGCGCTCGGAGAGCAGCGAGCGCTTGGGGTCGAGCGTCTCGTCGCCGCGCCACGTCGGGTCGCTGATGACGGCGTGGACGACGACCTCGTTGCCGTCCTCGTCGATGCCGGCGGCGTCGCAGCCCAGGATCATGGGCAGCTGCTCCTGCTTGAGCCCGACCCCGCGCAGCGACCACACGTCGTGGTGGTTGAGCGAGGCGGCCTTGACGGTCACGGTGGTCCAGCCGTCGGCGGGTACCGGATCCGGACGCTCGCCCAGGACCAGGCCGTCGAGCGGCGACTCGGAGGAGAAGGACTCTGCGTAGACGGCGAACATGGTGCGACAGTAGCGAGGTCACTCCGCTGTCATGAAGCCGCAACCAGTGAGGTCTACCGTGGAGAACATGGACCAGCCGTACGTCGTCGTCCTGTTCGGCGCCACGGGCGACCTGGCCCGGCGCAAGCTCATCCCGGGGCTGCTCCGGCTGTTCGAGGCCCGTCTGCTCCCCGACTGCCGCGTCATCGGCACCTCCCTCGAGGACATCGACGACGAGGCCTTCGACGCCCTCGCGCGCGCCGCCTGCGAGGAGTACGGCAAGGGCGACATCACCGACGAGCGGTGGAGCCACTTCTCCAAGCGCCTGCACTACGTCTCGACCTCGGCCGGACCCGACGCGCTGTCCAGCGCGGTCAAGGAGTGCGAGGGCGACCTCGCGAGCAAGACCGGCCTCGAGGTCGGCCGGCTGCACTACCTGAGCGTGCCGCCCAAGGCCGCCCTCGACGTGATCCACCAGCTCGACCGGGCCGGGCTCGTCGAGCGCTCGCGGGTCATCATGGAGAAGCCGTTCGGCACCGACCTGGCCAGCGCCAAGGCGCTCAACGACGAGGTCCACCAGGTCTTCGACGAGGACCAGGTCTTCCGCATCGACCACTTCCTCGGCAAGGAGGCGGCCCAGAACATCCTGGCCTTCCGCTTCGCCAACGGCCTGTTCGAGCCGATCTGGAACCGCAACTTCATCGACCACGTGCAGATCGACGTGCCCGAGACGCTCGGGCTCGAGGGCCGCACCGCGTTCTACGAGACCACCGGCGCCTTCCGCGACATGGTGGTCACCCACCTGATGCAGGTGCTGGCGTTCATGGCGATGGAGCCGCCGACCGCCCTGGCCCCCGGCCCGATCGGCGAGGAGAAGCTCAAGGTCTTCCGCTCGATGCGCCCCATCGAGCCCCACCACGTCGTGCGCGGGCAGTACGCCGGCTACCGCGGCAAGGAGCAGGTGGCCGACGACTCCGACACCGAGACGTTCGTGGCGCTCAAGGTCGAGATCGACAACTGGCGCTGGGCCGGCGTGCCGTTCTACCTGCGCACCGGCAAGAAGCTGGCCGAGGGCGCGCGGATCATCTCGATCGCGTTCAAGGAGCCCCCGCTCTCGATGTTCCCGGCCGGGTCGAACGCCGGCACCCAGGGCCCCGACCACCTCACCTTCGACCTCGCCGACCAGTCCCGGATGTCGCTGTCCTTCTACGGCAAGCGCCCCGGGCCCGGGATGAAGCTCGAGAAGCTGTCGATGCAGTTCGCCACCGTCGACACCACCAGCACCGGCCTCGTGCTCGAGGCCTACGAGCGGCTCATCCACGACGCCATGCGCGGTGACCACACGCTCTTCACGTCCGCCGCCGGCATCGAGACGCTCTGGGACAAGTCCCAGCACCTCGTCGAGAACCCGCCACCCGTGCGCGGCTACGCCCCCGGCTCGTGGGGTCCCAACGCGATCCACCAGTTGATCGCCCCGCACGCCTGGCGGCTGCCCTTCGAGCGGACCTGGCGCGACCCCAACCGGGCGGGGTTCTAGGACTCTGCCCGGGGCGGGGCGCCGGCTGAGGTCGTCACACGCGCCTAGGGTTTCACCGGCCGGCCGGTGAAACCCTCAGTTGGCCGATGGAACTCCATCGGCCCAGTGAGGGCTTCATCGGCCCAGTACGCGGCCGACATAGCAACCCGTCAGAGCCGGGCGACCCCGTCGGCGCGCGCGGCAGCCGCGACGGCGGTGGAGACGGCCGGCGCGACGCGGGGGTCGAACGGCGAGGGGATGACGTAGGTCTCCGACAGGTCGTCGCCGACGAGCTCGGCCAGCGCGTTGGCGGCGGCGAGCTTCATGCCCTCGGTGATCGCGGTGGCGTGGACGTCGAAGGCACCGCGGAAGATGCCGGGGAAGGCCAACACGTTGTTGATCTGGTTGGGGAAGTCCGAGCGGCCGGTGGCGACGACGCGGGCGTACTTGTGCGCGATGTCGGGGTGGACCTCGGGCGTCGGGTTGGCCATGGCGAAGATGATCGCCTCGGGGGCCATCCGGGCGATGTCCTCCTCGGGGATGGTGCCGCCGGAGACGCCGAGGTAGACGTCGGCGCCGTCGAGGGCGTCGGCCAGCGAGCCGGCGCGGCCGGTCTTGTCGGCGGTGAGCTCGGCGAGCGCCTTCTTGACCGGGGTCAGGTCGGCGCGGCTCGAGTGGACGATGCCCTTGCGGTCGGTGACGGCCAGGTCGGTGATACCGGCCTCGATGAGGATCTTGGCGATCGCGACGCCAGCGGCGCCGGCGCCCGAGATGACGACGCGGGTGGTCGCGGGCTCGCGGCCGGTCAGGCGCAGGGCGTTCTTGAGCGCGGCGAGCGCGACGACGGCGGTGCCGTGCTGGTCGTCGTGGAAGACGGGGATGTCGAGGCGCTCCTTGAGGCGGTCCTCGATCTCGAAGCAGCGCGGCGCCGAGATGTCCTCGAGGTTGATGCCGCCGAAGCTCGGGGCGAGCCGGACGACCGTCTCGATGATCTCCTCGGTGTCGGTGGTGTCGAGGCAGATGGGGACGCCGTCGACGCCGCCGAACTGCTTGAACAGCACGGCCTTGCCCTCCATGACCGGCATGGCCGCCGCGGGCCCGATGTCACCGAGGCCCAGGACGGCGGTGCCGTCGGTCACGACGGCGACCACGTTGGGCACCCACGTGTAGTGCCGGGTCAGCGACGGGTCGGCGGCGATCGCCTCGCACACCAGGGCGACGCCCGGTGTGTAGGCCATGGACAGGTCGTCCTTGCCGTCGAGCGCGACCGTCGCGACGGTCTGCATCTTGCCCCCGTGGTGGAGGTCGAAGACCGGGTCGCCCGCGCGCGGGTGTGCATCCTTGTCAGCCACGGTCGGCGATACTTCCACACCGCGGGTGCCCCCTCCGGGGCGTCTCGGGAGATGCGGATCACACGCGGCCGGGCCGGGGCCACAGCCGCCACCGCACCACCGCGAGCACGTCCTCGTCGCGTACGACGCCGCGCGCCCTCGAGTCGCCGAGCCCCTCGGGGGCGTTGTCGCTGAGCAGCCACCAGCCGTCCGCGCGCCGCTCGGCCGCCCGCTTGACGACGACGGTGCCGTCGACGAACCGGGCCACGACGACGTCGCCCGCGACCGGCGTACGGCCGTGGCGCGCGAGCAACCGGTCACCGTCGCGCAGGCCCGGCAGCATCGACCGGCCGCGCACGATGACCACCCCGTGGGGTCTGGGTCGGCCGGCATCCACGCGGAGTAGTGTCGCAAGGGCCGACACACACACGTACGAGAGGAACCCCATGCTCTCCCGCTTCTTCGCACCCACCATCGAGGCCCAGGCCCACTGCGACCTGCCGTGCGGTGTCTACGACCCGGCTCAGGCCCGCATCGAGGCCGAGTCGGTCAAGGCCATCATCGGCAAGCTCGCCGACAACGACGACCCCGACTTCCGCACCCGCGCCGTGCTCATCAAGGAGCAGCGCTCCGACCTGGTCAAGCACCACCTGTGGGTGCTGTGGACCGACTACTTCAAGCCCCCGCACTTCGAGAAGTACCCGCAGCTGCACACCCTCTTCAACGAGGCCACCAAGCTCGCCGGCGGTGGCGGCGGCACCAAGGCCGTCATGGACGCCGAGGTCGCCGACCAGCTCCTCGCCAAGATCGACGAGATCGCCGAGATCTTCTGGGAGACCAAGAAGGCATAAGGCGTCGAAAACCCCCTCTGACCTGCGGTTTTACTTTAGCGAGGGCCCAGGAGTCCTCAAATAGTCCTCACCAGGAAAAGCCGCAGGAACCGCTCGAGGCACGCTTAAGTTGTGCAACTGCCTCGCCGGGCCCCAGAACAGCAGAATTCAACGAAGGACGCGGACCCCCATGTACATGGGGGTCCGCGTCCCTCGTCTTGGGTCGGCGCCAAGTCGCCCAAGTTTCACGTCCGCGGCACAGCCACGCTCGCATCGAGGCCGGCCTGTAACGGCATGAGCGCAGCGTCCATCACGACGCGCGTCCGGTCCTCATCGCCTGGCCACAGGTGGGAGTACACCTTGAGCGTGATGACCGCCGAGGCGTGGCCCAGGACCGTCTGCACCTGCTTGACCGAGGCTCCGCCCGAGATCAGGGCCGAGGCGAAGAAGTGGCGCATGGCGTGAGAGGTGAACGACACCTGCGTCTCGCCTGAGGCGCCGGCCCAGATGTGCTTCCAGCGGCGGTACTGCAGCGGCTTGCCGAACTCGTCGCGGAACAGGTCCGTGGTCGACGGGTAGCGCGACAAGTGGGCGGCGAGCTCGTCGATGACGACCTGCCCGACGGGCACCGTGCGGATCGACGACGCCGACTTCGGCGGGGTCAGGAGTCCGTCCTGGGTGCGTTGGCGTTCGACCCGGATGGTCCGCTTCAAGAAGTCGACGTCGCGCACCTGGAGCCCGAGCAGCTCACCGATGCGCAGGCCGGAGCCGGCGAGGGTGACGATCACGGCTCGCCACCGGTCCTCGACCGCGTCGGCCAGTGCGGCGACCTCCTCGATCGTGGGCACGACGACCTCGTGCTTGTCCAGGGCCGGCAGCCTGATCTTGACGAACGGCGAGCGGCTGATGACGCGGTCGTGGACTGCGGCGTCGAAGATGCGCCACGCGACGTCGTGGACGTTGCGGATGGTGCCGGCGGCCAGGCCCTTGGCCTCGAGCGTCTTGATGAAGCCCTGGATGGTGGAGGGAAGCACGCTCGCCATCGGCTTGGCGCCGAGCTCGGGCAACAGGTGGCAGCGCACGGCGTTGTCGACGATCCGGGCCGTGCCGGGGCTGGAGACCTGCACTGCCTGCCAGGTGGCGGCGTAGGCGGCGACGGTGACCTTGCCGGCTCCGGGCTCGATGTAGTCGCCTCGCACCACCGATGCGGTGACGTCGTTGAGCCATCGCTGGGCGTCGACCTTGCGGTCGAAGTGCCGTGCGTGCTGCTTGCCGTCCTCGTCGCGGTAGCGGGCGCGCCATTGCCCGCTGGATGCGATCTTGCTGATGCTGGTCATCGTTCCTCCACGAGCGCCGTCCGGCTTGAGCCTCTACGTCGTATCAGCCTTGGGTCAGGCGGGCGTCGGGGCTGGTTCCGTGCTTCTGCTCCTCGACCCATGCCTTGAGGTCGCCGACGGTGGTGACGAGACGACGGCCGATCTTGAAGAAGGCCGGCCCGGCGCCTTGCTGGCGCCACCAGCGCAGTGTGTTGAGGGGCACCCCCAGGATGCCAGCGACGTCCGACAGTGTCAGGAAGTCGGCGTCGGGTCGCTCGTCGAGCGAGCCGACGGTGGTGGGGCCGATGGTCGGAACATTGATGGTCATGGCGGTGGTCTCCTCGGGGATAACGGCGACAGTGGCGGTGGGGTGGCGTCGTCGTCGCGAACCGAGCGAGTCCGGCGCCAACCGTGTGCCCTCACTATTGATATGTCCGAGAAGGGGTCGCCGACGATCACTTCCGGCTAGTTCTCTTCTGGCCGTGTTCGATCTCGGGCTCAGCGCGAGGGACCTTGACGGGCACGTTCGGGGCCTACGGCCCGCTTCCGGTCGTGCTCATCTTGGACCTCGAGGTTGAAGCTCTCGGTGATGGCGATGGCCTCGGCCATCTCCCAGTCAAGTCCGCCGTAGCGATCGATGTCCTCGGCGGCGCGTTCGGCGGCGCGGGCGGGTCCGAGGTCGGCTCGGTCGCGGGCGAACACCGCGACCCATTGCTCGCGGGCCTCATCGACGGTCTCGGCGACCAGGTGGGCGGTGTTGTGGTGGCGCCCGCGGGTCATCGCGACGTACGCGCTGGCGGCGCCGGTCTGCTCACCCAGGACGAAGTGCGCAGCGTCCACGGTCTCGCCTTGGGCGCCGTAGACGGTGCGGGCATAGGCCAGCTCGACGTGGGCTTGCACGTAGTCGTTCGGCAGGGTGCGTTCCCCCCTGCTGACCTGCGGTTTTGCGCGCGTTCCCCCCTGCGTCGTCACAGGCGTTCCCCCCTGCGTTCCCCCCTGCGTTTGGCCGTGCGTCCCCTTGCCCGAGGCGGCGCTTGGGATGGGTTGGTGGGCGATGGTGATGCTGCCGTCGGGGCCGAGTGCGGTGACGGTCCAGGTCTGTCGGTTCGCAACCTTCAGGGTGCGGTCGTTGCGGCGGGTGGTGATGGTGTCGCCGACACCGATGCGTTCCCCGCTGTCGGTGACCAGCGCCGGCAGAGCACCACGGGAGCCGCCGGTGGATGCGACGCCTGGGGGTTGCTGGGTGAGGCGGTGGTCGCGGATGGCGGCGTTCAGGGCGGTGACTTGGTCGCGGGTGTCGGCCACGATCAGCGCCCGCCCGCTGCTCATGCCCTCGGTCGGTGCGGTGAGGTGGGTGAGGTGTTGCAGGCGTTCGGTCTCGCTCGGGTGGATCCGGATCTCGCCGCGGGCGTGAAGGGTGTCGAAGACGGCAGCGGGGTCGTGGCCGGTGCGCATGGCCAAGGTGAGATCGGCGTAGTCGGGGTCGGTGAACCGATGCACCGTGTTCAGGGACAGGCAGGCGTATTCGGGGGCAGTGTTGGTGGCCAGGTCGAGCACTCCCCCGCGCCCGACCGCGGGGAGTTGGTGGCGGTCCCCAATCAGCGCGATCCGGGCGCCGGCCTCATCAGCGACCGTGAGCACGGCCAGGGCCGTGTCCTGGTCGAGCATCCCGGCCTCGTCGACCACCAACAGGTCGCCCGGCGACAGCCGGGCCACCGCTTGCGGGTCTGTGTCGGTCGCGGGTAGGCGGGTCCAGTGGCCGTGGTTGTCCCACCGGAACCCGTGCTGGTGGGCCAGCCACGCAGCCGAGAAAGCCTGGGTGCCGATCTCTGCTGCCGCTACTTCGGCGGCCTTCAACGTGGGGGTGACCACCACCATCCGCGAACGCCCACCAGCTTCGAGCCCGTGTTGCGCGGCGGCCAGGGTCGAGGTCTTGCCCGCACCGGCCGCACCCTCGATGACCAACAAGGCCGGGCCGTCGATCAGCTCGGTCGCGACGCGCTGCTGTGCCACGTCCAGGTGATCGGCCCCGACCAGTCGCTTCTGTCGGGGACCTGCGGGGCCGGCGGTGTTGTGGGCGCGGTGCGTGAGCCGTGTGGTCAGTTCGTGCTCGACCGAGAGGACCTGGGCCGACGTCAGGGCGCGGATGTGCTCGGGAACATCGTGGCGTTGCAGGAGCGGCACGCAGGCGTCAAGGGTTCGGGCGGTGAGGTCCTCGACCAGCTCGTCCCGGGCTGCGGGTTCCGCGATGAGCCCGGCCGAGACGATGAGCCGTTCCAGCTCGCCGCGCACGTCCGCGGCGTTCCACCCTGAGCGCTTCGCTCCGAGCCGAATGAGCGCGACCTGAACGAACACGTCGCGATTCAGCTGACCGATCCGCGGACCCGCCACCGCAGCCAGCGCCGGCAGTCCCGCATCTCTGCTGGGCGGTGTAGGCGGGTGGAAACCGAGATCGGTGAGTTCCTCGTGCCAGCGTTGCCGCAGCTCGGTGCCGTCGCGGGGAACGACCTTGTCCGGTCGGGCCTGCGCCCACGCCCGGGTGTCCCAGGCCTGCCGCAACCTGGGTCCGGGTTCCTGGCCCGGGTGCTCGCTGCGCCACTGGGCCTCGTAGCGATCGACGTTGCGCCCGATCTGCGCCGCCCTCGCGCTGAACGCCGGCGCGAACGCCTTGAGCTGTTCGATGTCGCCGGTGGCCGCGTCGATCGTGTACCCGTGCCGCGCCAACACTGCCCGGAAGTGGGGGTCGCACTGCATCGCTGCCTGACCGATCCCGTTGATCGCATCCAGGCTCTCGCGTACCCCGACCGTGTGCAGCCCCCGCCAGGCCCCGCGCGCCCACACGCGGGCGTTGATCTGCAGGTGCAGGTGGCGATGCGGATCGCCGGCACGTGAGGTGTGATGGCGCACCACCGCCGCCTCGAGCTCCTCGACCGGCACCTGGACCTGCCGGCCCCGCGGACCGACCCGGGTCGTTGCATGCTCAGCCAGCCACCCGATCACCTCACCCGCCGCACGGTCCTGCGCAGCGTCATAAGCCGCAGAGACCTCCGGGTGCACCGAAGCTGCCAGCGACCACGTCTTCGGCCCGTTGATCACCACCTCCACGAACCGCACCGCCTGACCGTCGGTCCGCAGCCGGCCCTTCGAGACCCCCGTCGCCGGATCGACGCCGGCGACCCACGCCTCGTAGGCGTCGCCGTCCATGACGCCGGCCTGATGGACACCTGGTGTCCCCCGTCCCGCCGACTCCCCCGCCGCACTCACCGCGACATGCCGCTCGGCCAGACCCGTGCCCTCAGCCAGGTAGTAGTCATCAACCCTCGAACGGTCCGACTCGACATAGGTGCGCGCCGCACTAGCCGAGCCGCGGTACACCTTCATCCCGCCATGCACGCCATCACCAACAATCGACCGCAAACGAATTTCGTCAATTACCCTAGAAATGCGAATTCGGGCCACCCGAAGGCGGCCCGGTCTACGTACATTCGTAGCATACGTGCCGCATATTCTCCTAGCGTTCCTGCCACATTCGGAGGGCTTATTCGAACGCCGTCGATAACCGTCGAATTGGGACATTGCGAGTGTGTTTGTCGCGGGCCGGCATCGCACTCGGGCCGGGTAGCGGGAGAGCTGCAAGCTGAGCTAGGTCGCCCCTCCGGCAACTGACGCTGAGGTGGTTCTGACGAGCCGATCCGCCCAGTCATGCCGAGAGGCGGGCGGGAGATCGGTAATAGCGCGTTGCTGTGGCTCGGCTTGTTGCTCGCTCAGGATGACGACTCCGTGGCTGCTGCTGGGACTGCGGCACCCGCCGACACTCTCAGGCTCTCTTCGTGTCCCAGGGCCGGGCCTGACCGACGGTCGAGTGCTGTGGGCGGGCAGGTCGAGGGGTCTTGAAGCCAGGGGTCCCGCCCGCGCGTGTGCGTGAGCGGGACCAGGGGCTTTCGCAGATGACGGCGAGTCGGGCGTTGTTACTTACGCGTTGGCGGCCTGGGGGTTGTGGACGGGGAGCTCGGGCTTGGCGGCCCATTCCAGGTAGGAGCCGTCGTAGTTCTTGGCGCTGGTGTAGCCCAGCAGCTCGCGCAGGACGAACCAACTGTGGCTGCTGCGTTCGCCGATGCGGCAATAGGCGATGACCTCCTTGGCGGGGTCGAGGCCGGCGTCGGCGTAGAGGGCGCGCAGTTCCTCGGTGCTCTTGAAGGTGCCGTCGTCGTTGGCGGTCTGGCTCCAGGGGAGGTTGACCGCGGTCGGGACGTGTCCCAGTCGGGCACCGGCTTCCTGGGGTAGGTGTGCCGGGGCGGCGATCTTGCCGCTGAACTCGTCGGGGCTGCGTACGTCGACGAGGTTTTTGGTGCCGATGGAGTCGCGTACCTCGTCGCTGAACGCGCGGATGCTCAGGTCCTGCTCGCTGGCCTGGTACTGGGTACGGGGCCGCTCGGCGACGTCGGTCGTGAGCGGGCGTCCGTCGAGTTCCCACTTCTTGCGTCCGCCGTCGAGCAGGCGGACGTCGCGGTGGCCGTACAGCTTGAGGTACCAGTAGGCGTAGGCGGCGAACCAGTTGTTGTTGCCGCCATAGAGCACAACGGTGTCGTCGTTGCTGATGCCCTTGACGGACAGCAGCTCGGCGAACGCCGCCCGGTCGATGACGTCGCGGACGCCGGCTTGCTGGAGTTCTGTGCTCCAGTCCAAGCGGACTGCGCCGGCGATGTGGCCGGTGTCGTAGGCAGAGACGTCCTCGTCGACCTCGACGAAGACGATGCTGGGGTCGTTCAGGTGGCTTTCGGCCCAGTCGGCGTCGACCAGGACATCGTTGCGGCTCATGCGGCGTGCTCCTCAGAAGGTTTGCAGTGAACGTCGGCGCGATGACATACGATCTTTGATTACTTCGTGCACCAACGATTCACACACTAACCCATAGGGCACGTAGACTCACCTTCATGAACAATGGGGAGAACGCCCTGACGGCAGTGTCAGAGTTCGACGCCGACCCGTTAGCGCTGGAGCGTCAGGTCTGCTTCGCGCTGGCAGTCGCGTCGCGCTCAGTGATCGGGGTCTACCGGCCGCTACTGGAACCGCTGCAACTCACCCACCCTCAGTACTTGGTGATGCTCGCGCTGTGGGAGCGATCCCCCAGGTCGGTCAAGGACCTCAGCAGGTCCTTGAGGCTGGACCCCGCGACGCTGTCGCCGCTGCTCAAACGCCTCGAAGCTCTCGACTACTTGACCCGGCGGCGCAGCGCCGAGGACGAACGGCTGCTCGTTGTCGAGCTGACCGCCACCGGCCGCGACCTCCGGTCCGAGGCAGAGAAGATCCCGCCCGCGGTCGTCGAACGCCTCGGCATCGACCTGCCCGAGCTGCTCGACCTTCACAACGCCCTGACGCGCGTCATCGCCGCGGCCAACCGCCTCCCAGACGCTGAGGCCACCGACGCGAGCTGAGCAACGGCCCAAGTCTGCCTGCCCAACAACCCCATGACGGCCCCACGGCATCCACCACGAGGAGTACCTACGTGTCCAACACGCCCGCACCGTTCGGCAAGCCGCCGCGTCCCGACAAGCCCCGTCGACACCTGATGGACCCCAACGGCCCCCGACCAACGTCCAACCCCTACCTCGAGGACGAAGGCATGACCCGCGTCCAGCAGTGGGTGATGTCGAGCCTGGTCGTCACGACCATCGCCCACCTCTCAGCCGGGCTCATCATCGCGGCCATGTTCCTCCCGAACCCCAAAACCAGCTCTGAGGTAGGACTCGTGCTAATCGGTGGCGTCTTCGGCGCACTCGGCGTGCTGTCGGCACTCGCCATCCACAAGAAGCCCCTCGCCTCGTGGTGGGTACTGCCCGGATTCCTCGTACCCACGGCAATCGGTCTCGCCCTCGTGCTGCGGTAGGCATGGAGCTCTGACTGATCACCCGATACGCCCGGTCATGCCGCGCTGCGCGCTCGTGGAGTAGGCGTGGCGAGCCAGCGTCCGGCCGCTGGCGTCTAGGCTCCGAATCTCCGATCGGGCGAAGGTGTGAGCTGATGACGACGAACAGCGCGGCGAGCGAGCAGGCCCGTCTCTTCGACCTATTGACTAGACAGAGCGATTGGATCCACCGGCGGGTTGACCGCACCGACTTAGAGTCGGACGGCGAGACCAGTCGTAGAATTAGTTTCGACCTGACCATCGAGGAAGACTTGCGAATCGATGTGTCAGGTGGAGTGGTAGTCCCACTGACGCTGATGACAAAGACGCCGCTCCGTCGTCTCGATACCTTCGGTCCCGACGGGCACTCGATGCCCGTGCTCGCACGTGGAGACAACGGGGCACTCGTCGCAGCGATGCTGCTGGACGCGATCAACGGCCTTTCGCCCGACCCGGTCACGCCTGGAATCGAAGCCGCAGTGTGGGCCGGCGTCATGGAGAACAATCCGACGGAGATGCAAGATCGCCTAGACGAACTCGAGGGCGCCGTCGAAACTCTCTCGGACTTGGATCCCAACCAGGTCGCAGCGGTACTTGCACTCGCGGCGGACCTCGTGCAGCAGTTTCTGTTTGTGGTACTCCTGCCAAAGGAATACGTCGGGACTCGGGTCGTTATCAAGGTTTCAGTCATCGAGGAAGTTGCAGGACGATTCCCCGACTGGGCCTTCTCTCGCGAGGGCCGCTCCATGGACGTCCCCCTGTCGCTACTCGATTCTGCTAGCTCAGCACACTTCGAATTCCGCGCGCCTCTGGGACTGCGAGTTTCGAGTGTGCAACTTCTCGACGAGCTAGATGCCGAGGCGCCACCACCAGGTCCTGCTATCGCAGCGGGGCGGACCGTGCATTTCACGGGATTGGAGAACCTCGCGCCGACGAGTGGTACCTCCATCCGCGCTCGAATCGAGCTAGAACCTGTGGCCGACGGGTTTGTTCGTCAAACTGCTGTTGCAACCGGGTTCGTAGCGGTCTTGCTGTTGCTCGGCAGTCTGCAGGTGGAGTACCTGAGGACAGCGCTTGAGGCCAACCGGGGTGGCTCCGTCGCTGCCGCTGCCTTAGCGGTGCCGGCACTGTTCTTGTCAGTACAAGCCCGCGCGCCTGAGCACGCATGGGTTGCTCGCGCCCTCTTCGTACCCAGATTGCTTAACATTGCTACTGCGATTCTCCTCTACGCCGCCGCGGTCTACCTGGTCACGGTCAAAGCGGACGCGCCATCACTCGAGCCCGTGATGTGGGTGTTCTTTGCTGCTCAGGGCGGACTCAGCTTGACGGCCGGCGCGCTCCTGTGGGTTGTGTCGGCGCAGCCGACTACCGTCGCAGACGCGACGTAGTACATTCGAGATCGGAGGGATCATGAGCGCAACCGCAAAGGCCAGTGACACCGGTTCGGGGAAGCCCAAAAAGACCCGAACTCCAACTGTGCGGTCTGTTGAGGCAGCCCGATGGACGTCACTTCGCGGGAAGATGTCGGCGCAGGATCGCCGCCTGGCTCTCCGGCAAGTGGCATCGAAGATGCGCTAACGGCGCCTGCTACTTGTCAGCTGTAAGGAAGCTGCATCCAGGAGTACCGGACGAATGACGCCGGACGCGCGCCCCGGATCCGTCCAACCCCCAGCGTAAGGGGGGTCTGCGCGAAGCGCGATGCGCCCTACATGCCGCGTCCCGTGCGTCATATGGATGACCTACGCAGCGATCTCTCATTGCCCGGACTGGCGGCTATCGGACACCTCCCCGACGGGCGGACGTTATTGCGAACGATTCTCGAGAAGTCCTCAAACAGTCCTCAAGAATCTCACTCGCACCCATCGTCGACCACAACCCGTAATCACGTTTCCGCAGGTCAGCCGACACACATGGTGAGAACCGTCGACGTCCGTCTAGGCGTGCCTAGTAGGAGACCAAGAAGGCCTGACGCACCAGCCCTGGTGGGCGTCGCCGCCGTCCTCGTGGACCACCACGAGAGACCGGCGCGGCGCCCACTGTCGCGTCTAGGGCCGCTTCGCGATCGCGACGAGGTCGCGCGCCGGACCGGCCGGCGGGCTGCTCGTCCCGACCCAGACCGCCCGGAACTGCCGGCGCAGCTCGAGGTCGGTGGGGACGACGACGAGGTGCCCGGCGTCGAGGTCGCGCGCGACCACGCGGGTGCTGAGGAACGCCGGCGCGCTGCCGGCCAGGACCGTCTCGCGCACGGCGGTGGTGGTCGTGAGCTCGACCAGTGACGGGTGCATCGGCAGGCCGTGGGCGGCGAGCGCCCGCTCGACGACCTCGCGGGTGCCCGAGCCGGGCTCGCGGCTGGTCAGCGCCAGGCCGGCGACCTCCTCGGCCGTGAGCGGACGGCGTCGGCGGGTCAGCCGGTCCCCGGCGGCGACCACGAGGACGAGCTCGTCCTCGGCGACCGCGGTCGACCGGACGTGGCGCGGCGGGTCGACACCCTCGACGAAGCCGAGGTGGGCGGTCCCGTCGCGGACGGCGTCCTCGACCTGCTGGCTGTTGCCCGCGGTCAGGCTGACCGACGTCGGGGTGGCGCCCTGCTGCACCTGGCGCTGGCGCAGCCGCACCAGCCACCGCGGCACCAGGCTGTCGGCGACGGTCATGCTCGCCCACACCGACAGGTCCTTGGAGCGCTCACCGCGCAGGCCCTCGATCGCCGTCTCGATCTCGTCGGTCAGGTCGATCAGCCGCGCGGCCCACTCGGTGACCACGACGCCCGAGGCGGTCAGTCGCGACCCGCGGGCTCCGCGCTGCACCAGGGTCAGGCCGGTCTGGGCCTCGATCGCCCGCAGCCGCTCCGACGCGGCCTGCTGGGAGACCCCAGCTTCGCGCGCCGCCGCCCCGATGCTGCCGTGGCGCCCGACGGCCACCAGCAGGCGCAGGCCGGCGAGGTCGGGGACGTGAGCGGACGACACCCCCGCAGCCTAGGCGCTCACAAGCCCTGCCTGTGAGCGCACAGGCCGAAGCCTCCTACTGGCGGACGAGCCGGCGGCACACGCTGGTCCGGTGACCATCCTGTCGAGCCCGGCGACCCTCCCCGAGCGGGCGCTGCTCGCCGACCTGGACGGCCGTACGGCGTTCGCTCACGTCGGGCCGGCCTGGTTCACCCCGGTCATGGGGACCGGCATCGTGGCGAGCGCGGCGGCGACCCTGCCGGTCGGAGTACCGGGGCTGACGACCTTCGCGCGCGGCGTCTGGCTCCTCGACGTCGCCGTGCTGCTCGTCGTGCTGACCGCCACGGCGCTCCACTGGCGCCACCACCCCGTGACCGCGCGGGGCCACCTCGACGACCCCGCCGTCTCCCCGCTCTACGGCGCCCCGGCCATGGCGCTCATGACCGTCGGTGCCGGAGCGCTCCTCGTCGGGCAGCCGTTGCTCGGCGCCACCGCCGCCCTCGCCGTGGCCGGATCCCTGTGGGTCGCGGGGACGCTGCTCGGGCTGTGGACCACCGTGGCCGTCCCGGCCCGCCTGCTGCGGCACCCCGGCCTCGGCCGCGACGACGTCAACGGCACCTGGCTGATGCCGGTCGTGCCGCCCATGGTCAGCGCGGCCACGGGCCCGCTGCTCGTCCCGCACCTGCCCGACGGGCGGTGGCAGGTCGCGCTGGTCCTGCTGTGCGCGGCGCTCTTCGCCGTCGCGCTCGTGCCCAGCCTGGTGGTCGTCGCGATGCTGTGGACCCGGGTGGCCCGCCGCGGACCCGGCCCGGCCGCAGCGGTCCCGACGCTGTGGATCGTCCTCGGCCCGCTTGGTCAGTCGGTCACCGCCGCCCACCACCTCGGTGCGTCCGGGCCGGGCGCGGCGTACCGGTCGCTCGCCCTGGCCTACGGCGCCGTCACGCTCGTCGTCGCCCTCGGCTGGCTGGCCGTCGTCGTCGCGGCGACCGCCAGGGCCGCGCGCACGGGCCTCCCCTTCGCGCTCGGCTGGTGGGCGTTCGTCTTCCCGGTCGGCACGCTCGTCACCGGCAGCTCGGGTCTCGCCGCCGCGACCGGCTCGGCGGTGCTGGCCACCCTCGCCACCACCCTGTACGTCGCCCTGCTCGGTGCCTGGGTCGTCGTCGGGTCCCGTACGGTCGCCGGCGTCCGCAGCGGCCGGCTGCTGCGGGGCCCCGGCCGGCCCGCCTGAGCAGCTCGGACGACCTGCCCCGGCAGGTGCACCCCGGCGGGTGACGGGGGCAGTAGGGTCTGGGCGTCCAGCCACGTGAACGAAGGACCACCCCAATGTCTGTGACGTCCCACGCCGTCGACCAGCCCGTCGGACGCGCCGACGTCGAGCTGCGGCTCCCGGCCGACAGTGCCTACGCCTCCGTGCTGCGCACCACGACCGCCGGTCTCGCCGCCCGCCTCGACTTCACGATCGACGACATCGAGGACCTCCGGATCGCGGTCGGCGAGGCCAACGCGATGGTGCTCGACCAGGCCGACGCCGGCAGCGACCTGACCGCGACGTTCCACCTCTCGCCGGGCCAGATGACCGTCTCGATCTCCGTCGACGCGGCCGCCAACCCGACCCCCGACCTCGACAGCTTCGCATGGCAGGTGCTCACCACCCTCGCCTCGGCGGCCGACATCGAGTCGGCCAACGGGCGCTTCGGCGTCCTGCTGACGATGACCTCTTCGGCCGGCGGAGCCGGCAGCTGACGATGGACGTCGACGAGACTCGGGACCTCGCCGTGGCCGCCGCCACGCTCGAACCCGAACCACCCCCACTCACGGCCGAGCAGCAACAACGCCTCGACCGCGTCGCCCGGACGCGCCTGCGCAGCGCCGAGCTCTTCGTCGAGCTGCGCGACGACCTCGGCTCCGACGCGACCCGCGCCGACGCCCGCGACCAGCTCGTCCACCTGCACCTGCCGCTCGTCGAGCACTGCGCGCGCCGCTTCCGCAACCGCGGCGAGCCCTACGAGGACCTCGTCCAGGTCGGCACCATCGGGCTCATCAAGTCGATCGACCGGTTCGACACCGATCGCGGCGTCGAGTTCTCGACCTACGCGACGCCCACGATCATCGGCGAGATCAAGCGCTACTTCCGTGACAAGGGCTGGGCCATCCGGGTGCCGCGCCGGCTCCAGGAGCTGCGCATGCAGATCGGCGCCGCGACCGCCGAGCTCACCCAGAGCCTGGGCCGCTCCCCCACCCCGCGCGAGCTCGCCGAGACCATCGGCTGCACCGTGGAGGAGATCGTCGAGGGCATCGAGTCGAGCAACGCCTACTCCACGCTCTCCCTCGACGCCACCGACGACAACGACGACGGCTCCTCGAGCATGCTCGACGCGATCGGCGTCGACGACGAGGGCCTCGAGCACGTCGAGATCCGCGAGTCGCTCAAGCCGCTGCTCGAGCAGCTCGCGCCGCGGGAGAAGAAGATCCTGCTGCTCCGCTTCTTCAAGAACATGACGCAGTCGCAGATCGCCGAGGAGATCGGCGTCTCGCAGATGCACGTCTCGCGGCTGCTCACCCGCACCCTCGTGCAGCTGCGCTCCTCGCTCGAGATGCCCGACCGCGACTGAGTCGCACCCCCGGACGTAGAAGAACCCCGCTCGAGGCGGCCTCCCCCCAGAGGCGCCGAGCGGGGTTCCTTCACTCGTGGGCCGGCGTGCTCCGCGATCCCCCCAGATCCGCGGACCACCCCGACGAGATCAACACTAGGCGGGCCAGTTCCATCCCGGGTCCACGTCGCTCCCACGCGACGGTCAGGCTTCGGTAACAGCCTGGTCGGCGGTCGCGCCAGGCGGTCGGATCCAGGCGGTCGGATCAGGCGTTCCGGTCGTCGGCGGCGGCGTCCGGTTCGCCGAGCAGCGCCGTGATGCTGGCCGGCTGCACCATCGCGACCAGGGCGACGACCGCCGTGACCGCGAGGGGTACGGCGAGCTCGGGGCTCTCGCGGACGTTCCAGGCGATCCCGAGCTGGATGAGCTGGGTCAGCATGACCGGCCCGCGCGCCCACCCGAGGCTGCGGGACAGCGCGTAGGCGCAGGCCAGCAGGGCGGCGCCGTAGATCCCGAAGAAGACCGAGACCGACAATCCGACCTCCAGGCGCGACGGCTCGAGGTCGAGCAGGCCGACCACGCAGAGCCCGAGGAGACCGGCCCCCTGCAGGGCCACGAGGACCGCCGCGACCAGGAGCGTGGTCGGGGTCCTCGGGCGGGTAGCGTCGTCCACGCGGCTGAGCCTACGGGTGGCTGTGATCCAACGAACCACGGGAAACACTTGATACGCCACTCATTAGTTGCGAGAGTGGCAGGGCGTTCGTGAAATCCTTCACACACAGGACTACATGCGCGCCCGCAGGCCTGAGCATCCCTGCCTGCACGTATCTACTTCGAAGGACCCCCTGCCATGGATTGGCGTCACCGTTCCGCGTGCCTCGACGAGGACCCGGAACTGTTCTTCCCCATCGGCAACACCGG
>JAOPXU010000214.1 GCA_025964985.1 Nocardioides sp.
GCGCCGACCTCTCCCACGAGGAGCTGGCGGTCGAGGTGATGCCCAAGCAGGAGGACGAGTTCACCTGCATGAGCTGCTTCCTCGTGCACCACCGCAGCCAGCTCTCGGACGAGAAGAAGATGATCTGTGTGGATTGCGTCTGACGCACGACGCCCCGATCACCCCACGACCGCCGACCACCGGGTCGGCGGTCGCGCTTTTCCCCGCTGGGCGGGCCTGGTCGTGAGGTCTACTCGCCGTCGCGGTGCAGGCCGGGGGGGAGGTGCCCGGTCGAGCGCGCGTAGTAGGACGCGGCCCGGCGCTGGGCGAGCATCCGCGCGAGACCGACGAAGGCGCCGCTGAACACGGCCCACGCGATCGCCTCGCGCAGCTCGACGTCGGGATCGGCGGGGTTCTCCGGCGGCTTCTTGCGGGTCGCGGTCTTCCAGGTGGCGTTGATCCCCTTCTTGGCGAGAGCCGCGGCGCCGAGCGCCGACACCAGGGAGAAGACGGACCAGACCTTGGAGCTGTCGGGCGCGCCCGAGACGTCTTTCTTGGCCATGCCTCGACCTTATAGCGCCGGGTCGCGCCCCGTCAGCGCCCCCACGGCACCGGCCAGCGCGTCGGGGTGCCGCGTGCTCACGAGCCAGTACGGCGCCGGGTCGGCCGGGTCGGTGATCTCGACCTTCACCGCGCGCTTGAGGTAGGGGCGCAGCACCAGGTAGGCGCGGGCGTCGGCCTCCACCCCGGCGGCGCGACGGGCCTGGTCGGCGTCCAGCGACCAGGCCAGGCCGAGGTGGTGGGCCTCGATCCGGGCGCGCCCGACGCGGAGCACGCCGTCGGCGACCACGATGCGGGTCGAGCCGTAGCTGCGCAGCAACAGCGTCAGCAGGGCGAGCGCCACCGCGGTGACGCCCCAGGCCAGCGCGCCCGGCACGGCGACGATCATCGCCAGCCAGAGCGAGGCCACGAGCATCGAGCCCTGCACCCACCAACGCAGGGGGACGGCCAGCCGCTCGTCGTACGCCGTCACCACGGGTCCAGGGTCCCACCCGGTACCTGACGGGGCACCGACGGGGCACCGACGGGCACTGACGAGTGGGCGCGGCCGGTGCCGGGGGTCGTAGGGTCCGCTCGTGCCCGACCTCGAGATCCAGGTGCTGCGCCTCGACCCCGACCTGCCGCTCCCGGCGTACGCCCACCCCGGCGACGCCGGGGCCGACCTCGTCACCACCGTCGACGTGACCCTGGCACCGGGGGAGCGGGCGATGGTGCCGACCGGCATCGCGCTCGCACTGCCCGACGGGTTCGTGGCCCTGGTGCACCCCCGCTCCGGGCTGGCGGCGCGCCACGGGCTGTCCATCGTCAACACCCCCGGCACCGTCGACGCCGGCTACCGCGGCGAGATCAAGGTGCTGCTGGTCAACCACGACCCGCGCGAGCCCATCGAGCTGCGCCGAGGCGACCGGATCGCGCAGCTGGTCGTGCAGCGCTTCGAGCGTGCGGCGTTCGTGGAGGTCGACCGCCTCCCCGAGAGCACGCGAGGGTCCGGGGGCTACGGTTCTACCGGTGGGTTCGGACCTGCCGACCCCACGCACGACCGCCCCACACCGTGATCCCGTCCCAGGAGTGACCTCGTGAAGTTCCGCCGCAAGTCCACCGTCGAGCAGGCCGGGTCAGCCGTCGACGAGACGACCGGGGCGACCCCCGAGGACGAGGCCCTCGTGGGTCCCTTCGACGCCGACGACCTGCCCGACGACGGTCTCGAGCGCATCGACCTCGGCTCCCTGCTCATCGCCCCGCCCGACGACCGCGAGCTGCGCATGCAGGTCGACGAGGCCTCCGGCCAGGTCCAGTCCGTGATGCTCGCCGGCCCCGACGGCGCCGTCGAGATCCGCGCGTTCGCCGCCCCCCGCAACGGCGACCTCTGGTCCGAGGTCAGGCCCAAGATCGCCGCCGACATGACCCAGCGCGGCGGCAAGGCCGTCGAGCGCGAGGGCCGCTTCGGCTCCGAGCTGGTCTGCGAGATCCAGGTCAAGCGCCCCGAGGGCAACGCCGTCCAGAACTCCCGCATCATCGGCATCAACGGCTCGCGCTGGCTCCTGCGCGCCACCTTCCTGGGCCGGCCCGCCCGCGAGATCGACGCCTCCCACGACTGGGAGGACCTGCTCACCCAGATCGCCGTGCGCCGTGGCGGCAGCCCGATGATGGTCGGCGAGCCCCTCCCGCTGGTGCTGCCCGACCACGCACGCCGTCTGCAGGACTGACCGGCCGACCGGGGGACCAGATGGCGGAGAAGAGCCGGCTGCGGCGCACGATCAGCAAGTGGGCCAACACCGACGACACCTACGCCCGCGACATGCGCGCGACCTACGTCGGCACCGACCGCGTCTGCATCGCTGACGCCCCCGACCGCGAGCTGGTCACCCTGCGCGGCACCGTCCGCTCGGTCACGGTCCGCCCTCGCGGCGGCGTACCCGCCCTCGAGGTGGAGATCTACGACGGCTCCGGCGTCCTGACGATCGTGTGGCTCGGGCGCCGCCAGATCGCCGGCATCGACCCCGGCCGCTCCCTGCAGGTGCGCGCGCGCATCGGCGTCCACGACGGCCACCGGATCATCTACAACCCGCGCTACGAGCTGATCTCGCAGTGAGCGACGAGACCCGCACCGACCCGGCGCCCGCCACGCCGGAGCCGCCCCCGCCGACCGTCGCCACGGTCGAGGCGATGGTGCGCCAGCAGATGTCCACCGCCCTCGGCGGCAAGCGCGGCATGCTCGAGGCCGCCATCCCCGGCCTGCTGTTCACCGCGATCTGGCTGCCCACCAAGGACGTCCGCCTCGCGCTCATCGTGAGCCTGGCCGCCGCCGGTGCCGCCCTCGCGCTGCGGCTCCTGCAGCGCAGCAGCCTGCAGTACGTCCTCAACGCCGTCTTCTCCATCGGCATCGGCTACGTCTTCGTCCGCCTCGCCGCCAACAGCGGGGGGTCCGAGGACGAGCAGGCCCTGGCGTTCTTCCTGCCCGGCATCCTCTACAGCCTCGCCTACACGATCGTGCTCTTCGGCTCCGTCGTCGTGCGCTGGCCCGCGGTCGGGTTCATGCTCGGCAGCGTCACCGGCGACCCCACGGCCTGGCGCGCCGACCCGCAGGTCGTCAAGCTCTGCGGCCGCCTCACCCTGCTCCTCGGCGGCCCCGGCGCCGTCGGCGTCGCCCTCCAGGGCCCCGTCTGGGTCCTCGGCTGGCAGGACGCCATCGGCACCGGCACGGCCGTCGCCATCATCGCCGGCCTGCGCTACGGCCTCGGCTGGCCGCTGCGCATCGCCTCCTGGTCGGCCATGGTCTGGCTGCTCGCCCGCAACGCGACCCCGATCGAGACCGTGCAGCCCACGAAGCCGGACTGACCGAGTCGCAGACCCAGGTCGCGATCCACAGGCAGCATCTGCCTGCAGATCGCGAGCCAGCTCTCAGCCCGGGTGGCTGGACGGCGCCAGCATCCGCTCGAGCTCGTCCTCACCCTCGGCGCCGACGACGAACAGCAGCTCGTCACCGGCCTCGATGGGCTGCTCGGGGTCGGGGACGTAGACCTGGCCGTCGCGCAGGATGGTGACCAGGGCGCAGTTCTCGGGGAACGGGATGAGGCCGACCGGCTTGCCGACGTACGGCGAGTCGCCCGGCAGCGTCATCTCGACGAGGTTGGCGTTGCCCTGCCGGAAGGTGAAGAGCCGGACGAGGTCGCCGACGGTGACGGCCTCCTCGACGAGGGCCGACATGATGCGCGGCGTCGAGACGTTGACGTCGACGCCCCAGGCCTCGGTGAACAGCCACTCGTTGTTGGGGTGGTTGACCCGCCCGACCGTGCGCGGGACGCCGAACTCGGTCTTGGCGAGCAGCGAGGTGACCAGGTTGACCTTGT
>JAOPXU010000296.1 GCA_025964985.1 Nocardioides sp.
GGTCAGTCCTCGGGGTCGTCGAGGCGGGCGAGCCAGGTGGCGAAGCGCTCGACGGGCGTCTCGAACTCGGGGTGGGCGTCGACGAAGCCCTGGAGCTGCTCGGCGACCCACGCCAAGGTGACCTCCTCGTCACCCCGGCGCTTCTCGAGCTCCTCGATCCCGCGGTCGGTGAAGTACATCCGCTGTCCTCCGCGGCTCAGGCGAACGCCCGGTCGACGAGCTCCTTCTGCTCGGCGACGTGGCGCTTGTGCGTGCCGACCGAGGGCGACGACGACTGCGGCCGGGTGATCGGCTCGACCTGGGCGTCGACGTCGTTCCAGAGGTTCATCGCGTAGTGGGTCCAGGGACCCATGTTCTCGGGCTCGTCCTGCACCCAGCGCACGGTCTTCAGGTGCGGGTAGCGGGCGATCTCGGCCTTGATGTCGTCGGCGGGACGCGGGTAGAGCTGCTCGACCCGCGCGATCGCGAACCGGGAGGCGTCCTCGCGCTTCGCGCGCTCGACCATCAGGTCCCAGGTGACGCGGCCCGAGCACACGAGCAGCGTGTCGACCTTGTCCTGCTCGGCCTTGTCGTCGCCGATGAACGGACGGAAGGTGCCCTCGGTGAAGTCGGCCGGCTGCGAGGCGGCCTCCTTGCGCTTGAGCATCGACTTCGGCGTGAAGACGACCAGCGGGCGGTGCTCCTCGCCGAGCGCCTGGCGGCGCAGCAGGTGGAAGTACGACGCCGGGGTCGAGGGCTGCGCCACGGTGAACGCGTCGTCGGCGCACATCTGCAGGAACCGCTCGATGCGGGCCGAGGAGTGGTCGGGGCCCTGTCCCTCGTAGCCGTGGGGGAGCAGGAGCACGACGCCGGACTGCTGGCGCCACTTGGTCTCGCCGGCGGAGATGAACTCGTCGATGACGGTCTGCGCGCCGTTGACGAAGTCACCGAACTGCGCCTCCCACAGCGTGAGCGCCTCGGGACGGGCCACGGAGTAGCCGTACTCGAAGCCGAGGGCGGCGTACTCGGACAGCAGCGAGTCGTAGACGTAGAACCTGCCCTGGTCCTCGGTCAGCGAGGACAGCGGCGTCCACTCGTCGGCGTTCTTGCGGTCGATGATGGTGGCGAAGCGCGACACGAACGTGCCGCGCCGCGAGTCCTGGCCGGCCAGGCGCACCGGGCGGCCGTCCATCAGCAGCGCACCGAACGCGAGGATCTCGCCGGTGCCCCAGTCGATCGGGCCCTCCGTGATCGCCGTCGCGCGGCGCTGCAGCTGCGGCATGACCTTGGGGTGCACGGTGAAGCCGTCGGGCGGGGTGACGTAGGCGTCGGAGATCCGCTTGAGGACGTCGACCGAGATCGCCGTCGTCGTCTCGGCGGCCGGCTTGTCCGGGTAGTCCGGGACCGTCGTCCACTCCTTGGGCTGGGTGGTCGCCTCCTTCACCTCGGTGAAGACCCGCTCGAGCTGCTGCTGGTAGTCGGCCAGCACCTTCTCGGCCTCCTCGATCGTGATGTCGCCACGACCGATGAGGGACTCGGTGTAGAGCTTGCGGACCGAGCGCTTCTGCTCGATGAGGTCGTACATCAGCGGCTGCGTGTACGACGGGTCGTCGCCCTCGTTGTGACCGCGGCGGCGGTAGCAGACCAGGTCGATGACGACGTCCTTGTTGAACGCCTGGCGGTACTCGAAGGCCAGCCGGGCCACGCGGATGCAGGCCTCGGGGTCGTCGCCGTTGACGTGGAAGATGGGCGCCTGGACCATCCGTGCCACGTCGGTGCAGTAGAGCGAGGAGCGCGAGGAGCCGGGGGAGGTGGTGAACCCGACCTGGTTGTTGACGACGACGTGGATGGTGCCGCCGGTGCGGTAGCCGCGCAGCTGGCTGAGGTTGAGCGTCTCGGCCACCACGCCCTGGCCCGCGAAGGCCGCGTCGCCGTGGACGAGCAGCGGCAGCACCGGGAACTCCGCACCCCGGTCGAGCACGTCCTGCTTGGCGCGCGCGATGCCCTCGAGCACCGGGTCGACCGCCTCGAGGTGCGAGGGGTTGGCCGCGACCGACACCTTGATGGTGTCGCCGGAGCCGGCGACGAACTCGCCCTCGGCGCCGAGGTGGTACTTGACGTCGCCGGAGCCCTGGACGGTGCGCGGGTCGATGTTGCCCTCGAACTCGCGGAAGATCTGCGAGTACTTCTTGCCGACGATGTTGGCCAGCACGTTGAGGCGGCCGCGGTGGGCCATGCCGATGGTGACCTCGTCGAGGCCGGCCTCGGCGGCCGCCTCGCAGATCTCGTCGAGCACCGGGATCGTGGTCTCGCCGCCCTCGAGGCTGAAGCGCTTCTGCCCGACGAACTTGGTCTGCAGGAACGTCTCGAAGGCCTCGGCCTGGTTGAGCTTGAGCAGGATCCGCAGCTGCTCCTCGCGCGGGGGCTTGCTGTGCGGGGCCTCGACGCGCTCCTGGATCCAGCGGCGCTGCGCGGGATCCATGATGTGCATGTACTCGATGCCGGTGGTGCGGCAGTAGGAGTCGCGCAGGATCCCGAGGATGTGGCGCAGCTTCATGAAGCGGCGGCCCTCGCCACCGAACTGGCCGGTGGGGAACTCTCGGTCGAGTTCCCACATCGTCAGGCCGTGCGACTCGACCTGCAGGTCGGGGTGGGTGCGCTGGCGGTACTCGAGCGGGTCGGTGTCGGCCATCATGTGGCCGCGCACGCGGAAGGCGTGGATCAGCTCGAGGATCCGTGCCTGCTTGTCGATCTCGTCGTCGTGCGACGTCGCGATGTCGTTGTTCCAGCGGATCGGCTCGTAGGGGATCCGCAGCGAGCGGAAGATCTCGTCGTAGAAGCCCTCCTCGCCCAGCAGCAGCTGGTGCATGCGCTTGAGGAACTCGCCGGACTGCGCGCCCTGGATGACGCGGTGGTCATAGGTCGAGGTCAGCGTCATGGTCTTGCTGATGCCGTTGCGGGCGATCGTCTCCTCCGACGCGCCCTGCCACTCGGCGGGGTACTCCATCGCGCCGACGCCGATGATCGCGCCCTGCCCGGCCATCAGCCGCGGCACGGAGTGCACGGTGCCGATGCCGCCGGGGTTGGTCAGGCTGATCGAGGTGCCCTGGAAGTCGACGACGGCCAGCTTGTTGTCGCGGGCCTTGCGGACGACGTCCTCGTAGGCGGTCCAGAAGCCGGCGAAGTCCATCGTCTCGGCGGCCTTGATCGACGGCACCAGGAGCTGGCGGCTGCCGTCGGGCTTGGGCACGTCGATCGCGAGGCCCAGGTTGATGTGGGCCGGGGTGATCAGGTTGGGCTTGCCCTCGCGGGTCTCGAAGCCGTTGTTCATCTCCGGCATCGAGCGCACGGCCTTGACCATCGCGTAGCCGATGAGGTGGGTGAAGGAGACCTTGCCGCCGCGGGCGCGGGCCAGGTGGCTGTTGATGACGATGCGGTTGTCCCACAGCAGCTTGACCGGCACCGAGCGCACCGAGGTGGCCGTCGGGACGCTCAGGGAGGCGTCCATGTTGGCCGCCGTGCGGGCGGGGGCGCCGCGCAGCACGGTGTAGGTGGGCTCGTCCTTGGCCTGCGGCTGCTCGGCCGGCTTGGACTCCTTGGGAGTCGGGTTGGCGGTGGCCTTGGCCGGCTCGGCCGCCTTGGTCACCTCCCGCGGCTCGGCCTTGGGCGCGGCCGGCTTGCTCTCCGACTTCGACTCCGACTTCGACTCCGACTTGGACTCAGTCTTGGGCTCGGCCTTCGGCGCAGGCTTGCTCTCGGCCTTCGGCTCGGTCGTGGGCTCCGCCTTCGCGGCGGGCTGCGCCGGCTCGGCGCTGCCGTTGGTGCCGTTGCCGTTGCCGTTGTTCTTGAAGTAGGCGGCCCACGTCTCGTCGACGCTGCTGGGGTCGGCGTCGAAGGCCTCCCGCATCTCCTCGACGAGCCAGTCGTTGGGACCGAAGTCCGAGTCCGAGGGTTCGGTGGAGCTGGTGGACGGGCCTGACGACTGCGGCACGGCTGGGTTCGCCTCTTCCGGGGTGGTGGCTGGCTGGTGGTCGGTGTGACCGTTGTCCTGGTACGGCCCCGTCAAGGCTAGACCCACGGGGAAGCAAATGCGCGGCTGCGGGTGCACTTCGAGGCACCCTGTAGTCGATGCCACACCCCACGTGGCCGTCACCGATGTCTGGAGCCCCGGTCCCACCATGTCCCACACCCCCCACCGCCCCGCCCGACGGGCCGCCCGAGGGCTCGCGCCGGCCGCCGGCGCCGCGCTCGTCCTGGCCCTGACCGCCGGGTGCAGCGCCGACGGCGACGCGCCGTCGTCCCGCACCGACCGGGCCCAGCCGGGCACCGACGTCGCCACCGCCGTGCCGGCGCCTGCCGACCCCGGCCCCCAGTCGACCCACGCCACCATCCGCGAGGTCACCGGCGGCCGGCTCGTCGGGGCCGCCCGCAACGCCGTGCGCGAGCGGGTCCTGGCCGTCGTCGACTCCTGGTTCGCGTCCGCCTACCTCGGCGGCACCTACCCGCGCACCGACTTCGCCGACGCGTTCCCCGGCTTCAGTGCCGGCGCCCGGGAGCAGGCCCTGGCCGACCAGCGGCTGATGAGCAACGCGGCCGTCGGCACGACGACGTACGCCGTGCGTCCGCTCGCGCGGCGCGTCACCATCGACGTGCTCGCCCCCGACGGCCGTGCGGCCGCCGCCACCGTGCAGTTCCGGCTCGGCCTGGCCCGCGCCGGCGAGACCGGCGCCGAGCGCGCCGAGCGGGTCAGCGGCCGCCTCTACCTCACCCGGACCGCCGGCGACGGCTGGCAGGTCTTCGCCTACGACGTGCAGCGGGGAGTGCTCTCGTGAGGCGCCACGTGGTCCTCGGGGCCCTGCTCGCGACCCTCGCGGTCGTCGTACCCGACGCCGGGACGGCCTCGACCGACGCCGTGCTCGTCGACGTCCAGCGCGCCGACGGGGTCGCCGTCGGCGACGACGACGTGGTCTGGGTGCTCGCCGTCGGCTCCGACGCCCGGCCGGGGGAGGACATGACCCGGGTCAACGGCGACGCCCTGCAGCTGGTCGGCATGGACACCAGCACCGGCGCGGCGACCAGCATCGGGATCCCGCGCGACTCCTACGTGGAGGTCCCCGGCCACGGGTCCGAGCGCGTCAACAACGCCCTCCACCTCGGCGGACCGCAGCTGCTCAGCGACACCGTCGCCGACATGATCGGCATCCAGCCCGACTACGTCTTCGTGACGCGCTTCCCGTTCTTCGAGCAGATGGTCGACGACATCGGCGGCATCACCGTCGACAACCCCCGCGCCTTCTCCGACTCCGACCTCAAGCCCCAGGGCTTCGCCAGCGGCCGGATCAAGCTCGACGGCTACGGCGCCATGGCGTTCTCCCGCGTCCGCAAGACCCTGTCCGACGGCGACTTCGAGCGCTCTGCCAACCAGCAACGCGTGCTGCGCGGCATCCAGCGCCGCGTCGCCGAGCAGGCCGACCGCCGCGGCTTCCTCGAGAGCGGCGTCCTCACCGTTCTCGAGCACACCGACACCGACCTCAGCCCCGCCGAGCTCTTCCGCCTCGCCCGCGCCGTCGCCGAGGTCGACCCGAAGAAGATCACCGGCTGCGTGGTCCAGGGCGTCCCCACCACCACCGCCTTCGGTGCCTCCGTCGTCCTGCCCGCGATCGACGACGCCCGCCGCTACGGCGACGACGCCCGCGACGACGCCGTCATCTCGCGCTGCTGAGCCGGGGGAGGGGCGTACGACGTCCGCTCACGCCACACGTCGGTCGAGGAGGTCGCCCTGCGACCGCACCACCGCACCACACGTCGGTCGAGGAGGTCGCCCTGCGACCGTCACGAGACCACTCCACCGCATCACACGTCGGTCGAGGAGGTCGCCCTGCGACCGTCACGAGACCACTCCACTGCAGGGTCCGTGGTCGAGCCGACCTGCACCTGCGGTCGTCTGGTCTCGTGACGGTTCCTAGCGGAACCTCCTCGACCAACGTGCAGTGCGGTCGGCCTGTGGTGGGCGTCGACACGTCGCTCCGGTCCCAGCCGGCGGCGCGCTGCGCGCGAGGGGGGCAGCGACAGGACCGACGGGTCGACGCCGTGCCGAACTGCGTTAGGCGCCTCCGGCAGGATTCGAACCTGCGGCACCTGGTACCGGAAACCAGTGCTCTATCCCCTGAGCTACGGAGGCCGGCGTCGCTCGGCTCGCGAGCGGCGCGCTGCGGACACTACCCGTGGTCATCGGTGACAGGGAAACCGGTCGGCGCCGATACCCTGGGACGGTGAATCCCGTCCAGCTGTCCGCGACCGTCGTCGACGCCCTCGCGTCGCTCGTCGAGCGGGGCGACGTCGCCCTGCCCGACGGCGTGCCGAGCGAGGTCACGGTGGAGCGACCGCGCGACCGGAGCCACGGCGACTACGCGACCAACGTGGCGCTCAAGCTGGCCAAGAAGGCCGGCACCAACCCGCGCGCCTTCGCCGACCTGCTGGCCGCGCGGCTGCGCGAGGCCGAGGGCATCGACGCGGTCGACGTCGCGGGCCCGGGGTTCATCAACATCACCGTCGCCGCCGGCGCGCAGGGCCAGGTCGCGGCCGACGTCGTCGCGGCGGGGGAGCGCTTCGGTTCCTCCGACGTGTTCGCCGGGGAGAAGATCAACCTCGAGTTCGTCTCGGCCAACCCGACCGGCCCGCTCCACATCGGCGGCGTCCGCTGGGCCGCCGTCGGTGACGCGCTGGGCCGCATCCTGACGATGACCGGCGCCGAGGTCACCCGCGAGTACTACTTCAACGACCACGGCGCCCAGATCGACCGCTTCAGCCGCTCGCTGCTGGCCAGCGCGCTCGGCGAGCCGGCCCCCGAGGACGGCTACGGCGGCGGCTACATCGACGAGATCGCCTCCGCGGTCGTCGCCCAGCGGCCCGAGGCGCTGACGCTGCCGCGCGAGGAGGCCAACGAGGTCTTCCGCGCCGTCGGCGTCGAGATGATGTTCGACGAGATCAAGAAGTCGCTGCACGACTTCGGGGTCGACTTCGACGTCTACTTCCACGAGGACGAGCTCCACAAGAGCGGCGCGGTCGACAAGGCCGTCGAGCGGCTCACCGAGCTCGGCAACACCTACGAGAAGGACGGCGCCCTGTGGCTGGCCACCGAGCGCTTCGGTGACGACAAGGACCGGGTGATCATCAAGTC
>JAOPXU010000337.1 GCA_025964985.1 Nocardioides sp.
GTGCTGCAGGGCGGTCGCAGTCCCGCCGCCCGCCAGGCGCTGGTGCCGTGGGGCGAGCGCGCGGTCGACCTGCGCCCGGTCGACCGGCCGTGGCCGGGACGGGTGCCCGGCCCGGCACCCGTGCGCGTCTTCGCGACGCCACCCGAGGCCGAGGTCGTCGACGACGGCGGGCGCACGGTCGTGATCACCGAGCGCGGCGCGGTCAGCGGCGAGCCGTCCCGGTTCCGCCTCGGGTCGGCCACCGACCAGCGCGCCCTTCCCTGGCAGCCGGTCGGGTCCTGGGCCGGGCCGTGGCCGGTCGACGAGTCGTGGTGGTCCGGCGGCACCGGCTTGTCCGCCCGCATCCAGGTCGTGGGCGCCGACGGCCGCGCGTGGCTGCTGGTCTGCGGCCCTCAGGGCTGGTCGCTCGAGGCGGGCTACGACTGATGGGCGGCGACTGATGGGCTGGAACAACCCCTCCATGAAGTGGAAGGAGCTCGAGGCGCGCCTCAGCGGGCTCCCGGGGGTCGACGACGCCCCGATCTCGCGGCGCAAGCACGGGCGCACCGAGGCACGGTCGATCGCCCGGCCGGCTGCGGTCACGCCCTACGCCGAGCTCCACTGCCACAGCAACTTCAGCTTCCTCGACGGTGCGAGCTCACCGGCCGAGCTGGTCGAGGAGGCCGTGCGGCTGGGTCTGCACGCGCTGGCCATCACCGACCACGACGGCTTCTACGGCGCCCCGATGCTGGCCGAGGCCGCGGCGGCCTACGACCTGCTCACCGTCTACGGCGCCGAGCTCTCCCTCGGGCTGAGCGCACCGCAGAACGGCGTCCCCGACCCCGAGGGCAGCCACCTCCTGGTGCTGGCGCGCGGGGTCGAGGGCTACCACCGGCTGGCCGCGGCGATGACCGACGCCCACCTGCGCGGCGACGAGAAGGGCCGGCCCGTCTACCGGCTCGACGAGCTCTCCGAGCGCGGCCGCGGCCACTGGGTGGTGCTCACGGGCTGCCGCAAGGGCTCGGTGCGCCAGGCGCTCGTCCAGGGCGGTGAGCGGGCGGCGTCCGAGGCCCTCGACCGGCTGACCTCGCTGTTCGGGCTCGAGCACGTGCTGGTCGAGCTGTCGCCGCGACCCGGCGCCGACGAGCTCAACGCCGTCCTGGCCAGCCTGGCCGCCACCCACGGGCTCGACGTCGTCGCCGCCGGCAACGTCCACCACGCCACCCCCGACGGCCACCGGCTGGCCTCGGCCATGGCAGCCGTGCGCGCCCGCCGGAGCCTCGCCGAGCTCGACGGCTGGCTCGACCTGTCGGCCTCGGCCCACCTGCGCTCCGGCGCCGAGGTCGCCACCGCCCTGGCCGCCCACCCCACCGCCGTACGCCGCACCGTCACCCTGGCCGACGAGCTCGCCTTCGACCTGCGCAAGGCCTCCCCGGCCCTGCCCAAGCGGCAGATCCCCGAGGGCCACACCGCCGACTCGTGGCTGCGCGTCATCGCCGAGCGCGGCTTCGCCGAGCGCTACGCCGGCGTCCCGCACGAGCGCCTGGCGCGCGAGCGCATGGAGCACGAGCTCCGGGTGATCGGTGAGAAGGACTTCGCCGGCTACTTCGTCATCGTCCACGACATCGTCGACTTCGCCCGCCGCAGCGGCATCCTGTGCCAGGGCCGGGGATCGGCGGCCAGCTCGGCGGTCTGCTTCGCCCTCGGCATCACCGCCGTCGACGCCGTCTACTACCGGCTGCCCTTCGAGCGCTTCATCTCCGCGCACCGCGACGAGGAGCCCGACATCGACGTCGACTTCGACTCCGACCGCCGCGAGGAGGTCATCCAGTGGGTCTACGACACCTACGGCCGGCGCAACGCCGCCCAGGTCGCCAACGTCATCGCCTACCGACCACGCATGGCGGTGCGCGACGCGGCCAAGGCGCTCGGGCACTCCCAGGGCCAGCAGGACGCGTGGTCCAAGCAGATCGACGGCTGGAAGTCGGTCATCGCCGGCGACATGGGCGACCCGGGCGCCCACGACGTACCCGCCAACGTCGTGGCGCTGGCCGAGGAGCTGATGGGCGCCCCGCGCCACCTCGGCATCCACTCCGGCGGCATGGTGCTCACCGAGCGCCCGATCGGCGAGGTCTGCCCCATCGAGCGCGGCCGGATGGACAAGCGCACCGTCCTGCAGTGGGACAAGGACGCCTGCGAGTCGATGGGCCTGGTCAAGTTCGACCTGCTGGGGCTGGGGATGCTCGGCGCGCTCGACCACATGATGCGCCTGGTCGACGAGCACCTGGGGGAGTCGTGGACGCTCGCCACGATGCCCAAGGAGGAGCCGGCGGTCTACGACATGCTGTGCCGCGCCGACTCGATCGGTGTCTTCCAGGTCGAGAGCCGCGCCCAGATCGGCACCCTGCCGCGGCTGCGTCCGCGCGAGTTCTACGACCTGGCCATCGAGATCGCGCTGATCCGCCCGGGCCCCATCCAGGGCGGTGCCGTGCACCCCTACGTCCGCCGCGCCACCGGCCAGGAGGCGGTCACCTACGACCACCCCGACCTGGTGCCCGTCCTCGAGCGCACCCGCGGCGTCCCGCTCTTCCAGGAGCAGCTGATGGCGATGGCGGTCGCGCTCGGTGACTGCTCGCGCGACGACGCCGACCTGCTGCGCCGGGCCATGGGCTCCAAGCGCGGGGTCGAGCGCATCGAGTCGATCAAGGCCAAGCTCTACGCCGGGATGGCCCGTCGTGGGCTGACCGGCGACAAGGCCGACGCGATCTACGTCAAGATCCTGTCCTTTGCCAACTTCGGTTTCGCCGAGTCCCACGCCCTGTCGTTTGCCCTGCTCGTCTACGCCAGCTCGTGGTTCAAGCTGCACTACCCGGCGGCGTTCCTGGCCGGTCTGCTGCGCAACCAGCCGATGGGCTTCTACTCCCCGCAGTCGCTGGTCGGTGACGCCCGCCGCCACGGCGTCGACGTGCGCCGCCCCGACGTCGCGCTCTCCGGCGCCCAGGCCGGGCTCGAGCCGGTGGCCGACGACGAGCAGGGCGGGCCCACGGGTATCGCTGCGTGCTGCAACCCGTGGTCCGCCCGGGTCGAGTGGGTCCCCGGCACCCCCGACCCGGTCCCGGCCCACCGCCGCGACGGCCGGCTGGCCGTGCGGCTCGGGCTCGACTCGGTGAGGGGGATCGGACTCGACGTGGCCCGACGCATCGTCGAGGCGCGTCAGGAGGCGCCGTACGCCGGGGTCACCGACCTGTCCCGCCGCGCCGGTCTGACGCCGACGCAGCTCGAGGCGCTGGCGACGGCGGGGGCGTTCGACTCCTGGGGCATGGACCGGCGCCAGGCGCTGTGGGCGGCCGGGTTCGCCGAGAGCGCCGACCACCTGCCCGGCACCACGCCGGCCCCCGAGGCGCCGATGCTGCCGGGGATGAGCGAGCCCGAGCTGACGCTGGCCGACCTGTGGGCCACCGGTGTCTCGCCCGAGAGGCACCCCGTCGAGCACCTGCGCGAGGAGCTGCGGCGCGCCGGAGTGCGCTCGATCGCCGACCTCGAGACCACCGAGTCGGGCCGGCGCGTCCACGTGGGTGGGCTGATCACCCACCGGCAGCGCCCCGGCACCGCGATGGGGGTCACGTTCCTCAACCTCGAGGACGAGACCGGCATGCTCAACGTCGTCTGCTCGATCGGGGTGATGAAGGTGCACCGCCAGGCCGCCCGCAACCGCGTCGCGGTCGTCATCCGCGGCACCCTGGAGCGCAACGAGGGCGTCACCAACCTCGTCGCCGACCGGGTCGAGGGCATCGACGTCGTCGTGCCCGGCGCCGGCGCGATCCTGCAGGCCAGGGCCTCCTCGCGCGACTTCCGCTGAGCCCGCTCCCGCCTAGAAGCCGGCGGTGATGTCGACCGTGTCGTAGTCGTCGGTGTAGTCGTCGGAGGTGAAGCAGGACACGTCGACGGTCGTGCCCTCCTCGACCGGCTCACCCTCGCCGCCGACGCACGTCATCTCCGTGAGCACTGTAGAGCCCTTGCTCACCGTGACCTCGAAGTACGCCACCTCCGGACCGCCCGTGCCGTTGGTCGCCTGCATCGTGGCCTGGAAGTCGTCCAGGCTGTCGGCCGTGATCTCCGGCTCGGTCAGCGTCCACCCGTCCACCTCGCGGCCGCCACCGGTCTCGCCGCCCTCAGACGGCTCGGACGGCTCGGTGGGCTCGGCGGGCTCGGTGCTCTCGCTCGGTCCCGTCGGTGCGTCGGGGGACTCCGGCGACGTCGAGGCCGTCGGGTCGGAGTCCTCCGACAGGCTGGCGCGCGCCTCGTCGAGGTCGTCGGACAGCGCCTGGTACTCGTCGCTGTCCTTCGGGTCCCCTGCGGTCAGCGCCACGACGCCCCCGGCGACCCCGCCACCGATGACGAGACCCGCCACCAGGGACCCGATGAGCAGGCCCCACGGCGTGTTCCTGCCACCCGCGCCCGGCGGCGTACCGGGGGAGGAGGGGTAGCCCGGCTGCGGGCTCTGCGGATAGCCCTGCCCGTAGCTCGGCGGATAGCCCTGCGAGTAGCCCTGCGGGTACGACGACGGTTGCTGGCTCCACCCCTGCGAGCCGGGCGCCATCGTCGGGGCGTCGTACGACGGCTGCGCGGGCGGCTGCGACGACGGCTGCGCAGGTGGCTCCGTCGGTCGCGGAGGCGGCTGGTTCGGGGGCTGGAACGGCGGCTGGTCCGACACTGCTACTCCTGGGGGGTGGGGCCTGCTCCGCTGACCGGAACAGGTCCGCGAATCCAACCACGAGCAGACGCCCGGCCGTCCGGGCAGACCCCACCGCCCGACACGCCCTGGAGGCCGATTCCGGTCCGGCCCGCGCCCTGCGATAAGGTGCTCAGGCTCCGGTACTCACGGGGCTTCGGGCTGTAGCGCAGCTTGGTAGCGCACTTGACTGGGGGTCAAGGGGTCGCAGGTTCAAATCCTGTCAGCCCGACCGAAAAACCGGCCCTGACCAGCGGAAACGCTGGGTCAGGGCCGGTTCTTCATTTGAACCCGAAGGCGCTATTCCGCACTTATTCCGCAAGTATTCGCGAGCGCGCGGCGACTCAGTCGTCCTCAGGGCGAGCCAGCTCTTCGAGTACGTGGGCAACGTCCGCCGCGATGGCCGGCTTGGAGATGTAGAACTCCCGGGTGATCGCGGGGGAAGAGTGGCCGAGCTGCTGGGAGGCGGTCTCAGCGTCGACCCGCTCCGAGATCAGGGTCGCCACGGTCTTGCGGAACGTGTGAGGCGTGACCCAGTCGAGTCCGGTGTCATTGCGGATCTGCCGCCAGCGGCGCTCGACGTTGTTGACCTGCTGCCAGGTGCCGTTGCGCGTAGGGAAGACCGCGTCGTTCGGGTTCTCGAGGGCCGCCGCCTGACGGCGCCTGAGCACTGCGGTGGCGAAGTCTGGAAGCACGACCGTCCTCACGCTCGAGTCAGACTTGGGGCTGGCCTTGCGATAGGTGCCCTTGCCCGGCTCGGTCTTGATCGTCCCGTTGATGGTGAGATTCGGGCGGTCGGCATCAATTGCGACGTCTGTCCAGCGAAGGGCGAGGACCTCACCGATCCGCGCTCCCGTGGCCAGCATCAGGTCGATGATGTCCGCCATGTCGCTGGACGCCTTTGGTCCCGGCCGCTGCTTGGCCGTCCACACACGGAGAGCTTCGCGGACGGTAGTGAGGTCCTCAAGGGTGAGCGACCGGGTCTCGGACTTCTCCCGGTGAATGCGAGACGTCTGCTGGACCGGGTTGACCGTGAGGGCGTCGTGTCGGACCGCCATCCCCAGCATCGCGCCCATCACTACCTTGGTCTTCCGCTGGCGGCTCGCGCTCGTGGCCCGAAGTCGGACGAGGAACAGGTCCAGCCGACTGGTTGTTACCTCTCGCAGCCGAAGGCCTCCCAACTCAGGGATGACGACCTTGTTGAGCACGCGCTCGTACTCGTTGATCGTGGTTGCCTCGATCCGGTCCTCGTCACGCAGGTACTTGAGCCATAGAGCTGCGAGCTTCGCGATGGTGGTCTCGGCGGTGATCGCCTGCTGCGTCGGTGTTGCCCGGTCGACCAGCTTCTCGCGCAGCGCCCGGTCTGCCGCCGCGGCGGTTGTTCCGGTCGCCGTGACCTCCCGGGTCACGCCGTCCTTGTCCCGGATTCGGGTGTGCGCCCGATACGCGCCCTCGCGAACCTGCGTCGTTCGGATGTTCCCCCAGGTTCCTAGCGATGTCGGTGGGCGTCCGCGTCCCATGTCGCCACCCCTTCAGCGCGGCCGGCTGGCCCGCGACAGCGAGACGCCGTCCGCTGCTCGCTGCTCGGGCATGGCAGAGATGTCGTCGAACGTCTCGACGTGCTCGGCGACCCAGGCGTCCAGGTCAGAGCGGCGGTAGCGCAGGCACCCGCCCAGCTTCACGGCTCGCGGCCCGAAGCCCGCTCGCCGAGTCCGCCAGGTGTACAGCGTTGCCTTGGGAATCGACAGGTACGCCGCAGCTTGGTCGATGGTGAGGATGCCGCCCTCCACATTGGTGTCGATCGTCGTGCTCATGATGTTCTCCTTCGTTGTAACGAGAACAGGTTTGCCCTCGTGACTGAAGGTGTGCACCGGGAACCGGCTTGCCTGTGGAGAACCTCCGCGCAAGCGACGCCATGGAGATTCAGCGGCTGGGTGACTGCTTGGCCCGCGACGACCACCTTGGCGGCGATGGATCGCGGTTGACCCACCGTGATCGGACTTGCTGTGGCTTGACCTCGTAGCCAGAGGTCGCAGGTTCAAATACTGCCCCCGCTACGAATTTCAGGCTCGGTTCCCTCTGGGGAACCGAGCCTGAAAGCTTTCTAACTTGACTCGGTCATCACAAAGTCATCATCTACCTGTTCAGCAGGTGCGATCCGCGGTCCGTGCGCCCGGTTGCCTTGGAGCATCGCGGGTTGCCATGGAGCGGCTCGGAGCGTCCGGCCCACCTACGGGTCATGAAGACCCAAGCGCATCCACTCAGTGGGCTCGACCCGCTGCTCAGCATCGAGGACCTTGCGGAGTACCTCGGGGTGCCAGTCACGACCATTTACGACTGGCGTGTCGACGGCAAGGGTCCATGCGGCGTCCGTGTTGGGCGCCATGTGAAGTTCACACAGAGCGACGTTCTCGCCTGGATCGAGGCCCAACGCGAGGTTCGGCCCGGCGGGAACCCGGACGGACGGTGACCTGAGATGGGACGACCACGCACCGCGATCGGCACCTTCGGCGAGTTCACCTACGTTCCGGCCCCCAACGGCAGGATCAAGGCGCGCGTGCGCTTCCGCGACGACGATGGACAGCTTCGACTCGTCCAAGCGACGGGAGGCACTCGCAAGTCTGCCGAGCGCGCACTCAAGCAGAAGCTCACGCGTCGTGATCGCTTTTCCGCCGGCAGCCGAGACCTGTCGGGCGACAGTACGTTCGGTCGTCTTGTCGAGGTGTGGCTCGCAGATCTCGATCTCACCGACAAGCTTGCGCCAAGCACACGTGCGCTCTACGAGCGCAATATGCGCCAACTTGTAATGCCGGCCTTCGAGTCCCACACGCTCCGCGAGATCAATGTGCGCAAGGTCGACCAGTTCATCAAGAAGCTCGCGTCCACCAAGAGTTACAGCACGGCCAAGCAGGCGCGAACGGTCCTCAGCCTCGCCTTTGGTCTGGCGGTCCGGTACGACGCTCTTAAGGAGAACCCGGTCCGCGGCATCGCCCGGATGCACAAGCCGCCGTCGCAGACCATGGCGCTGACTCTTGAGCAAGTCGACGCCATCCGAGACGCCGCACGAGGTTGGCGCCGCGCGACAGGAACGCCGGGTCCGCCGCCGGACGGTCAGTTGGAGCAGATCATCGAGGCCATGCTGGGCACTTCTGCCCGCATCGGCGAGGTGCTCGCGATCCGCAAGTGCGATGTCGACGTGACCGTGTCGCCGGCCACGGTGCGGATCTGCGGGACCATCGTCTCGCCGGCGGGCAAGCCGACGTACCGACAGGCTCACCCGAAGACGCAGAAGTCGACACGTGTGGTGTCGGTTCCGAGCTTCGCAGCTGAAGTTATCCGGCAGCGACTCGTCGTCGTCGGTCCCGAGGGGCCGGACCAGTTGCTGTTCTTCACCCGCAACGGCACGCCTCTCACGACCAACAACATTCGCCGGCGCTTGCGGGCGGTGCTGTCGGAGGCGGGGATCGAGGGCGTCACCCCGCACGCCTTCCGCCGCACGGTCGCGACCGTTCTCGATCGGGCAAGTGGGCCTGACCTCGCTGCCGAACTTCTCGGTCACACCTCGTCGAAGATCACCAAAGAGCACTACATCCAGCCCGACGAGGCAGTCGATCCGGTGACGGCCGAGATCCTGGAGGCGCTTGCCCCGAAGCGAGTGGAGGGGCAGCCGTGAACGACGACATGGTGGAACCGACGCCTCTTCCGAATCGTAATGCAATGCATTACGATGGGCGAGTGTTCGAGCGCGTCGACTGGTCACATCGCGGCGCCTACATGCAAGGCAAGCACGGCATCACGCCAGCGATCGCCGACGAGGCGCTCGAAGACCCCAACCGGGTCATGATCGACCCCGACTACAACAGCGAGAGCGGCAAGAGCGTCAGGATCATCGGATTCTCGGTCGCGGCGGATGACGTGATCAGCGTGATCGTTCTGGAGAACGACGGGACCGAGTACGGCGTCAACGGATGGGCAGCAAACGAGAAGGACCGACGGCTCTACGCCGCGGGTAGCGAAGGAGAAGCGGATGACCAACGGGATTGAGGAATTGCTCGCAGCAGAGGCCGAAGCGGCTGAGGCGGCCGAGGCAACCAGCGACCCGAACGCGCCGCTGCCGGCGCACGTGAAGGTCACTCGCGGCACCGCGCGCTCGAAGAACCTCCAGGTCCGCTTTCGGGATGAGGAGTTCGACGAGCTCGCGGAGTACGCCGACCAGCGCGGCCTCCCGGTGTCGACGGTCGTCCGCATGCTCGTGCTGCAGGCGATCGCACCTGCGGACGATCTGAAGGCCGCACTCGATCGGCTCGAAAGTGATCTGGCCGCGGTACGGCGCAAGGCACTTAGCGCCTGATCACATCGCCGGGCCGGACTGTGCCCGGCGCGCCTCAGGTCGATGCACGAGGGCTGCAGCGAGCTCTTCCCGACTCGCAGCGGCCTTCTTCGGCGCCCGGGGTGTCTCAGCCTCGGGGCGCAGTTCATTACGCACCAATTCAAGGAGTTCCTGGCACACGTCGGCGGTCATGGGCACGTAGCGCTGTCGGCCCGGCTTCACGAAGCCAGCCGCGTCCTTGTCGACACGGGGGAAGGGGACGCGGGCGAAGTAGATCCGCTCTCGGGCGCCCTGCTGGATCACCTGGGTGATGCGCTCGTCGATCTCGCGCCCGAGTTGGGCGAGGTGACGAAGGGCCCCAGACTCGTCGGTGGCGGTTCCTGCCTGCACAGCGCGGCTGAACTGCTCGATACGGCTCGCTGCGAGGGCCGCTTGGCCAGCGGCAGGGCCGCCGTTGCCAACCATCCCGCCGATGTCATGGGTCGCGTGGATGAGCCGGAGGTAGGTCGAGGCGCGGTCGGTCCACTCGGCCGAGGCGCGTGGATCGAGGGTGGCTGCGTCGCGGGAGACGATGCGCTGGGAGTCGAGGACGAGTCGCAGGCTTCGGGCGTCGGGGAACTCGCCGAGGTGAACAAGCAGGTTGTGCTGCGCCTGGAGTACGCCCGTGAGTCCGGGCAGCCCAGGTCCCTCAACGAGAGTGCGGCGGGGCTGCCATCCGCGAAGGTCGATCGTGTAGTCGGGCTCGTCGTACCCGGCGAAGGTCGCGCACGTCTCCGCCGCGCGAGCGAGCCAGCCGGCGTCCTTGAGCGGCTGCCAGCCGGGGATGTTGGAGTAGCGGCGGTCGAGTCCGACGAGGCCCCGGGCCACGGCGGAGGCGTCCTTAAGCAAGGTCATGCACTGCACCTGGGAGAGCCGGCCGTATCCGAGGCCCGCATCGAAGTCGTGTTCACCGAGCGTTGCGGCTCGCGCGACCTGCCGCCACGACTCGACCATCGCAAATGGTTGCTCGGAAGCATCGAGGCCATGTCCCACTCCACGGGCCCGACACACACGTCCTCGAAGTCGGTCCAGAGTGGTCCGTCCGGCGTCATGAGCACGTTTCCTGTGTGGGCGTCTCCATGCAGGGGACGGGCCGGCCAG
>JAOPXU010000121.1 GCA_025964985.1 Nocardioides sp.
GCATCAGCGCGGAGACGATGGGCAACGCCCTGCTCATCCAGTTCCCGGACCTGCACTTCGAACGCCGGCTGATCCCGTTCATCTCCTCCGTGGAGGAGGCCCGGCGGGTGGTGGCCGTCCTCGACGCGGCGATGGACGGGCCGGTCACGCCGTTGGCCTTCACGACGGCTGCCGTCGACGCGGTGCGGCTGGAGCTGCGCAAGACCCGCTGCCCCCTCATCGACTTCTTCGAGCTCCACATGGCTCGGGTCGAGTCCGTCCTCGGCGTCAAGGGGATGCACGTCGCATCTCGGTTGCACGGGGTCGGCGACATCAAGCGCTACAACACCCGGATGGCGGCCGTGGAGTTCACGATCGAGCACGACGACGGGCAGAGCCTGCGCGCCCTCGACCGGGCGGACGTCGTCCTGCTGGCGCCCTCGCGCTGCGGCAAGACCCCGACGAGCATGTACCTCGCCCTCCAGCACGGGCTGTTCGTCGCGAACTACCCGCTGGTCGAGGAGGACCTCGAGTCCGACGACCTGCCGCGGCCGGTGCGCGACCTGGCCGACCGGTGCTTCGGCATCACCACCACGGTCGAGCGGCTCAGCCGGGTGCGCAACGAGCGCCGCCCCGGCTCCAGGTACGCCGCGCTCGACCAGTGCCGGTGGGAGCTGCGCCAGGCCGGCGAGCTCTACGCCGCGCACAAGATCCCGACCATCGACTCCTCAGCCAAGTCGGTCGAGGAGATGGCGACCCTCGTCCTGCAGACCCTCAAGCGCAGCGGCGGGGTCCCCAGCCGCGAGCGCGTCAAGGCCCGTGACGCCCAGGAAGGCACCCCCTCATGAGCAGCACCCCGAGCAACCCCGCCAGCAGCAACGTCCGCTGGTTCTCCGAGATCGGCCTCGAAGACCTCGAGGTCGTCGGCGGCAAGAACGCCTCGCTCGGCGAGATGGTCTCCCACCTCACCGACCTCGGGGTGCGGGTGCCCGACGGGTTCGCCACGACGTCGGAGGCCTACCACCGCTTCATCGGCGAGACCGGCCTGGCCGAGCGCATCACCGCGCTGCTCGACGGCCTCGACACCGACGACGTGCGCCGCCTGGCCGAGGTCGGTCTCGAGATCCGCGAGGCCGTCGTCCAGCAGGAGTTCCCCGAGGACCTCGAGGCCGACATCCGCGCGGCGTACGAGAAGCTCGCCGACGGCTCGGGTGAGGAGGCGTCGTTCGCGGTGCGCTCCTCGGCCACCGCCGAGGACCTGCCCGACGCCAGCTTCGCCGGGCAGCAGGAGACCTTCCTCAACGTGCGCGGCATCGACGCGGTGCTCCACGCCGTGCGCGAGGTCTTCGCCAGCCTCTACAACGACCGCGCGATCGCCTACCGCGTCCACCACGGCTTCGCCCACGCCGACGTCGGGCTGTCGGCCGGCGTGCAGAAGATGGTGCGCTCCGACGTCGGCGCGTCGGGCGTCATGTTCACGATGGACACCGAGTCGGGCTTCACCGACGCCGTCTTCATCACCTCCGCGTGGGGCCTGGGCGAGGGCGTCGTGCAGGGTGCGGTCAACCCCGACGAGTTCTACGTCTACAAGCCCGCGCTGCGCGCCGGTCGCCCCGCGATCCTCAAGCGCGGGGTCGGCGCCAAGCTGACCAAGATGGTCTACACCTCCGACGCCCGGGTCGGGCGCACCACCGAGTTCGTCGACGTCGAGCCCGCGCAGTCGCGGGTGCTGTCGCTGACCGACGAGGAGGTCACCGAGCTGGCCGCACACGCGCTGGTCATCGAGGAGCACTACGGCCGCCCGATGGACATCGAGTGGGGACGCGACGGCGTCGACGGGCTCATCTACATCCTCCAGGCGCGTCCCGAGACCGTGCAGTCTCGGCGTACCGGCGCGCTCGAGCGGTTCTCCATCGAGAAGTCGGCGACCAAGGACGCCACCGTGCTCGTCGAGGGCCGCGCCATCGGGCAGAAGATCGGCGCCGGCCCGGTGCGGGTGCTGCGCACGGTCGACCAGATGCACGAGTTCGGTGACGGCGAGGTGCTCGTCGCCGACATGACCGACCCCGACTGGGAGCCGATCATGAAGCGGGCCTCGGCGATCGTCACCAACCGCGGCGGCCGCACCTGCCACGCCGCGATCATCGCCCGCGAGCTCGGCATCCCCGCGATCGTCGGCACCACCGACGCGACCAAGACCCTGGCCGACGGCGCCGAGGTCACCGTCTCGTGCGCCGAGGGCGACACCGGCCTGGTCTACGACGGCATCCTCGAGTTCGGCGTCGAGCGCACCGAGCTCGACGCGATGCCCGAGGTGCCGGTCAAGATCATGATGAACGTCGGCACCCCCGAGCAGGCGTTCTCCTTCGCCCAGCTGCCCCACCGCGGCGTCGGCCTGGCGCGGCTCGAGTTCGTCATCAACCGCCAGATCGGCATCCACCCCAAGGCGCTGCTCGACCTGGCCGAGGGCGGGCTCGAGGGGGCGCTCAAGGCCGAGGTCGAGACCGCCGTGGCGGCGTACGACTCGCCGCGCGACTTCTTCGTGCAGCGCGTCGCCGAGGGTGTCTCGATGCTGGCTGCGGCGTTCGCGCCGTACCCGGTGATCGTGCGGATGAGCGACTTCAAGTCCAACGAGTACGCCAACCTCGTCGGCGGGGAGCTCTACGAGCCCGACGAGGAGAATCCGATGATCGGCTACCGGGGGGCCTCGCGCTACCTGTCGGCCGAGTTCGCCGACTGCTTCGCGATGGAGTGCGAGGCGCTGCGCTACGTGCGCGACGAGATGGGCCTGACCAACGTCTGGATCATGATCCCGTTCGTCCGGACGCTCAAGGAGGCTGAGGGCGTCATCGCGCTGCTGGCCAAGAACGGCCTCGTGCGCGGCGAGAACGACCTCAAGGTCGTGATGATGTGCGAGGTGCCGTCCAACGCCGTGCTGGCCGACCGGTTCCTCGACCACTTCGACGGGTTCTCCATCGGGTCCAACGACATGACCCAGCTGACCCTCGGCCTCGACCGCGACTCGGCCCTGGTGGCCGACGGCTTCGACGAGCGCGACCCGGCCGTGCTGCACATGCTCGAGCTGGCCATCAAGGCCTGCAAGGCGCGCGGCAAGTACGTCGGCATCTGCGGCCAGGGCCCCTCCGACCATCCCGACCTCGCCGACTGGCTGCTCGACCAGGGCATCGAGTCGATGTCGCTCAACCCCGACACCGTCGTCGCGACCTGGCAGCGGCTGGCCGCCCGCGCGGGCTAGGGGTGCGCGCCGCCCCCAGCGAGGCGGTCGTCGCGGCCATCGGAGCGGAGACGGCCTGGCCGCCCGACCTGGCCCCCGACGACCGCTACACCGACCTGCTCGACCTCGTCGGCTCCGGCCTGCCCGAGCGGGTCGGCCGGCGGCTCGGCGGCGACGCGCGCACGTCGCTGCGGGCCGGGCGCTCGGCGGTCTCGATGGGCGTCGCGTCGCGCCTGTGGTCATTGACGGTGGTGCCGGCCGTGCGGCACGGGCTGGTGGTCGACCCGTCCGCCGTGTGTGCGCGGGACGACGACGGGTCGGTGGTGCTGGGCGTGCGGGGTGCGCGCGGGCTGACCGACGTCACGGCCGACGACCTGCGCGAGGTGGTGCTCGCCGTGCTCGCCCCGCTGGTCGACCGGCTCCCGCTCTCGCCCCTGCTGCACTGGGGCAACGTCGCGGCCAGCCTGGTCGCGGTCCCGCGCCTCTACGCCCTGCCCGAGTCGGTCGACGTCGTTTCGTGGCTGCTGCAGCAGGCGCCGCTGGCCGGGCTCCTCGCGGCCGACCCGCGGGTCGGCGTACGACGGCGGACGTGCTGCTTGTTCTACCTCGCCCCGGGGTTCGGGCTCTGCGGCGACTGCACGCTCGACCGGGTGCCGTCGAGGCGCTGAACGGCGGCCACGAACGCCCTGATCCGGTCGCGGTCCTTGACCCCCCGGCTGCCCTCGACCCCGCTCGACACGTCGACGCCCCACGGCCCGAGCTCGGTGACCGCGTCGGCGACGTTGTCGGGATCGAGGCCGCCGGCCAAAAGCCAGTGGCCCTCGGGTCGGGTGCGCAGGTCGGCCGCCGACCACCGGTGGCCCGAGCCGGGCGCGGGGGAGTCGAGCAGCAGCGCCTCCTCGCCGTGACCGCCGACCTGAGGGTCCGGGTCGTGGGCGAGGGAGGTGGCGCGCCAGGTGCGCACGCCTGCCTGCTCGCACGCCGCGAAGTCGGCGTGGTCGTAGCCGGGACCGTGCAGCTGCAGGACGTCGACCCCGGCCGCCTGGGCCCGGACGATCGCCTCGACGACGGGCAGGTCGTTGACGACGAGCACGGTCGTGGCACGCCCGGCCGCGTGGTCGGCGAGGGTGCGGGCGAGTTCGGGCTCGACGTGGCGCGGGCTGCGCCCGCTCATCACCACCCCGACCGCGTCGGCCCCGGCCGCCACCGCCGCGTCGACGTCGGCGGTGGTGCGCAGGCCGCAGATCTTGACGTACGTCATGGGCCCAGGGTCCCACCCACAAGCGTGCGCTCGTTGGTCGAGTTGACCCTGCGGTGGTGTGGTCTCGTGACGGTCGCGGGGCGACCTCCTCGACCGACGTGTGGTGGGGATGCGCTGCCCCTGCGGTGGTGCGCGCACGTTGGTCGAGGAGGCTCCGCTAGGAACCGTCACGAGACCATTCGTCCGCAGGTGCAGGTCGGCTCTCGCACGGACGCTGCGGTGGTGTGGTCTCGTGACGGTCGCGGGGCGACCTCCTCGACCGACGTGTGCGCACGTTGTCGAGGAGGTCCCGCTAGGACCGACGTGTGGTGGCGCCGTACGTCGAGGCGTCAGGATGGGTCTCGATGAGGGTCTTGGTGACGGGTGGGGTGCGCTCGGGGAAGTCGCGGCACGCGGAGGCGCTGTACGCCGACGTCGAGGGCGTGCGCTACGTGGCGGCCGGGCCGGCGGTCGACGACGCCGACTGGGCCGAGCGCGTGCAGCGGCACCAGGACCGGCGGCCGGCGTCGTGGGAGACGGTGGAGACGAGGGACCTGGCGGTGGCGCTGGACACCGCGCAGCCGGTGCTCGTCGACTGCCTGGGCACCTGGCTGACCGGTGTGATCGACGAGGCCGGGCGTTGGGACGACGGGCAGGACGAGCTCGCCGCCTGGCTCGACGGGCTGGTCGACGAGGCGGTCGCGGCGATGCGCGGCGACGTGGTGCTGGTGACCAACGAGGTCGGGCTCGGGGTCGTCCCGGAGCACCGGTCGGGGCGGCTGTTCCGCGACCTGCTGGGGTCGGTCAACCAGCGCTTCGGCACGGTCTGCGACGAGGTGCACCTGGTCGTCGCCGGCCGGGTGCTGCGGATCTAGAGCCAGGACAGCCCGACGAGCAGCGCCGCCAGGGCGACCTCGATCGAGGCGCCCATGACGTCGCCGGTGACGCCGCCGAAGCGGCGTGCGCAACGCAGGACGAGCAGCACCACGAGCACCGCCGGCAGGACACCCAGCAGCAGGCCGCCGAGCACCGCGACCGGCAGCGGGATCGTCGAGGTGAAGCCGACGCCGAGCCCGTCGGGCCGCGCCGCCGGCACCGGGGCCGCGCACACGAGCCAGAGCGCGCAACGCGACAGGCACACCAGGACCCCGGCGAGCAGCGCGTGCCGCCAGGACCCGACGTACGACGACAGTGCGGCGGCCTGGACGCCGAGCACCACCACGACCGCCACGACGCCGGCGGGACCTGCCGTGCCGGACTTCATCACGGCCAGGGAGCGCTCGCGGTCGTAGGAGGCGGTGAGGCCGTCGGCGACGTCGGACAGCCCGTCCCAGTGCAGCGCGCGGCTGCCCGCGGCGAGCACGCCGATCGCGACCAGGGCCACGGCCAGCGGCGGTACGTCGGCGCGGCCGCCGGCCCAGAGCAGCAGGCCGACGACCACCGCCAGCGGCACCACCGCGAGCGGCGCGAGCAGCATCGCCCCGCGGGCGGTCGAGCGGTCGACGCGGCCGGGGGGAGCGACGCGGATCGCGGTGAGGGTGCCGACGGCGAGCCGCCAGGAGTCCCTCACCCGGTGGGCCCCGTGAGCTCGGCGAGCAGGGCGACGTCGCGCAGCAGGGCGGCGGCGCTGCGCACGAGCGGTACGGCGGCCACCGCGCCGCTGCCCTCGCCGAGGCGCAGCCCGAGGTCGAGCAAGGGCTCCAGGCCGAGGTGGGCGAGCGCGAGCGACTGGGCGGGCTCGGTGGAGCGGTGGCCGGCGGCCCACCAGGCGGCGGCGCCGGGCGCCATCCGCTCGGCGGTCAGCGCGCAGGCGACCGACATCAGCCCGTCGAGGAGCACCGGCACCCCGGCGCGCGCGGCGGCCTCGAGGAAGCCCACCGTGGCGGCGAGGTCGGCGCTGCCGAGTGCCGTCAGGGTCTCGACGGGGTCCTGCGTGCGGTCGCCCCCGCGGGCCAGGGCCGCGGCCACGACCTCCTTCTTGCGGGCCAGGCCGGCGTCGTCGACGCCGATGCCGCGTCCGACCACGTCCTCGGCCCGTACGCCGAGCCCGGCGGCGACCAGCGCGGCGGCGGGGGTCGTGTTGCCGATGCCCATGTCACCGGTGAGCAGCAGCCGGGCGCCGGCGGTGATCTCCTCGTGCGCGACGGCGCGTCCGGCCTCCAGGGCGCGGGTGGTCTCGTCGGCGGTGAGGGCGTCCTCGAGGTGGATCGCGCCCGAGCCGCGCCGCACCTTGTGGGCGCGGACCTCGTCGGGCACGCCGACCAGGTCGTCGTCGACCCCGAGGTCGAGCACCCGCACCGCGACCCTGTGGGCGATGGCCAGGGCCGAGACGCCCGCGTGGCCGGCGACGAAGGTGCGCACCATCGCGCCGGTGATCTCCGGCGGGTAGGCGCTGACGCCGTGGGCGGCGACCCCGTGGTCACCGGCGAAGATGACCAGCCGCACGTCGTCGCCGCCGTCCAGCGCCGGCGGCGGGACCTCGCCTTGGGTGGCCGACCACCAGACCGCGAGGTCGCCGAGGCGGCCGAGGGCGCCGGCCGGTGTGGCCAGCCCGGCGAGGCGCTCGGCGGCGGCGCGGTGGGTCTCGGCGTCGGGGGCGGCCACCGGCTCGCGGTCGGGCATGGTTCCTCCTGGTGGGCGCGCGGGGCCCTCCGCGGACGGCGCGACGGGCCCGAGGAGGCTATCCAGGTGGACTCGCACCCCGGTCACCCCGGCCACACCGTGCTGCAGGTCGCCGTACCGGCGCTCGAGGAGTTCGTGCGCGGGCGCTACGCCCACTACGACCCGGCGTACGTCTCGCCCGACCCGGCGTTCAGCCACGCCCACGTCACGGTGCTCGGGCCGTTCGTCGACGACCCGTCGCCGACCGACCTGGCAGCGGTCGCCGGGATCGCGGCGGCGACGGAGCCGTTCGGGTTCGTGCTCGACGACCTGCACACGTTCGCCGACGGCCTCGTGCACCTGCGGCCCGAGCCGGCCGCGCCGTTCGACGACCTGACCGCGCGGGTGCACGCGGCGTTCCCCGAGCACCCGCCGTACGCCGGCCGTTTCGACCTCGTCGTCGCCCACCTCACCCTCGACGTCGTCTCGGACGAGGCGGGGGTCAGCGTCGCCTCGACGCGCGCCGCGCTCGGGCCGGTGCTGCCGGCGCGCTGCCGGGCCGAGCGGCTGGACCTCGCGTGGTACGAGCCAGGACGGTCGCGGGTGCTCGCGTCGTGGCGGCTGGGGGAGGGCTGACTCACCCCCGGAGGGGACGGCAGGACGGGTCCGGCGCTGGTGGGCTGGAGCCATGACTGAGGACGAACAGCGCTCGACGCTCGCCACCCGACTCGCCCGGGCCTCGACGACCGGCGCCGGGCGGGCGGTCGCCGGCGTCATCGCGGTCATCGACGTGCGCCCGGCCGCCAAGCCGATGCACCCGCGCGGCGAGGTGCTGGTCGCCACGCTGCGCCGCCACGGCGGCGCGGCCACCGGCGCGGCGTTCCTCGACGAGGCCGGGGAGGACGAGGTGCTCGTCCGCTTCTCGCGCTCAGTCGGGCTGCCCGCGGGGTGGCCCGACGTCAACGGCCTGGCGATCCGCGTCCCGACGCCCGACGGTCCCCAGCCGCACGCCGACGTGCTGTTCGCAGGGACCGGGCAGGGGGCGGTCTCGCGCTGGCTGTTCAAGCCGTCGCGGCTCCACCGCGGCCCGTTCCTCGGCACGCTGCTGCCCTACCGCACCCCGACCGGTCCGGTCCTGCTCGGCGCCCGGCCGACTAGCGAGACCACCTGGGAGCTCTCCTGGGCCCGGCCGCGCTCGTCCTGGACGCCGTTCGCCGAGATCGGGCTGGCCGATGAGCCCGGGCGCGACCTGGACCTGTCGTTCGACGCCGTCGGCGCCGCTCCGAGCGGCCTGGAGGTCTACGACTGGCAGCGCCGCGTGCGCGGACCGAGCTACGCCGTGTCACGTCGGCTGCGCGGCACGGTCTCGCCGCACGAGCTCGAGCCGGAGGCTCAGTCCTCGACGACGATGTCGTCGCCGCGGCGCAGCACCTGACGCACCCGCAGCTTGAGCTTGCGGCCGTAGGCCAGCACGAACCGGTCGTAGCCCGGTGCCTTGCCGTGGTAGCCGAGGAAGCCCTTCGGACCGCTGGTCATCTCCCCGGTCTTCACGTCGTACGTGCTCTGGTGCCAGGGGCAGACCAGGCACCCGTCGGCGTCGATGCTGCCCTGCGACAGGTCGGCGAGCTGGTGGCGGCAGATCCGCGACACCGCGAACAGCTCGCCCTCGCGGTTGCCGACGGCCCACTTGCCGGATCGTCGTACGGCGCCGGGCGGGAGCTGGTCGGCGGGCAGGCGGTCGGGCGTGGGCTGGCTCATGACCTGCTGGTACCCGTCCCGCCGGGACCCTAGCCCTGGCAAAGGGGTGGTGTTCTCCCCGAGACTGGCGCCGTGGAGCACCTCGTCACCGCGGCCCGGCTCGCGGACCTGCTGGCCGGCGGCGGTGGGCACGTCGTCGTCCTCGACGTCCGCTGGCGGCTCGGCGGGCCGCCGGGCCACGCGACCTACCTGACCGGCCACGTGCCCGGCGCCGTCTTCGTCGACCTCGAGACCGAGCTGGCCTCGCACGGCGAGCCGACCGACGGCCGCCACCCGCTGCCCTCGCTCGCCGACCTGCAGGACGCCGTCCGCCGGTGGGGCGTGCGGGCCGGCAGCCCCACGAGCACCGTCGTCGCCTACGACGACAACGGCGGCCTGGCCGCCGCCCGCGCCTGGTGGCTGCTGCGCTGGGCCGGGCTGGGCGACGTGCGGCTGCTCGACGGGGGACTGGCCGCCTGGACCGCCGCCGGCGGCGGGCTGGCGACCGACGACGTGGTGCCCGTGCCGGGCGACGTGGTGCTGACGTCCGGAGGACTGCCGGTCCTCGACCTCGACGACGTCGAGGCGTTCGCCGCCGCCGGCACCCTGCTCGACGCCCGCGCCGGCGAGCGCTTCCGCGGCGAGACCGAGCCGGTCGACCCCAAGGCCGGCCACGTCCCCGGCGCCGTCAGCGCCCCGACGATCGACAACCTCGCGCCCGACGGCACCTTCCTGCCGCCCGAGGCGCTCCGGGCCCGCTTCGACGCGCTCGGCGTCGGCGACGGCTCGCCCGTCGCCGCCTACTGCGGCTCCGGGGTCACCGCCGCCCACGAGGTCCTCGCCCTGGCCCTCGCCGGCCACGAGGCCGCGCTCTACCCCGGCTCCTGGTCGCAGTGGAGCAACCTCGACAAGCCGGTCGCCACCGGCGACTGAGCCCGGCCGGCCGTCGCGGCCGACTCCGGGGACACGGTCGTGTGCCCCACGACTGAGCCTGGACCGGCCTCGGGCACACGACCCCGGCCCGGCCCGCCCCAGCGCGGCTCCCGTGTGTCCGGGACGACACCACGAGGGTGGTCGGCACGGAGTATGGTGAGGCTTCCCTTCCCCGCTTGTGAGGTCCCCGTGAGCCGCCTGCCTGCCCTCGTCGCCGCCGTGGTCGCGTCGTCCCTCCTGACCGCTGCGTGCGGCGGAGACGACGACGTGGACAAGCTCACCGTCTACAACGCCCAGCACGAGCAGCTGCTCGACGAGCTCGCCCCGAAGTTCACCGAGGAGACGGGCATCGAGGTCGAGCTGCGCAACGGCAAGGACCTCGAGCTGTCCAACCAGCTCGTCCAGGAGGGCGAGGCGTCGCCGGCCGACGTGTTCCTCACCGAGAACTCCCCGGCGATGTCGCAGGTCGAGGCCGCGGGACTCTTCGAGCCGCTCGACGACGCCTTGGTCGCGCCGATCCCCGAGCAGTACCGCCCGACCAGCGGGATGTGGACCGGTTTCGTCGCCCGCTCGACCGTCCTGGTCTACAACACCGACCTCGTCGACGCCGCCGAGCTGCCCGACTCGATCCTCGAGCTGGCCGAGCCCGAGTGGGAGGGTCGCATCTCGTTCTCCCCGACCGGCGCCGACTTCCAGGCCATCGTGGCCGCCGTCCTCGACCTCGAGGGCGAGGAGGCCACCCGCGCCTGGCTCGAGGGCATCAAGGCCAACGGCACCGTCTACGACGGCAACAACGTCGTGCTCGAGGCCGTCGACTCCGGCGAGTCCGAGGTCGGGATCATCTACCACTACTACTGGTACCGCGACCTGGCCGAGCAGGGCGACGTCAGCGACAACAGCGAGCTCTACTTCTTCGGCGACGAGGACCCGGGCGCGTTCGTGAGTGTCTCCGGCGCCGGCATCCTGGCTTCCAGCGACCAGAAGACCGAGGCCGAGCAGTTCCTCGACTTCCTCATCCAGGAGACCGGGCAGCAGGCGCTGGCCGACAGCTACGCGCTCGAGTACCCGCTCAACCCGGCCGTCGAGCTCGCCGCGCCGGTCAAGCCGCTGTCCGAGCTCGAGCCGCCGGCCGTCAACGTCTCCGACCTCGACGCCGAGCAGGTGGTGTCGCTCATGACCGAAGTCGGTTTCCTCTGAGCGTCACGGCTCCTCCAGCACTCCCGCCGTCGTCGGCACCGGCACCGCAGGGCACACCACGACGCAGCGGCGCTGCGCCGTTCCCGCTCCTGGCGATCGGGCTGGCGGTGGCGGCCTTCACGCTGGTGCCGCTGGCCTACGTCGTCTTCACGACCGCCGAGCTCGGCCCGGGCGAGGCGAGCGACTTCCTGTTCCGCCCGCGCATCGGCGAGCTGCTCTGGAACACCACGCGGCTGCTCGTCGCCGGCACGCTGCTCAGCGTCGTCGTCGGCGTGGCCGGCGCGTGGCTGGTCGAGCGCACCGACCTGCCCGGGGGCGGCTGGTGGCACGGCGTGCTCTGCGCGCCGCTCGCCGTCCCGGCGTTCGTCAACGGCTACGGCTGGGTCTCCACCACCCACGCCGTGCAGAGCTACGCCGGCGCGGTGCTGGTCGTGACGCTGTCCTACTACCCGTTCGTCTACCTGCCGACGGTCGCCGCGCTGCGCCGCCTCGACCCCGGGGTCGAGGAGGTCGCGGCCTCGCTCGGCCACCGTCCGGCCGCGGTGTTCCTGCGCGTGACCCTGCCGGCCATCAGCCCGGCGGTGCTGGGCGGCGCGCTGCTCGTCGGCCTCCACCTGCTCGCCGAGTACGGCGCCCTGCAGCTGCTCAACTACCCGACGCTGACCACCTCGATCCTCCAGCAGTACGCCACCGTCTTCAACGGCCCGCAGGCCACGCTGCTCGCGGTCATCCTGGTCGGCTTCTGCCTGCTCCTGCTGCTCGTCGAGCTGCTGCTGCGCGGTCGTGGCCGGCGCGCACGGGTCGGCGCGGGCACCAGTCGCCCGGCCGAGCGGATCGCCCTCGGACGGCGTACGCCGGCGGTGCTGGCCGGCCTCGGCCTCCTGGCGCTGCTCTCGCTCGGCGTCCCCCTCTTCAGCCTGGTCCGCTGGCTCGTGCGCAGCTCCTCGGCCGGCATCGACGTCGCCGAGCTGGTCTCGGCCGCCGGCACCACCGTGGGCCTCGCGGCCGCGGCCGGGCTGGTCGCGACCGCGCTCGCCGTGCCGGTGGTGTGGCTCGCGGTGCGCCACCGCGGCCCGCTGACCACGCTCATCGAGCGCGCCACCTACGTCACCGGCGCCCTGCCCGGCATCGTCGTGGCCCTCGCGCTGGTCACCGTCTCGATCCGCACGGTGCCGGCGCTCTACCAGAGCGTCGTGGTGCTGCTGCTGGGCTACGCGATGCTCTTCCTGCCCCGCGCGGTGGTCAGTGTGCGCGCCTCCCTCGAGCTGGTGCCGCCCCACCTCGACGACGTCGCCCGCACGCTCGGCTGCTCGGCCGCGGCGGCCGCCGTCCGGGTCACGGTGCCGCTGATCGCACCCGGCCTCGCCGCGTCCGTCGCGCTGGTCTCGCTCGCCGTCTCGACCGAGCTGACCGCCACCCTGCTGCTCTCGCCGATCGGCACCGACACGCTGTCCACCCGCTTCTGGTCCGACGCCTCCTCGGTCGCCTACGGCGCCGCCGCGCCCTACGCGCTGGTGCTCGTGCTGCTGTCGGTGCCGGCCACCTGGCTGCTCAGCCGCGTCACGCTCGGACCCCGCGCATGAGCGCCCTGGAGGTCCGCGGCCTCGAGGTCGCCTACGGAACCACGCCAGTCCTGCGCCACCTCGACCTCACCGTGGCCGGCGGCGTCACCGCGATCCTCGGCCCGTCGGGCTGCGGCAAGACGACGCTGCTGCGCACGGTCGCCGGCTTCGTGAGCCCGCGCAGCGGGTCGATCAGCGTGGCCGGCCGCCCGGTCGTCGGGTCCGGCCGCCCGGTGCCCGCCCGCGACCGCGGCCTGGGCTACGTGCCGCAGGAGGGCGGGCTGTTCCCGCACCTCGACGTCGCCGCCAACGTCGTCTTCGGCCTGCCGCGCGCGGCCCGCCGCTCCGCCCGCGCCGACGTCGGCGAGCTGCTCGACCTCGTCGAGCTGCCCGCCGCGATGGCGTCGCGCTACCCCCACGAGCTCTCCGGCGGCCAGCAGCAGCGCGTCGCGCTGGCCCGGGCCCTGGCCCCGCGCCCGCCGCTCGTCCTGCTCGACGAGCCCTTCTCGTCCCTCGACGCCGGGCTGCGCGAGGAGACCGGGCGGGCCGTCGTACGCGCCCTGCGTGCGCGTGACGCCGCGGCCCTCGTGGTGACCCACGACCAGGGCGAGGCGCTCTCGCTGGCCGACCAGGTCGCGGTGATGCACGAGGGCGCGTTCCTGCAGGTCGCGGCGCCCGCCGACGTCTACCTCTCACCGGCCGACGAGCGCGTCGCGTCGTTCCTCGGGCTGTCGGTGCTGCTGCCCGGCGACGCCACCGGCCGGACCGCCCGCTGCGCGCTCGGCGAGGTCGAGCTGCGCGTCGGGGCGCCGTCCGGCCCGGTGCGGCTGGCCGTGCGCGCCGAGCAGGTGCAGGTCACCGGTCCCGGCTCCGGCGTCGCCGCCGAGGTCGTCGACGCCAGCTTCTTCGGCCACGACGCCACCGTGCGCGTCCGGCTCGACTCCGGCGAGGTCGTCGTGGCCCGCACGCCGTCGGGCGTCGTGCCCGCGCACGGCGACCGGGTCGGGCTGCACGTCGTCGGCGAGGTGGTCGCCTTCGCGCGGGAGGGCACCCCGTGACCACGCTCCCGCAGCCCCGCCACGACCTCGACCTGGCGCTGCTCGGCGGTCGTGACGACGCCGTCGCCCTGTGCGCCGCCGACACCTCGCTGACCTACGCCGAGCTCGCGGACGCCGTACGCCGCGAGGCCGTGCTGCTCGGCCCCGAGCGCCGGGTCGTGGTGCTGGAGGCCCGCAACGACGTGGCGACCGTCGTCCGGCTGCTCGCCGCCTGGGCCGGGCACCACCCGGTCGTCCTCCTCGGTGCCGACGACGCCGAGCGCCACCACGAGATCGCCGAGCGCTACGCCGGCGTCCGCGGCGCCGACCTGCACCCCGACCTCGCGCTGCTGCTGTCGACGTCGGGCTCGACCGGCTCGCCCAAGCTGGTGCGGCTCTCGCGCCCCAACGTGCTGGCCAACGCCCGCAGCATCGCCGACTACCTCGACCTCACCCCGCACGACCGTGCGATCACCTCGCTGCCGCTGCACTACTGCTACGGGCTCTCGGTCCTGACCAGCCACCTCGTCGCCGGTGCCGCCGTGGTCCTCACCGACCTGTCCGTGGCTGACCGCTGCTTCTGGGACCTCGCCGCCTCGGCCCGCGTCACCGGCTTCGCCGGCGTGCCCTACACCTTTGACCTCCTCGACGCCGGTGGCTTCGCCGCGCGCGACCTGCCCGACCTGCGTTACGTCACCCAGGCCGGCGGGCGACTCGCGCCCGACGCCGTCCGACGTTTCGCGGCGCTCGGCCGGCGCGCCGGCTGGGACCTCTACGTCATGTACGGCGCCACCGAGGCGACCGCGCGGATGGCCTACCTCCCGCCCGGCCTCGCGAGCAGCCGGCCCGAGGCGATCGGCGTACCGGTGCTGGGCGGCGACTTCCGCCTCGCGCCGGTCGAGGGCGCCGACGACGGCAGCGGCGAGCTCGTCTACACCGGCCCCAACGTGATGATGGGCTACGCCGAGGGGCCCGCCGACCTGGCCCGCGGCGCCGAGCTCGTCGAGCTGCGCACCGGCGACCTGGCCCGGCAGGCGGACGACGGGCTGTGGGAGGTGCTCGGCCGCCTCGACCGCCACGCCAAGGTGTTCGGCCTGCGCCTCGACCTCGACCGGCTCGAGGCCGGCGCCCCGCACCGCACGGCGCTGGTCACCGTCGGCGACCACCTGCACGCCTTCGTCGACCGGCCCCGCGCCGCCGACGACGTACGCCGGGCGCTCGTCCAGGCCTCCGGCCTGCCGCCGAGCGCGGTGCGCGTCCACACCCTCAGCGCGCTGCCGACCACCGCGCGCGGCAAGGTCGACCACGCGGCCCTGCGCCGCCACGCGACCGCCGCCGACGCCGTCGCGGGCACCGACGACGAGGATCGGAGCCCGGCCACCGCCGCGGCGCTGCGCGACCTCTACGCCGTCGTCCTGGCCCGCCCCGACGCGACCGTCGACGACAGCTTCGTCAGCCTGGGCGGCGACTCGCTGTCGTTCGTCGAGGTCTCGACCCGGCTCGGCCGGCGCCTGGACCACCTGCCCGACGACTGGCACCACCGCAGTCTCCGCGACCTCGCCGCCACCGCCCGACGACCGCGGCGGCGCCTGACGCCCGTCGAGGTCCCGTCGCTGCTGCGCGCGGTGGCGATCGTGATGATCGTCCTTTCCCACACCGACCTGCTCCTCGTCCTCGGCGGGGCGCACGTCCTGCTCGCCGTGGCCGGCTACAACGTGGCCCGCTTCGCCCTCGGCGTCGAGGGACGCCGCCGTCGCGTGCGCCGGGTGCTGAGCGGGCTCGCCTCGGTCGCTGTGCCCGCGGCCGTGTGGATCGCGGGCGTCGGCGCGGTCACCGGCGACTACCAGCCGACCACGGCCCTGTTCCTCAACCAGTCGGTCGGCTCCGACACCTGGACCGACGACTGGCACTTCTGGTTCCTCGAGGTCCTCGTCTGGGGCCACCTCGGCCTGGTCGCGCTGCTGCTCGTGCCGGCCTTCGACCGCTGGCAGCGCCGGCACCGCTTCGGTGCGGCCGTCACCGTGCTCGTGGCC